>CAVWKV010000025.1:0-10651 GCA_963755265.1 uncultured Methanomassiliicoccales archaeon | reverse complement strand
TCGTCGGGACCTTCGCTGAACCTACCCGACCAGAGGACCTTGTGACATTTCTCCACCTACTTCTTCAGCTTCTGGGTCGGAGGCCACGTTCTTGAGCGGCAATCCCCAGACGTAGATGAATCCCTTGGCGCAGGTGTGGTCGAACTGGTCCCCCTTGGCGTATGTGGCCAGCCCATGGTCGTACAGCGAGTACTTGGACTTCCGGCCGACGACGATGGCGCTTGCCCTTGAACAGCTTCACCCGGACTGTTCCGGTGACGAACTCCTGGGTCGAGTCCATGAACGCGTCCAGCGCATCCTTCAACGGGGAGAACCACAAGTCCGTCATAGCACAGTTCGGCATAGCGCTGTTCGGAGATGCGCTTGAAGTTGTTGACATCCTTCGTCAGCACCATCTTTTCCAGGTCCTTGTGCGCTTCGATCAGGACGACCGCCGCCGGAGACTCGTATATCTCCCTGGACTTGATGCCCACCAGGCGGTCCTCCACCTGGTCGATGCGTCCAACGCCATTCTCCCCGGCGATGGTGTTGAGCTTCTCGATCAGGTCCACTGCGTTGTACTTTTTGCCGTCCAAAGAGACCGGTAGCCCTTTCTCGAACCCGATCTCCACATAGCGTGGTTGGTCTGGCGCGGCGGCTGGGTTCTTGGTCCACTCATACGCGTCCTCGGGCGGCTCCTGCCAGGCATCCTCAAGGCAACCACATTCGCAGGACCTGCCCCAAAGATTCTCGTCCGTGCTGTAGGGGGACGCCTTCTTCACCTTGATGGGTATCTTATTCTTCCGGGCGTACTCAATCTCTTCTTCACGGGTCATCACCCACTCCCGCATCGGCGCGATGATCTCAATTTCAGGTGCCAGAGCCCCAATAGAAACATCGAAACGGACCTGGTCGTTGCCCTTGGCGGTGCATCCGTGGGCGATGTAGTGGGCCTTCTCCTTCTTCGCCACATCTACCAGGATCTTGGCGATGAGCGGCCTGGCGATGGATGTCGCCATAGGGTATGTACCCATGTACAGCGCGTTGGCCTTCAGTGCCTTGAACACATATGACTCGGCAAACTCTTTCTTCGCGTCGACCGCATATGCCTTGACGGCGCCAATTGTGTAGGCGCGCTCGATCGCTTCCTCGACCTGTCCTGGCTGTCCCACGTCGACTGAAACCGCGATCACGTCCACATCGTGCTTTTCCTGAAGCCAGCGGATGGCGACCGAAGTATCCAACCCGCCAGAGTATGCAAGAACAACCTTCTTGCGCTCGGATGACTTGACAGATGATTTACTAGCCTTTTTACTGGGTGCCATATGAATCTTCCTCGGTGAGCGGAGGGAGCTTATTAAGGGGTAATGATAGGCGAGAGACATTTGCGGTCGCGTCCGTCTTCTTTCGGACATAGACAAAAACAGTCTACCTGGCCATAGTTCCGGCAGGGACAGGGGAGATTCCGATTGTCCCATTTCGGTCATCATGCTTAATAAGCAATTTTCGTAATTCGCCAACTCTTCATAAAGTGATTGAGGACAAACATCATGATAAGTGCAGCGATAATCGGCGGTTCGGGGTATACTGGTGGGGAATTGGCCCGCTTGCTGTGCCGTCATCCAGAGATAAGGCTCAAGGCGATGACCTCCAGGCAGCATGCCGGAGTCAAGGTTGGGAAGGTCCATCCCTTCCTGAACGGGTTCGTCGAGCTGAACTTCACGGACAAGCTTCAAGGGGGAAACGATATGACGTGGTTTTCGTGGCCACCCCGCATGGCGCCTCCATGGATGTAGTGCCTGAACTGTGTCCTCAGGTGTTAAGGTGCATCGATCTGTCCGGTGACTACCGCCTTCGTGATCCAGAGATATACAAGAAATGGTACGGGATCGAGCACCGTGACATCGGGAACCTTTCCAGGGCAGTCTATGGCATTCCCGAACTCTTCCGTGATAAGATCAAGGGAGCCGACCTGGTGGCCAACCCTGGCTGTTACCCTACCTGCTCTTCCCTGGCCCTGGCACCGTTGTTCGCAAAGGGGCTGGTCGAGGAACGCGTCATCATCGACGCCAAGAGCGGGACGTCAGGGGCCGGGGCCGAGCCGACAAAGGCCTCACACCATCCCAACTGCGGAGCGAGCGTAACGCCGTACAAGGTCGGTGTGCACCGCCACACTCCCGAGATCAAGATGGTCCTGGAACGTGTTTCCGGTTCACCGGTCGAGGTTATATTCACGCCACACTTGGTCCCTGTTGTCAGAGGCATGCTGTGCACTTCATATCCACACCTGAAGGAACCGATGGAGCGTGAGGACATGGCCGCATTGTACCGCGATTTCTACGTCGGTTCCCGCTTCATCAAATTCGAGTCGGTCCCGACCATGCAATCGGTGGCTGGTTCTAACTTCATCGAGATCGGATTCGAGATGGCGGGAGAACGCAACGTAGTGGTAATGAGCGCGCTGGACAATCTCGTAAAGGGAGGGTCTGGCCAGGCGATCCAGAACTGTAACATCATGTTCGGTCTGGACGAGAAAACGGGACTTGATTTTCCGGGACTGGGGGTTTAAAAATGGAAACAATTGAGGGTGGGATCACATCGCCGAAGGGTTTCAAGGCGGCTGGCGTTCACTGCGGTATCAAGAAAGAAAAGTTGGACCTTGCGGTCATCTATTCTGAGAGGCCGGCCCGCTGTGCCCTGGCGTACACCCAGAACCGCGTCCGCGCCGCGCCCATAGAGGTCATGATGAAGAAGGACCCCAGCCTGTTGCAGGCTCTCGTGGTCAACTCCGGGAACGCCAATGCCATCACCGGTCCGCGCGGTCTTTACGACGCGAACCAGATGATCGCGGGATTGGCCAAGGAGCTGAAGATCAAGGAGGATCTCGTGGGCATAGCCTCCACCGGAGTGATATCCCGGTTCCTTCCCATGGAGAAGGTCATGAGCGGCATATCATTGGCGGTCAATCAGCTGAACCATGGAAAGGAAGCTGACCTGGCAGCGGCATGGGCCATCATGACCACGGACACGGTGGAAAAGCAGGCCTGCTGTAAAGTTACCCTGAAGGACGGAACGGTGGCCACGATCGCCGGCATCACAAAGGGAAGCGGCATGATCTCGCCAAACGTCAAGGTACTGCATGCCACAACGCTCTCGTTCATAACCACCGATGCCAAGCTAGAGAAGAACATAAATAAACAATGGCAGGAGATCATGGACCAGTCCTTCAACGTCATCAGCGTGGACGGGGACCAGAGCACTAACGACATCTCTATCCTTATGGCCAATGGATGTGCCGGGGGGGCAGCGGCGGACAACGACACAATGTTCTGGGAGGGAGTACGCTACGTGGCGCAGCAGCTTGCCAAGAAGGTTGTCATCGACGGTGAAGGAGCGACAAAGCTCATTGAGGTCAGGGTCACCGGCGCCAAGGACCCGAAGGAGGCTAGGTGCGCCGCGAAGGGCATCATCTCATCGAACCTGGTCAAGACCGCCGTCTTCGGCGCGGATCCAAACTTCGGACGAATATTGTCGGCGCTGGGCAACTCCGGTGCAGACTTCAAGCTAGACGAACTGGTTCTCAAGATAAGCGACGGTGAGACGGTAGTAACCTTGTTCGAGAATGGTTCGCCCACGATGATACCCGGGACCCAGTCGGAGGTCGATGCCAGAAAGGTCCTATCGGGCAAGAAGGTCATCGTTGACCTGAACCTGGCCATTGGCTTCTCGTCCGGTGAGGCGTGGGGATGCGATCTTACGTATGATTATGTCAAAATCAATGCCATGTACACCACCTGAGGCAGCAGAATGACCAATGTCGGTTTGGAATTTCCGCGGGCAGGGGAACTCAAGGGCAAGACGGTCGTCATCAAGTTCGGTGGCAGTTCCATCGGGGGCTCCATAGACCAAGGCCGTTTCAGTCGTGACATCGCCTTGCTGGTCTCCATGGGAATAAGGCCCATCATAGTTCATGGGGGCGGGCCGGAGATCACCGAGGAGATGAAGAAGAACGGGCTCCCAGTGCGCAAAGTGCTGGGGCTGAGGGTCACCGACGATAACACGCTAATGGTGGCCAAGAGCGTCCTTGGCCGGATTAATGACTCGCTGGTCACCGCGATCCGTTCCTTCGACGTAAAGGCCATTGGTCTGGCCGGCTCGGAGTGCGGGATGATCATCTGCCGCAAGATGGATTCGGTCAAGGGCATCGAGAACGGCGTAGAAATCGTGGCCGACCTGGGTCACGTCGGTGAGGTGGTATCGGTCGACCCTAGCCCGATCGAATGGCTGGTCGATCTGGGCTTCGTTCCGATCATATATTCGATATGCTCCGACCGGAAAGGGCATCTTTACAACGTGAACGCTGACACCGTCGCGGCGCATGTGGCCAAGGCTGTGAGGGCGGAGGAGTTCATCCTAGTCACCGATGTTCCAGGGCTTATGAGGGAACTCAGCGACCCAAGCTCGGTTATTAAGGAAATCAGAACGGATGAGATCGCGAGGCTAGTCGCCGAAGGGACTGTCAAGGAAGGGATGATCCCGAAGTTGGAAGCCTGCTGTCTCGCCGTCTCGAACGGTGGGACAGCCGACATCATCTGCGGGAAAGACCCAGAGGCGATCATCGCCCAGCTGCTCCGGGGCGAGAACCGGGGGACTCGGATAAAACATTAGACATATGGAATCAATATCAGCACAATATCAACAAGGAGACAATCTACTATGGAATTCCAGGAAGTCAAGTTACTAAATTCAGCATATCTGTTTCAGAATTATGGCCGCGAGGATATATGCTTCTCCAAGGGGGAGAAGGAATTCCTTTACGACCTGCAGGGAAAGCGTTACATCGACTATGTGGCAGGCATCGCGGTAAATGCCCTCGGGCATAATCATCCAGCCCTGGTGAAGGCGATATCGGAACAGGCCCAAAGGATGATCCACGTGTCGAACCTGTACTATGTGAAGGAGCAGGCAGATCTTGGGGAGGCGGTGGCATCGATAGTGCCAAGCCCCTTAGGCGTTTCCATGTTCGTCAACAGCGGTGCAGAAGCGAACGAAGCGGCGCTTAAATTGGCCTTTAAGGCTACCGGACGCAAGCACTTCGTGGCCTGTCAGAACTCGTTCCATGGCCGCACGGCAGGCGCCCTTTCCGCCACTGGCCAGGTGAAATACCAGACCGGATTCGAGCCGTTGCTGTCGCAGGCCTTCTCTTTCGTCCCTTACAACGACCCAGAAGCGCTGAAAACGGCGGTCAACAAGGACACGGCCGGAGTCATGCTGGAACCCATTCAAGGCGAGGGAGGGGTCATATCTGCCACTCCAGAGTTCATGAGGACGGCCCGTGACGTCTGCAATGACACCGGCGCTCTCATGATCATCGATGAGGTCCAGACCGGAATGGGTCGGACCGGTAAATGGTTCGGGTTCCAACACTATAATGTCGTTCCAGACATGATCACAATGGCAAAAGCGCTCGGTGGGGGCGTCCCCATCGGCGCGTTGGTCTCGACCAGGGAGATATCCAAGGCATTTACCCCGGGATCGCATGGGACCACCTTCGGGGGAAACCCCCTCGCATGTGCTGCAGCCTGTGCGGTCATAAGCACGCTGAAGACCGATAATCTGGTGGAGCGCTCGGCCAAGCTAGGCGAGAAATGGCGTTCTGACCTGGTTAAGATCGTATCCGGTGCCGATTGTGTCAAGGGCGTTCGTGGCCTCGGCCTGATGACCGGCATTGAGATGGGGGACAAGGCCAAGGAGTTCCAGAAGTTCGGATTGGAGAAGCGGCTTCTTATCAACGTGGCAGCGACCAAGGTGGTCCGCGTGGTGCCGCCCCTGATCATCTCCGACGCATCGGTGAGGACATTCAACGAATCCCTGAAGGCGTTCCTGACCGCGCCCAATGAGCAAAGTGTCCAAAAATAGACACGCTCAAATATCCCTTTTATTATATGTTGGATTTACATGAAAGAACCTGCTCCCAAGGAGAGCATCGCCGAGAAGACCAGGGCGTACATCGACGCTCACCCCAGTATCAAGGACTGCATCTCCAAGGATCTTATCAACTACTCATCGCTCGCCAGACTGATCATGAAGGACCTCAGCGTGAAGAACGAGGAGGCGGTCATGATTGCTTGCCGGCGCTATTCCGTCAAGCTTTCTAAGAAGGACCACGAGAAGGATGTCCTCACGATCCTAGGCAACAGCCGCCTCGAGGTGAAGACAAAGATCTGCGCAGTCACCGCCAAGAATGACTGGACCGTGCTGCATAAGTTGGAGAACATCTTCCAGAAACTGATTAACGAGAAGGCCATAATGCAGGTGATTCAAGGCGCTCATGCCATCACCATAATCGCTGACGAGAAGCTCAAGAACGAGGTCGTCAACGCGGTCGGCAAAGAGAACGTTCTTAGGGTCCGCCCCAGCCTGGTCGAGATATCGGTAAAGTCGCCGGAGAAGATCATGGAAACGAGCGGAGTGTTCTCGTACCTGGCATCCAACTTATCGGAGAACAGCGTCAACGTTGCGGAGTCGGTATCCTGCTATACCGACACGATCTTCATTGTCGACGAAAAGGACATGATCCACGCCTATGAGATACTCTCCAAGATGATCGAGAGTGCGGAACTGGCTGAGGGGATCGAGGAGTAAGGTTCCAGCTCATTATTTCCAGTCATTGCGAAAGGTACAATGGTTGGCCACCCAGCAAATCATCATATAATGTTAGCTGCGATTAACGTTCCGTCTGGACAATGGAGCGCGGTATCGTGGAAAAGATTCCCAACATCATCATCGACCCTCCAGGGCCGAAGGCTAAGAAGATTATCGAGATGGACAATGAGTTCCTCGCCACCTCCACAAAGTCGGCGCCGATCGTGGCAGAGAGCGCCTCCGGCGCGGTGATTCAGGACGTCGACGGGAATACGATGTTGGACTTCGCCAGCGGGGTCGCGGTCATGAACATCGGTCACTGCCATCCTAGGGTTGTCAAGGCGGTGCAGGAACAAACGGCCAAGCTCATGCATTTCGCCGGGACCGACTTCTATTACGATATACAGTCCGAGCTGGCGAAACGTCTGTGCAAGGTCGGACCGGGCCATTACAAGAAGAAGGTCTTCTTCTCCAATTCCGGCACGGAGGCTGTCGAAGCGGCCATGAAGCTGGCCCGATGGAACAGGCCAGACCGGAAGCGGTTCATCGCGTTCATCGGGGCGTTCCACGGTCGTACCATGGGGTCGCTCTCCCTCACGGCATCGAAGAAGGTGCAGCGTGGCCATTATGCACCCATGGTCCCCGGCGTCACACACATCCCTTATGCCTATTGTTACCGATGCCCTTACCACCTGGAGTATCCGTCCTGCGGCATCTGGTGCGCCGATATATTGGAAGAGATCTATTTTGACACGATCACGCCACCAGATGAGGTTGCGGCACTTTTCATGGAGCCTATCCAGGGCGAAGGCGGCTACATAGTACCACCTGAGGGTTGGGCCAAGAGGATATACGATATCATCAGCAAGGAGGGAATCCTGCTTGTGGATGACGAGGTCCAGGCGGGTATGGGCCGATCTGGTAAGATGTGGTGTATCGAGCATCACGGCATCGAGCCGGACATTGCATGCATGGCCAAATCCCTCGGGTCCGGGCTGCCCATCGCCGCCACCACGTTCAGGACCGAGCTTGATTGGAAGGTCAAAGGGGCTCATTCCAATACTTATGGCGGAAATTGCGTTGCCTGTGCCTCGGCGATGGCCACCCTTGACGTTTATGAAGAGGAAGGCATCGTCGAGATGTCGGCGAAGAAGGGCGTACACCTTAGGAAGCGCCTCGACGAGATGAAAGAGAAGTATGAACAGGTCGGGGACGTCCGCGGGTTCGGCATGATGCAGGCGATCGAACTGGTCGAGGACAGGAAGAGCAAGACACCAGCCTGCAGGCTCAGGGATAAGGTGGACGAGTTGTGCATGAAGCGCGGGGTGATAACATTGGGTTGCGGTAAATCCGGGATCCGGGTCATACCTCCGATCATCATCCCAATGGAACAGCTCGATTCCGGGTTGGACATCCTAGACGGGGCCATCAGGGACGCCATACGGAATTAGTGACATGAAGCATTTCAAGCATGATGCGGCCAAGATCGTGCATGGACAAGGATATTCGAAAAGAGTTCTAGTTGATGAGTTCGGGCATCCCCGGTTCTTTCTTTCAAGAGGTGGAATTCAAACAGGGAGACGTCGTTCGGCAACACCGTCACCGTTTCCAGACGGAGATATTCTACGCACTGGATGAGGCGCCCTTCGTGATAAACGGGCAGAAAGTGACGTTAAGCCCCGGCGACATCGTTGTGTGCGAACCGGGTGACGTCCACGGGAATCCAACGATCCCGCACAATTTCAGGATATTGGTCCTGAAGGTAAATTTCCTAGAAAATGATATTGTTTGGGAGTAGGCTCCCAGCCATCTGTTCTCAATTCTTTTTCTTCTTTTTAGTTTTTCTTAGGGCCATTTCCTCGACACCGCTGTCTTCCATTATCTTGCAGATGGTGCCGTCCCTTTCCGAGACCCAATAGCGGAATCCTTCCAATCCCGGTTCATGGTCGATGCCTGCGGTCCATACTCTGCCTAGATATTCCTTTTCCACTTCAGCCAGCGGTCTCTTCTCATTTGTTTTCATTGTAAATGGTCCCTGTTCTTCTCTAAGACGGCTAGGAATGCACTATTACTAATCTATTCCCATCAACATTCTAGAAACCTGATGGTTTTTAAGCGGATTCAGCGAAAATAACCATCATTCCGGGCACATTACACGTTCGTATATTGTTCAAGAACGATATAACAGGAACGATATAACAGGAATCAAGATTATGATGTAGAAATCTATGGAGCCACCAGGGAGATTCGAACTCCCGGCCTGCTGATTACAAGTCAGCTGCTCAACCGGACTAAGCTATGGTGGCGTTGCCCCTCGTAATGGCATCAAGGATAAAATGGTTATTCATCAGAACCTTACCGGGAATAACCAGTTTGCCCTATCAACGGAGATCGCCGCATTTTCATAACGACCTAATGTATCAATTCTTCCTGTAGCATTTCTTCTTATGATTAAGAACGGTCTGTTTATGGGATTCCTGTTCTCTCAATCCATTCTTAGCACTCATCCATATTATCTTGGGAACGAGATCTGCGCTTATTCGGCAATCTCTCCTCTGATCCATTCGAACGCTTCTAGGGTCTTACTGAGGACGATCTCGGCGCACTCTTGGTCCTCTATCTTTTTATTCAAGATTTGTTCGTATCTTCCGGCCTGTTCGATCGCCGTGCACGAATCGATCAGGTGCTGCGGCATTTTCAGCTTTCGACCCAAAGATTCGATGTTACCCTCAGAAATAGAGAATCCTTCCTTCTTCGCCAGCGACACGAGGCTGATGAGCAATGCCGACCGGCAGTGGACGAATACGAACCGGCATCTCCCGATACCAAAGACCTCATAGGCGCCCTCAAGCTCGTACCATGCATCCTCTAGTACGGCTCCTTCGAATTCGCACAAACCACGATCGCCTATGGACATTGCCCATGCCATCGTCAGTGTCCGCCTATATTCAGGTATTAGAAATATGCTGCGGTTAGAATGGATGTATGGCTTTCCGTGATAGGGTCCACGGACCAAGGTATTTATCTGATGAGCTGGATTTCAACCATATCTCCAGGGCTTGTTGCCCTGAAAACGATCTGGCGATTCCCATGGATAAGAGATCTCTGAAATTCATCGAAGAATTGTGCGGCGCCCCTGGCCCCTCCGGTTTCGAGAGGCAGGTGGCTATGATGTGCAAGGATTACGCCTCAGTGTTCGCCGACCGGGTCTACAACGATAATATCGGAAACCTCATGTTCGAGAAGGATGGGGAGGACGGACCTACTGTCCTTTTCGCCGGACATATGGACGAATGCGGTTTCATCGTAACGGGAATCGAATCTCACGGTTATCTGACATTCAACCAATTGGGGGGCTGGTTCGATCAAGTACTTCTCGGACAGCGGGTACTGATCATGAGCAGGAAAGGCCCTTTGAACGGTGTCATCGCATGCAAGCCTCCGCACCTTATGGAATCAGAGGAGTTGAAGAAGGTCGTGACTAAGGACAAGATGTTCATCGACCTGGGGTGCGCGAACAAGGAAGAGGTGGACGAATGCGGCGTAAGGCTGGGGGACTGCGTGGTTCCGGACAGTCGTTTCCAATGGTTCTCCAAGACCGCTTTCAAGGACGGAAGGAAGGTGGGTAAACGGACGCTGGCCATGGGCAAGGCGTTGGACGACCGCCTCGGTGTCTGCACGGTGCTAGACCTGATCCGTTCACTCAAGGAAGGCAAGATTAAGCATCCGAACAAGGTGGTGGCAGCCTGCACAGTGCAGGAAGAGGTGGGCACGAGAGGTGCCAAGACAGTCGCCAACAGCGTGAAGCCAGATGTGGCCATCATCGTTGATGTCGACATCGCAGGGGATGTTCCCGGCATCGATCCGATAATGGTCCCGGCGCGAATGGGGGGCGGGCTGGCAATCACCATATGGGATGGCGGGATGATTCCGAACCAGCCCCTGAAGGAGCTGGTATTCTCGGTGTGCGAGAAAAAGAAGATCCCATACCAGATGTCGTATGTGAAGGGAGGAAGCACGGACGGCA
>CAVWKV010000024.1:0-3063 GCA_963755265.1 uncultured Methanomassiliicoccales archaeon | reverse complement strand
CCAGAAGCACTGCTTCTTAACCATCGATCCATCAGGAGCAACTACCTTATCTTGAGCGTTTCGGCCATGAGGCCGAATGTGCGAGACGATACTATCTCTCATTTTCGGAAGGTCCTCATATCCGTTCCGACGTATTCTCTCAGTGGTCGTCGCCCAAACGTCTCTCACTTTCAGAAGGTCTTCATAGGGGATCCGACCAGAACATCACCTTTCTGAGCTCTTTAACCCCGTCTGGTCTCATTTGATAAATGACAAAGAAGAACCTCCGCTCAAACATCTCTTTGATGCTCGATTCTTCCCAGTTCCTTTCCTGCTCTAATCTGGAATAGTCAAAGGCGGGGAATGAAATGCTCTCTTTCAACCCGCCTTTTTCATTCAGCAAGATACTTCTGACTGTGATTTCCGCCCTTTGGAATTCTATGGCCTTATCATCGACGCCAAGTATTCTTTTGGTGACCAAGGCGTTGTAATTTTTTGCCTTGTCTTTGTATGGGATCTTGAGTTCCTTTACAATCGTATCGATGCTCTTTCCCAGGTAAGGTCTGAACTTATCTTCGACCAATTGTTCGAAGGTGCTTCTGCGCTCAAGTTCCATTGGGTTTTTGATTATGGAATTCTTCAATTCCTCAGATGCATCTCTTTGTTTCAGCCTTTCGATGATGGAGTCTACATATGTCGGTCTAAGTGAGTACGCCCTTTGCTTGGCCTTCTTGGTAGACATAGGCTGGGACCTGATTGCCCTTGAGATTGAGTCTTTTGTGCATGCTCTAAGGTAGAGAGTATCCCCTTCAGACAGTTCGTCCGCTTTACCTGCCCTGACCTTTGCCTTTATCCTTTCCCAATCCGCCTTAATTATGAGGAATAGCCTCGGCCGGAAAAGTCCATTCACCAGTAAGGACAATCTTTAGCTCGATCGCGGCAACATCCTCTTCATGGAGATAGAACACGAGTAGCATTTTTCCATTCTTCTTGATGAAGGTCGATGTTGCCCATTCCTCATCGACAATTCCCTCATAATTGATCAAGCTCAAAACAAGTCGCTCTTTGGCGACCAGTCTGTCATTCTTGCAGAGGGTTGGACACGATTTGAGTTCCAGTCCCGCCTCTTTGAAGTCCGGTGTGCCCCCTTCGTTCCCTGGATGAATATGAAAGTATAGCTCTTCCAGGGCCGTTCCAAAGGTACCTTTGGATCTGCTAACTGTCTCGATACCGAACGAGCCCTTTTCACTAGTCAGGTCTTTAAGGGCATGCCCTTTCAATCGATGAGCAAACCTGATGATCGACTCAGCATCGGAAGAATCGTAGTCAACGTCTGTCATGATTCCTCCAAGGCTCGTTTGATCATATTAACGACGTCGTTCAAATTATCACGGACCTCGCATTCCCATATAATCATTGTTCTCCACCCGAGGGCATGGAGGTCTTCAATGGCTTTAGCGTCACGCTCAGTGTTCTTTTCGAACTTGTTCTTCCAAAATTCTTCGTGGGTCTTGGGGGTCCGAGTCATACAAATCGGACATCTGTGCCAGAAGCAACCATGGACGAAGACAGCCAACCTCTTCTTCGTGAAAACGATATCTGGCCTACCCGGTAAATCCTTACTGTTGACCTTATACCCCCTCGCATTTGCCCTCCATAAGGCTTGTCTAAGGTTGACTTCAGGTCCAGTATTTTTTCCCCTATTCGCACTCATGACCTTGGATGTTGCTTCTGAATTTGGAATGGGGGCACGGCCATCCCTAAGATACGCTTTCTTCCTTGTATTTAGGGGTCTGGGCATCTGGAACACCGATAGCTTATTCGATATCCAAGGACAATGAAATGAATGTTGCTGTTGAAAGAATTCCTTGCACTTATTCTTTCAAAGATGACGATACTTCGTCATTATTTCTACGCTTCTTGTCCCTCCAATTTTTGTTAGTCATCAACATCATCCATTCATATTTGCTAGCCTGCTGGCTCTCGTTATCATTCGTGTTATTATCAGTATCAGGAACGGTAACCGGACTTAGGCCCTTCTAATAGACAGGGACCCCTCCAAAACTGTAGGAAGGGTTGCTAGTGATCGAAAGGAATTCAAACGGTTCGTACAGTGACAAAATGAGGAGCATCATCCCCGCACTGCTTGCAGTAGTGATGATCGTCTCGCTCGCAGGTATGTTGTTCGTCGGAGCGGCCGGGCAGGTCTCTGCCCAGGGCCCCTCAACCCCGATGATCCAACACGGCCCCATCGTAGTTCACAACAACACGGACCTTGCCTATCTGATCGCTACCAATGGATGGCCGGGTGACGGCTCATCCTCCAACCCTTACCTCATTGGCGATCTCGAGATCAACGCCACCGGCGCTTCGAACGCCATCTCCATCGGCAACACCTCTTCCCACCTTATCATCACCAATTCCTACCTAACTAGCACGTCCCTTCTCTCCCTCGCACGGCCAATCCCTCACTAGGGCTATCTTGCCGCCGCGCTACCCGGGCGGTGGCCAGATCAGTCGATACCTAGCAACCTTAATGCCAAATTAACCTGCGCGCCCCGCACCAAAGCGAAGGACGCAATCGCACCGGTTCTCTTATCGGCTGAATCCAAAAAAACTTCAGTGCTTGTGACCGCGCCCGGCCGCCACCGCCTTCCGGCGCCTGGCGCGCTCCGAATCCGAACTGCCACACTGCCCGCCCAGTCCGGCGCCGCGATGGCTCCATGGCTCCGGACGGAGGAACCGGCGATTGTCTTTATGGAGTGAAGCCAGCCCGCGGGCGCCGCGCTTGCCGTCCCGCTGGCCGGAGCCACCAGCATCGACCGGCTGCCGCTTCCCTGCGCGATTGCGGAGACCGCGCATTTAAGATTGGATGCGAAAATCCGCCCGCGGATTCAGTATACACCTACCCGCAACTGCGCCAAGAGCTGATTTGACCATTCACTCGACCGAACCCTCGCCCGGCTTCGTGTAATCTGATGGCTATGCACAAACCCAGCTTTGACCCCGGGCTGACCCAGCAGTTCACCGCGCCCTACCGCCGCGTCATCAATCGGGACGGCAGCTTGAACGTGCAGCGCCGGG
>CAVWKV010000023.1:0-3478 GCA_963755265.1 uncultured Methanomassiliicoccales archaeon | reverse complement strand
ACCGCCTGAAAATAATGACGGGGTAACGACCCAATGAGCTGGACCGCGTCAAGGATGACTGTGCCCATCCCGTCCCGGCGTGCCACGTTCCTTGCTCCCCCTTCCGGGGCGAAACCTGGCAGGGAAGCGAGACGATCGCCAAGGACGATAGCATCGTAATAATCACCTTGCACGGCGACGACCAGTACCTTGTTCCGTTCTGAGTTCGTAATCCAAATTCGCTCGCAGCATCCAGAAGGGACTACGATCACCACCGGCCGTCCGATCAGGGAAGCTATATAGGAAAAGGCTCGGCCAGTGTTACCGGCCGTTGCCACAACTAGGATATTGTCCCCTCCCTGTTCCTCTATTCGGCGCATTGTTGGCAGTGCTTCCAGTTCCTTGAAACTGCAGGAAAGCATGTCTGCCCCCCTTTCCGGCCAGTAACCATTGAAAGTAATGTATAGCTCTTTAAGACCGATCTCCTTGGCGAGACCTTCACTCTTGTAGGTCACTGGACCGCTGTGAGCGTTGTTCAGGATACCGTTCACCGGCAGCCATTCGAAAAATCTCCACATACCAGGAAAGGGTCGGAGAACTAACTGCTTCTGAGAGTAGGCCGTTTTGAGCAAAGAATCGTCGTTAGGGCAGCGAAGGGCAAATGATTCTTGTGCATGAGCACACTTGGAACAAATGACTCGATAATCACCCATGATGCCTCTTTACGAGTTGAGCATAGTTGATTCTCCTATTTATACCATATATAACCCAATTAGGATAAAATGATGAATTATTGGTACGATATTACAAGATTTGTATAGTTGGGCCAGATTTCTCCGAGATTCACCCAATTGGGGATTCTCTTCTTTGCCGGAATTCAAAAGTAACATGAAGTTCCCCTCTTCCTTTCCTGTTAGCAACGCGGGCATTCATAATTGTCAGCTAGTGGTTAACAAACTCCTTGAAATAAATAATCATTTTGATTGCCATTAGTATCGAATCAATAATATCTATTATTGTTATAAAAAGGATATAAAAGCCTTAATTGTTTTTCAACCAAGGTTGAGTCTTTCCAAATAAGGATGGAATCTTTCATTAGCTATTCAATTGAGTGGATGGAAATCCACCTCAAAGCCCACAACAAAGTTAAAAGATTTTAGTGGGGATAAGTCCCTGTCTTTGCAGCTTTTCACCTTCAAAATTAACGTCTAGTCCAAAAACGAAGAATCATAGTCGAAGTAAATTTTGGCTAATGGTCTAATTCACTTCATAAATATCGAAACCTGTTCTCGGTATTTTCATCATTTATGTGCTAATGCTCCTTTACCGGATTCATACTAGTTATGATAACAGCAAGTTAAGCTGGACTGTCGTCAAGATTAGGCCGAGCAGAGCCCCTGCAATGACCTGGGAGACGGTGTGCTTCTTCAAGTGCACCCTGCTCCACATCACCAATGGGATAAGCAAACCAGAGATAGCGCCTAGGTATCCGAACGAGAAGATCAAGGCGACCGTAGGTCCAGCAACGCCCATCGAATGTATGCTTATCTTCCAACGCAGGTTAATGAAGAATATGACCAGGGTGTTTGAAAAATAACAGAACATCAGGCCAACTGTTATCAAGGGTGCCTGAAATGCAATCAGGACCAGGGTTCCGATGAGATAAGACATGACCACGATGATCAGTGGATAGCTCCTGTCCTCTCTTTTAGGAATATCCATGTCCGATTCTTTTCTAAGACTAATCCAAAGAAACACGATCGATAAGGGAAGTATCGCAGCGAATGCAATGGATATCAATGATATCGATAAGAACGCTGACTCCTCTTTGGAAAAATAGTTGATCACGAGGAAGATCGGTATCGACAGCACGGGTGCATACGTGATGACAGAAATGAGACGAGCGAATCTCCTCTTCAGATCTTCACGGCGCTGGAAGGCCCATGTACACTACCTCGTGATTAGCGAACCAGTATTTGATGCCCAATTATCTATTTTGTGATGTCTGGATAGACAACATAAAGATCGAGATACCGGTCCCGACACCCCAACTTCAGTTACTTCAGTTACATCCAGATAACCAAGAAATATTTTTAGAAGGAGTATAGTTCGATTCCGGACATCTGGCTGTCCTTGAGGCTTTAAATTTGCACGGGTGAAAAGAGTTCCTCGGCCTGAATTACACTTTGAACTTGCATGGTCATGTTTCTCTTAGGCCATTCTGAGGCATGGTCATTACGAATTTGGCCCCTTGCCCTGGTTCGCCCTCCTCAGTAATCACGATCCCGGTGATTGAGAGTATTTCACGGCAGAGGAATAGGCCAAGGCCATGATCCTTCCCGAAACCCTCGGTGAACAGTTTCTTTTTCATTTCCGCCGGGATGCCAACGCCATCGTCCTCGCAAACGAGGAAACGAACTCCGTCTTGTTCCTCATGGGAGAAGCGGATAGTGGTGAGATCACCGCCATGCCGCAATGCATTGTGAATAAGGTTATGGAACACTTTAGCGATCAGAGGATCGGCGAAGACCTCCAAACCGGCGGGAACATCGTTTACGACTTTCACGTTCTTAGTTTGGAGATCTCTGGAAGCAATACTCACCAAAGCACAGACATCCTGCCAGATGGGTGCCTGCACGCCGACGTCTTCGTAATCTTTGGTGAACCGTACCATATCGGAGATACGTTCCGCGGCTGCCTCAGCGTTACGGATATGCTCCTCGGATGAATGGTCATACAACTTCTTATCCAAGAAGGTCAAGTTTCCCGAGAGCACCATCAACTGGTTGGTGATATCGTGCCGGGTTATGCCCGAGAGTAGATTGAGCTTGCGGTTCGCTGTCTGCATGGCCTCCTCCATCTTTTTCAACTCGGTGATGTCCAATAGGGTACCGACAATACGTTGTGGCCTCCTCCGGTCATCCCACTTGATGACCTTACCTCTGTCCAGGATGTATCGGTATTCACCATCAGCATGGCGGAAACGTAGCATTGCTTCGAACAAATCAGTTTGTTGGTCGGACTCGGAGTATATGTCTTCGGACACCTTCTTCCGGTCGTCCGGATGGAGGTTCGACAACCAATCTTTGAAGGTCATCGGTCCATCTAATCTATTCTTTCCTATGATCTCCAGGGAGCGATCGTTGACTATCATATTCATGGTGCTCAAATCCAGATCCCAGAGACCCAGTTTTCCTCCAGCGAGCGCAAGCGTCAGGCGTTCCTCGCTTTCGCGCAACGCCTCTTCCGCCCGCTTGCGTTGGGTGATGTCCCGTATCGATCCCTGAAAACTGATTGTATTCCCGCATGAGTCTTTTCGGGCCACAGTGGTGATGAGGGTGTTGATTATTGTTCCATCTTTTTTCCGTAGATCGACAGGATATTCAAACGAATATTCTCTTTCACGAATATACCGAAGATGTACATCCCTTTCAGAAGGACTGGCATACATGAAAGGAACATCAGTCTTCAGTAGATCCTCCCTACTATTGTAACCGAA
>CAVWKV010000022.1:0-13688 GCA_963755265.1 uncultured Methanomassiliicoccales archaeon | reverse complement strand
CCAGATACTTTTGTCAACTACAATTATGGGCAAGAGTTCCCGCCACACAAAATCTCACAAGAAGAGGGCGATCATCGCTCACAAACCCAAGTGGGTATCCGATGAGGTAGTGAACCCCGATCTGCTGGTCATTGCACGCATTGACTGCAGCGTCTGCATAATGATTTCAGCAAGTTTCAGCGTGACATTTGTGCTCACAGATGAAGAGGGTGCCAGCCAAAGAGACCGCCATGAGCAGTGCACCAAGTGCAGGATGAATCCATTGCCAAGCTAATGGTACGATTATTCCAGTGGCACCACCAAGCATGAGGCCTCCTCCCATGTCTCCTGGCCTGACAACAAAGAGAATAGAATCAGTTGGAACGAACAATGGCACCCAATGCTGCTGCCAACGTATGGTTCCAGCCTAGTGCCGTCTGGTGGTCTATTTTGCATTGCCCATCGTAAACCAGCAGCAAAACACATGCAGCAAGCAGAGCAAGGAAAAAAAACAGCATATTTGGATATAGATTTTTTGATAGCCAATATAGTAGCGTCCAGGTTTTCCTGGGTGATGCCGGTGGAACCTCCGACCATGATCGCGTCAGTACCAAAACGGTCCGCCGAGGCTGCGATCTCTCCAGCCTGTTCCGGTTCCTGTTTGGCCGGGTCGATGAGCGTCATATGCAAGGTCCCTTTCCTGACCCTTTTCCGAAGGTATTCTATGACTTTCATTGGATTCCACCTAGCAGTAAGGCCACTAAGGCGACCAGCATGGCATATTTAGCTAACCGTTGACCCCTGGTCGGATTTCGAAAATGAACAATGGAACAGTATATAAATATTGCATCCGCCACGAGGACGACCGACAGATACCCCAGCCCGAACATGCTTGTCAAATATGGTACTGGACTCAATGCGACCGCCATCAAGAAGGCGATGCTGCCGATTATCCCGGCGTTCCTCTTGCCGATCCGCTTTGGAAGCGTGTTCCGGTCGAAATCGGCCTCCATGTCCTCTATGTCTTTGACGATCTCCCGACCTAGAATGGCCAGACCAACTATCAGGGCGATGACGATCGTATTATCGATCTTACCGACGACCGCTCCCCCGAAGACGAACAACATGCCTGTCAGCAGGCCGATCGTAAGGTTGCCGGAGAAGCCTTTCTTCTTAGTGCTCATCTCGTAGGTCAGCATGAGCGCCATGGCCACGATCACCACCAAAGTCGCCTCGAACCTAAGGAAGCATGATGCGACAAGAGCGACGGAGAAACAGATTATCGAGATGGTCCGGGCCGTCTTTGGCCTTAGCCTCCCGGACGGGATCGGACGCTCTGGATGGGCCAGCTTGTCGACCTCTCTGTCCATGTAATCGTTCAGGGAATTGCCCGCGGCCACGAAGAAGAAAACCACGACGGCCGCCGTAGCGATGGCCCAGTAATCCGAAATGGAGGTTCCCGTGGCTATCAGCACGCTCATCAGGAGGCCGATGATACCCATAAGGCAGTTGCCCAATCGGAACAACTGGACTATCCGGTTCACGGCGCAGGATTGGGGTTGGGCTAATTAAGGATTATCCATGACGTGCATCTCCCCGGGTTAGAGCGCCATCTAGAGCAATCCTTTCCAAAGAGGATTTCCCATGAGAACCATTTTATTCCTTCTAGTCAGAAGCATACTGCATGAGAGAATGCATCAAATGTGGTGAAGTGACCGATTCAGGGGAACGCATATGCCGAAAGTGCGGGAGCACAAAGTTCACGGTGCGTAAGGACTCACAAACCGTTCGATGCCCGACCTGCGGGATGTACAACAGTAAGGATAAGGGCGAATGCGAGTCCTGTGGTGCCCCTCTACAAGGTTAAGGTAGAGCCAGACCAGCTTCCGCCTATACGTTGTTACTACGAAAATGTTAATATGAGCACTCTTGATAAGGGCGCTCATGGTCCCCACGGACGTGGCTGCGGAGATAGAACTCCTCAGGGCGATGGTCGGCAAGTACTTTCCGATCTATGACGTCAAGGTCAATGCCCAGTCTGTACAAATCTTCATCAGCCCGGACACCACAACCTTGGAGACCAGCTTTGACAGCCTGCGCAAGGAGATGAACGAGAAGAAGTTCATACCGTTCCTGTCCCATGCGGGCGGTGAATATACTATCACGGTGGTCAGGAAAGGCGAGCGCAACCCGATGGGCATGTGGGTCAACGTCATCCTGCTCTGCATAACCTTCGTGACGACCATCCTTGCTGGCGCAATCCTTTGGGCCGGCTACACCAACACTTCTAATTTCCTGACGCTCAACAACTTCACCATGGGGGCTCTTTTCTTCGCGATCCCGCTGATGACGATCCTGGGCGTGCACGAACTGGCCCACTATCTAACGGCAAAAAAGCATGGGGTCGCTGCCTCATTGCCGTTCTTCATCCCATCGATCCCGCCGTTGGGGACGTTCGGGGCGTTCATTTCCATACGCGATCCGATCCCGAACCGGAAAGCGCTGGTGGATATCGGAATATCCGGTCCTATCGCCGGTGTGATCGTTGCCATACCGGTCTTCATCTTCGGCATGATACTGACACAGCAATCGCCCCATTACATCACCGACGGTAACGGCGGGTTTGCCACCACAATGGCTTCGATGCTTTCATATTTCCTTTCATCGTTCTTCCCCATCTCGGGGAGCGTCATCGTCCATCCGCTGGCATTCGCCGGTTGGGTGGGCCTTTTCGTGACCGCGATCAACCTTCTGCCGGCTGGACAGCTGGATGGAGGGCACGTTGCCAGGGGCCTCCTCGGTGATAATTCTCGTTTCCTCAGCTATATCACCGTCGCCGCCCTGTTCATGATGGGTCTGCTGGTCTATTCAGGGTGGTTGTTGTTCGCGGTGCTGATATTCTTCCTCGGGCTCAGGCACCCGGCACCGCTCGACGACCTGTCCAAGCTGGGAGCCAAGCGGACAGTGCTCGGAGCGATCGGGATTGCTTTGCTGCTGGTAACATTCGTGCCAGTACCGATATTCATGGAACCGAACGATTACAGTTTCAGTATGCACATCAACGGGGCTGACAACGCCACCATTGCGCCCGGCAACTCGACGGATTTCCGGATCTGGGTCAACAACACCGGAAACACCAACGAGACGATCACGGTGAACCTGCAGGCGTGGGAGGGACTTGCCGCCTATGTTTACACGGACCATCCCATATCTGGGAATGGCACGTCACAGCTGGTCTATGCGCTGCCCTATCAGGGTAATTCCACGGTCCTCGTCAAGGCCATGGTGTTGAATACGGCATCGCCGACCACCCGGATCCTACCGATCTATGCCTCGAGCGATTCGAGCTTCCAGAACCATTTGAACCTGACCGTGACTATTTCCGGGTAAAAATGAAGTAGTGCCTGGAAAGTGACCGGTGCACCCTTTGGACATGAGATTCTGTCAGTTCTAGCTCGTCCCGGACATGATCGAGCGGTCCAGGGAAGACGACTCCGACCCTCCCTCCCGTTCTGACCGTATCGACGAAGGCGTCCATAGCTCTACCGTAGAGTGAGGATTTTCCCTCCTTCCACAGACTGGCAGAACGGCCGTAGGGAGGATCGGTGGCCACAGCGTCAACCTTTCCGAACACACTGGCGATGTCTCCGATGTCAGAAACATCGATCCTTTCGAACGGCGCGTGGAAGTGATTCAGGTTTGCGATACAGCCGCCCGCCATGTCCTCGGCGATATCCGAGCCGAGCACCCTGGCCCCGATCATCGAGGCCTCGATCAGTATTCCGCCAGTGCCGCAGAATGGATCTAAAAGTGTCTGGCCCCGCCTGACACGCGTGAGGTTCACCAGCGTACGGGCATACCGCGGATGCAATGAGACTGGCGAGAAGAAAGGGCGTTCTCCTGCTTTCCTGACATCGAACTGTTTGCGGTCGATCTGGAAATCGTTGATGTAGAAATGCAGCCTGTCGGACACAAGTATGCGCACTGGTACGTCCGGCCTCTCTAGGTCCACGACCCTGCCCCTGGTCAATATCCCACCGCATTTTTTTACCAGGCCCAAAATATCGATGTCCCATTGATTCTTCTCGATCCGTTTGGCCCGAACCGAAACGCTGCCCTCCGGCAATTCCAATTCGTTGAGGAACCGTTCCATGTCCGGCAGGTCACAAGCACCCAGGTATCTGCCTATCTTGTGCGTGAGTGCTATCCGGTGCGCGATCCCAAGAAGGTTCTCGCTGTTGAGATTGAAGATATCATAGCCCGGTCCCGAACCCAGTTTGGTGTGGTGTTGGCATTCAGCCTCTATACAGGCTAATGCTTCGGCAGATGGAAGGGTGGGATGCTCCCCCGACAGTTCAAAGAGGAAGGGGGAGCTTTTGTCGTTTCTTGTGTCGGTCATCTGATGCTTTGGTCAAGCATCAGTCCCTTATACCTTCTTCTGAGACGGTAATCACGCACTCTGCCTCAGGCAGGTTCGGGGAATCGATGAGCCTGGCGATGCGCTTGCCGCCCTTGCTCTTCCTCAGGTACACCCTGAACGTCGAAGCATGCCCGACAATATGGCCTCCTACTGGCCTGGTCGGGTCCCCGAAGAACGCATCCGGCTTGGCCGCTACCTGGTTGGTGACGGCGATCACGGCATTGCTGACATCGCCGAAACGGAGCAGGTCGTGCATATGCTTGTTCAGTAGGCCCTGTCTCTCTGCCAACGTACCCCTGCCGACGTATTCGGAACGGAAGTGGGCGGTCAGCGAGTCGACGATCAGCAGTTTGATCGGCGTCTTCACAGCCATGTCCGCGGCCTTCTCCACCAGCAACATCTGGTGCGATGAGTTGAAAGCCCTTGCAACGTGGATCTTTTGCAACGTTTCCATGGGGTCAATGCCTTGGGCGTTGGCAATCTGTACGATCCTTTCCGGACGGAATGTGTTCTCGGTATCGATGATGACGACATCCCCGTCCAGTCCGCCCTTGTCGACCGGCATGGTGGCATTCACCGCCAGCTGGAACATCATCTGGGTCTTTCCACTACCGAACTCGCCGAAGAACTCGTGTATGGCTTGGGATTCCAATCCACCGCCGAGCAGATCGTCGAACGCTTTCGACGAAGATGTAAGCCTTTTCAGGTTCTTCCTTCTCTCCAGTATTGTATCTCCGGACTCGAATCCACCGACGTCGGCCGCTTCCTTTGCGGCGGCGATGATCTTGGCAGCGGTCGGCTCCCCAATCTCGCAAACCTCTGCGAGGACTTTCGGGTTCTCCACTGCTATTGACATAAGATCTTGATATCCGGCATCACGCAGCTTTTCGGCAGTTGCGGGTCCAACTCCAGGCAACTCTTCTATCTTCTTCTCAGCCATTGATGCACCTACCTCTGCTAATGCTACCCCTATTTAAAAGGGTGATGACGGGTTGTCCGAAAGTACCTGACAGCTTCATAATTTCCAGATATCCCTGAGTGTGTATTTTCGTATACAATACAAGTAGTATCTATGGAGTTCTGATGAACTGTAATGAACAAACGATTTGGTCTGGCAATCCCTGCTAATCATGAAATGACATATGGATCGGCGATATGGTTCATGGCTACCGCGCCCGGCCAGTTGTTTAGTGGGCAAAGATATTATTAGCGGCTCGTGATTAGGGGATTTCCATGGCCCAAAAGAAGAGAAAGGAGGAGGAAAAGAAGGAACCTCAATACGAGTTCGTTCCTCCGGACTTCGACGAGAAGGACTTTCTCGAGAAAGACATCGTGGGAACCAAGATCACCATGTTGACTTTCGTCTGGGGTCTGATCTTCGGTGTCTTAGCTGGAGTGACGAACCCCATTTCGCCATTGGTTGGACTACTTCTATTGTTCGCCGGCTTATACCTGTTGAAGTTCTTCTACCGTGTGTTCAGGATCAAGACAGCCGATATCGACAAAAAGGGATGGGCAGGTAACATTATCATGTTCTCTTTCCTTTTCCTCGGGACCTGGATCATGCTCCTGAATCACCCCTTCGTATAGGCGTAGGGATAACATATCCAGATCATCTTTCCCAGGCAAACCTCTTGTCCATCATTTTACTGAGAACATCCTCGAACCCCGGTACGAGCGTTGCCGCATGATCGAAGACCTCGATGCACTCCAGCTTCCTGAAGGCGTTTCCGAGCGCAGCATTCTTGAACCGTTTCCTTAGCATGTCGGAGGCATATGTATGTTCCCGATCGGCCATCACAACCCATCTCCCTTCCTTAATGAACGGGATGCTGGCCCCGTCTTTTCGCCATCGTTCAAGGAACTTTTCTGAATTGCTTACCCACACCGGCGGGCCCGTATGCAACGTGCAATCCGACAATCGGTCGTTCTCCAGCATAATCACGAACGAGACCTTCTCGTCGATCAGGTAGGCATGGTCGATGACCCTGAAACCGTATTGTTCCAGCAGGCCGATCAATCCATCGGCGGTCCTCTGCGTCTGGGGATATAGATTGTCATCGGTAAGGTCTGGACGGTCCGTCCTTATCGCCACGACTTTCGTGCCCAATCTCGCCAACCTAAGGACAATCTCGTCCATGCCGAGCGGTCTGACCGGATCTGGGAAGAAGAACCGTCGATCCTTTCTCTTCGAGTATTGTCCGCAGGCGCTTATAAAGACGGCGAACGAATCAACCGACAGGGCCGAGGCCACGTTCCTGTTCCGATCGACTGGGTCGATGAAGACCAATGGCGACCGGAAGCTTCCATCTCCTTCTTCAGCCAACGAGATGGTCGTTCCCGACTTCCAAACAGCCGCTTCCTTGATGACGCCTACGAAATCTCCGCACTTCAGTATCAGGAGTTCGGCGAGGTACCCGGAAAATCCGCATACCTTGGCATCTGCCCCATAGACTCCTATCCCTTTCATGAACTGCTTTAATAATCGGACCTGATCGTGCTGTTCCGGCTGAAGATTGAGTAATATGTACTCGGTGTGGAATGGTGTCCTGTCAACTGCTGATTTGATGTGTTGGGCATCGGCCAGCTTGTAACAAGGCACGAGGTCCACTTGGAAACCTTGGAACATTCCGTGGATGTATGGGTGTTCTGCGTACCTCTCCTCGCCCACAACGACCTTATGTCCGATGGAAAGGCCCACTTTCTCCAGGGTCTCCCTTGGAGCATCTTCCGGGAATAGAATGAATACGTCAAGGTCTGGATCTCCGACATAAGTGTCCTTGGCCACAGAGCCTACAAGACGGACCTCCAGATCGATATCATAATCAGAGGCGACCTCACGCACCCTCCTTACAAGGTCCGAAGATGCCTTGTCAACATCCTCACGAAGGGAACGGTCAGGAATGACCGTCGCCAATATCTCGCTTTCAAACGACATTCCCCCCTCTATCATTTGGCTCCCGCTTAATGTTTTATGTCGAGAATATTGGGCGCTAACCTTAGGGAAGAAATGGCGTCCGGGATCGATGTGGTGGGGATTCGAAAAACTTTTCTTAGGAGGAAAGTTGAGTCACCGACCCCGAACACCAAAGTTTGCTACCTTGACACCCCTATAAAAGAATATTCTGCCGAAGCATCGACAGATCGGAAATTTCCCGTTACCGTTATTCAATATCTATAGATCCTTGGTTCACGGACACTATTCGGAGCTCTTCTACCCTGTCGGATCAGGGATATCATCCCAATCCGTCCTCGGTCATATTTCCAAAGCGTGAACGACCTCCCTTTCTCCATATCCAGCATCTAGCCAGGTGTCTATGTTTTATCCGGTTTTTTCATTTTATCGTTGCATGGATATTTTTTTCTCTCCATGAGCGTTAAGATGACCAGCGCAATCTTATTTCGCCTAGGGCGGTTCGGGTATAGTATGTTAAGAATCGATTCTTGCGGAAATCTCAAGAAAGGCATGAAACTAGCCCTTGTTCAACCCTGAGCACCCTGGCATGATAGTTATATAATCCGATTGTTAACACGACGATATATTAATTTATTTTATAATATATAATTATTAATATTGACATATAGTATAATTAATTTAATAGAACCAGGTCAACAATTGTTGTCAATTTTCATCTTCGCCGTGTAATGCTTACCATCCAGATGCAGTGGATGGATCATCCATCAACCACCCTATTAAGTTATTATAAGAATCACTTACTAATTTTATTAATATATATTATATACCTAAACAATAGGTTAATATACCCTTGAAGATAAGTACATCAATGCGAACTCGGAGTAATCCGGGGTCGCGAGTTTGGAGGAGTTATTAGGGGTGTCGAAATGATAGACATATCTAGTGTAAACTACGACCTAGTCTTTAGACGCTACGATATACTCGTAGAGGCTAAAGAGAAGCCAGAAGACATCGCGGCTAAGATCCTGCCAAAGGACGCGCTGCTGAAGAAAGTCGCCGAGGACGTTGTATTCATGAAATACAAGGACGTCGAGGCGGATGTAAAAGCAGCCCTTGGCAAGTTCAGCCCCGAGGAGCTAATCGACAAGGGCCTCCTGAAAGGAATGGATGTCGTCAGCGAACTGTACGGAAGGGGTATCTATTACCTGCCGCACGTCATGGTCGCTGCAGACGCATTCGACAGGGGAATAAAGCTCGCCGAGAAAAGCATGAAGAGTGAGAGAGTCATGAAGGGCAACGTTGTCATGATGGTCGCCGAGGGTGACCCGCATGACATCGGCAAGAACATCGCAGCAGTCCTTCTGAGATCCAACGGATTCGGTGTCGTCGACATGGGCCGGGATGTACCGGTCGATGATGTAGTGAAGACGGTTCTCGAGGTCAAGCCGGACCTAGTCACTGGAACCGCATTGATGACCACCACCATGTCCGCATTCCCGAAGGTTGCCGAGAGGCTGATCGAGCATGGTATGGAGATCCCGTTCATCTGCGCCGGCGGTGCAGTTAACAGGGCATACGTAGAGTCATACCCGCTCGGTATCTACGCCGAGAAGGCCGCACAAGGCCCGCCACTGGCCACGAAGGCCATCGAGGGCTGGGACTGGAAGAAGATCAGGTCCAGGTGGGACGAAATCCACGCGGAGAAGACATATTAGGAGGTGGAAAAAATGGCAATAAAGAGATTCACAAAGATGGAAGTCAAGAGCGCAGACGACCTCGTCTTCGGTGACGCGAAATACCCGGTATCATACGGTCTCGGAATGAAGGCCGGTGCGGGATACGTTGTGCCAGAGATCAACTTCGCCCCGAGACCCGGTGCTGAGAAGAACCCGGACACCTTGAGGCGCGAGTACGTCGACTACATTACCGTAGACATCATGAACAGGGCAGTGACCCTCGGTTTCCCAGCGGTTCAGCTGGAGAACGAGTGGATCTACCAGCTCGGTAACGACCCGGAAAAGTTCGCCAAGCCGGTCGTTGCGGGCCAGAAGGAAATCATGAAGAAGTTCCATGATGAATACGGCGTTGCGACCGCAATCAGGCACACCGTCGCAGACATGAGGCTCGCTGAGGAAGGACTCAGAGAGGGAATGGACAAGAAGCACTCCTACCCAGAGAAGGTCATCGAATCGTTGGAGGTCGCGGCCAAGAACGGCGCAGACGTCCTGTCGATCGAATCAATGGGTGGCAAGGAGATGTCCGACTACGCTATCCTGCACCAGGATATCAAAGGCTGGCTGTTCGGTATCGGCTACCTCGGCTCCCTGGATATGGAGTGGCTGTGGCCCCAGATCGTAGACATCGCCAAGAAGAACAAGGTCATCGCCGGCGGAGACACAAACTGCGCTGGTGCGAACACCTCGATGTTCATGGCCGGTGGCTACCTAGACAAGGATATCCCGAGGACGTCTGGGCCGTTCTTGGCCGCGACCTCCAACGGAACCGGATGACCGCTCTTCTCTCTCGATTCGACGCTTCTTGTCCATTCCCTCTCTGAGTCCTTCCTCAGCGAGCCTCATGTCTGCGACGGTGTGCCTGATTGCGGTCGCAACGCCGTATTCATCATGGAACTTCTTCATGATTTCCTTTTCTGGCCCGCAACGACCGGCTTGGCGAACTTTTCCGGGTCGTTACCGAGCTGGTAGATCCACTCGTTCTCCAGCTGAACCGCTGGGAAACCGAGGGTCACTGCCCTGTTCATGATGTCTACGGTAATGTAGTCGACGTACTCGCGCCCACAGTATACGGGTTCTTCTCAGCACCGGGTCTCGGGGCGAAGTTGATCTCTGGCACAACGTATTCCGCACCGGCCTTCATTCCGAGACCGTATGATACCGGGTATTTCGCGTCACCGAAGACGAGGTCGTCTGCGCTCTTGACTTCCATCTTTGTGAATCTCTTTATTGCCATTTTTTCCACCTCCTAATATGTCTTCTCCGCGTGGATTTCGTCCCACCTGGACCTGATCTTCTTCCAGTCCCAGCCCTCGATGGCCTTGTGGCCAGTGGCGGGCCTTGTGCGGCCTTCTCGGCGTAGATACCGAGCGGGTATGACTCTACGTATGCCCTGTTAACTGCACCGCCGGCGCAGATGAACGGGATCTCCATACCATGCTCGATCAGCCTCTCGGCAACCTTCGGGAATGCGGACATGGTGGTGGTCATCAATGCGGTTCCAGTGACTAGGTCCGGCTTGACCTCGAGAACCGTCTTCACTACATCATCGACCGGTACATCCCGGCCCATGTCGACGACACCGAATCCGTTGGATCTCAGAAGGACTGCTGCGATGTTCTTGCCGATGTCATGCGGGTCACCCTCGGCGACCATCATGACAACGTTGCCCTTCATGACTCTCTCACTCTTCATGCTTTTCTCGGCGAGCTTTATTCCCCTGTCGAATGCGTCTGCAGCGACCATGACGTGCGGCAGGTAATAGATACCCCTTCCGTACAGTTCGCTGACGACATCCATTCCTTTCAGGAGGCCCTTGTCGATTAGCTCCTCGGGGCTGAACTTGCCAAGGGCTGCTTTTACATCCGCCTCGACGTCCTTGTATTTCATGAATACAACGTCCTCGGCGACTTTCTTCAGCAGCGCGTCCTTTGGCAGGATCTTAGCCGCGATGTCTTCTGGCTTCTCTTTAGCCTCTACGAGTATATCGTAGCGTCTAAAGACTAGGTCGTAGTTTACACTAGATATGTCTATCATTTCGACACCCCTAATAACTCCTCCAAACTCGCGACCCCGGATTACTCCGAGTTCGCATTGATGTACTTATCTTCAAGGGTATATTAACCTATTGTTTAGGTATATAATATATATTAATAAAATTAGTAAGTGATTCTTATAATAGGGTGGTTGATGGATGATCCATCCACTGACGGATGGTAAGCATTACACGGCGAAGATGAAAATTGACAACAATTGTTGACCTGGTTTTTATTAAATTAATTATACTATATGTCAATATTAATAATTATATATTATAAAATAAATTAATATATGGTCGTCTTAACAATCGGATTATATAACTATCATGCCAGGGTGTCAGGGTTGAACAAGGGCTATTTTTCATGCCTTTCTTGAGATTTCCGCAAGAATCGATTTCTTAACATACTATACCCGAAGACAAGGCCCCCTCTTGAGCAGGCCATCACCTCGGAAAAAAATATCCATGCAACAATAAAATGAAAAAACCGGATAAAACATAGACACCTGGCTTGATGCTGGATATGGAGAAAGGGAGGTCGTTCACGCTTTGGAGATCTGACCGAGGACGGATTGGGATGATATCCCTGATCCGACAGGGTAGAAGAGCTCCGAATAGTGTCCGGGAACCAAGGATCTATAGATATTGAATAACGGTAACGGGAAATTTCATATATCGATGCTTCGGCAGAATATTCTTTTATAGGGGTTTCGAAGTAGCAAAATATTGGTGTTTAGGGTCGGTGACTCAAGTTTCCTCCTAAGAAAAGTTTTTCGAATCCCCACCATATCGGTCCCGAACACCATTTTTCCTAAGATTAAACGCCAATATTCTCTACATAAAACATTAGGTGAAGCCAATCAATAGAGGGAGGGATGTCGTTTGAAAGCGAGATGTTGGAGCCGGTATCCCCGACTGACCTTCGTGAGGATGTAGAGAAGGCATCTTCGGTCCTTGTCACGAGGGTGAGTGAGGTCGCCCTCTGCTTTGCTATCGATCTGGAGGTTCGTCTTGTAGGCTCTGTGGCCAAGGATACCTTTGTGGGAGATCCGGACATCGACGTGTTCATCCGTTCCCAAGATACCCCGCGGGCCGCCCTGGAGAAATGTCGGCCCTGCCATCGGCCGATAAGGTCGTTGAGGGCGAGGAGAGGTTTGTGAACACCCATACATCCACGGAATGTTCCAAGGTTTCCAAGTGGACCTCGTGCCTTGTTACAAGCTCGCCGATGCCCAACACATCAAATGAGCAGTTGACAGGACACCATTCCACACCGAGTACATATTACTCAATCTTCAGCCGGACAGCACGATCAGGTCCGATTATTAAAGCAGTTCATGAAAGGGATAGGAGTCTATGGGGCGGTTAATAAGGTATGCGGATTTTCCGGGTACCTCGCCGAACTCCTGATACTGAAGTGCGGAGATTTCGTAGGCGTCATCAAGGAAGCGGCTGTTTGGAAGTCGGGAACGACCATCTCGTTGGCTGAAGAAGGAGATGGAAGCTTCCGGTCGCCATTGGTCTTCATCGACCCAGTCGATCGGGATAGGAAAGCGGCCTCGGCCCTGTCGGTTGATTCGTTCGCCGTCTTTATAAGCGCCTGCGGACAATACTCGAAGAGAAAGGATCGACGGTTCTTCTTCCCAATCCGGTAGACCGCTGGGCATGGACGAGATTGTCCTTAGGTTGGCGAGATTGGGCACGAAAGTCGTGGCGATAAGGACGGACCGTCCAGACCTTACCGATGACAATCTATATCCCCAGACGCAGAGGACCGCCGATGGATTGATCGGCCTGCTGGAACAATACGGTTTCAGGGTCATCGACCATGCCTACCTGATCGAGTTGTTGTTTCGTGATTATGCTGGAGAACGACCGATTGTCGTACTGCACGTTGCATACGGGCCCGCCGGTGTGGGTAAGCAATCCAGAAAAGTACCTTGAACGATGGCGAAAAGACGGGGCCGGCGTCCGATTCATTAAGGAAGGGAGATGGGTTGTGATGGCCGATAGGGAACGCACATTATGCCTCCGACATGCTAATAAAAATAATTTCAGAATCTCAGCTGGGAAACGCCTTCAGGAAGCTGGAGTGCATCGAGGTCTTCGATCATACGTCATTGCTCCAGTACCGGGGTTCGAGGATGTTCTCAGTAAAATGATGGACAAGAGGTTTGCCGACCTGGGAAAGATGATCTGGATATGTTTATCCCTACGCCTATACGAAGGGGTGATTCGAGGAAAAAGTTGTAGGGAACCCGAGGAAAAGGAAAGAGAACATGATAATATTACCCTGCCGCTCCCTTTTTGTCGATATCGGCTGTCTACATGCTGAACACACGGTAGAAGAACTTCAGACAGGTATAAGCCGACCAACGATGGAGTTAGATCCAACCAATGGCGAAATGGGGTTCGGAGTCACTCCAGCTAAGACACCGAAGATATAGAGACCCCCAGACGAAAGTCGACATGGTGATCTTCGTTCCCACAATGCCTGTTTCTCGAGAAAGTCCTTCTCGTGTGAATCCAGAGAGGAGACGGAGCTCGTATTGAGGTTCCTTCTTTTCCTCCTCCTTTTCTCTTCTTTTGGGGGCTCAATGT
>CAVWKV010000021.1:0-6173 GCA_963755265.1 uncultured Methanomassiliicoccales archaeon | reverse complement strand
ATATTGAATATTTATTGAATGGAAGTATAAATATTGTTGCTTCATATTATAATGTGGATGAATATCGCCTGCCTGCGACCAGAGTTTTTCCTCATCTGGCTCAAGTGATAAGCGGTCTCAGTTTGGACTGAACATCGCGTAGAGATATCGATGAATAAGGCTTCGGGCCGGTATCGGTATGATACCGGACCCAAGCGGTGGAATCAGTTATCGGCCATAAGTTTCGTCCTCTTGAACTGGGTAATCACCAGCACAGTGAGCAAGAGCCCTATAAGCAGGAGCACAAACCCTGTGACCAACATCACACTGTCCAAACCTCCTCCGAAGATTAGCGACAGTACATTGCTAGGCAGGCTTGGTAGTACAAACAAAGCGCCGAACGGTATGATTAGCGATGAGATGGCGATTATCTGCTGGGCCTCTCGCGATGTGTGCGCCTTTAGCGAGATTAAGACGCCGAGGGAAGAGATGAGCACAGCTGCCAACAAGCTCAACAGGATGATTCCGATGAGAACATCTGTTGGGTACATGACGAACTTGCTCGAGGCAAGGTTCGCTACCACCAATCCAAGCAAAGCACCGATCAGCGTCATTCCCCATGCGTACAGTATAGTCATGAGCATCTTTCCCAGCACTATCGCTCTGTCAGATAACCTTGAGGCAAGTAGCGTCTCAAGGGTATGCCGTTCTCTCTCTCCCGCCACCGAATCGGCGATGATGTTCGCACTGAAAAGGAACGGCAACCATACCAGGAGCGTCAGGGCGCTCGACCAATCAGCGTTGGCGGCGTCCAAAGCTCTTGGGATGAAATACACACCGAACAGAGCGAGGATTATCACAGGGAACAATCTGTTCCTAAGACCGCCCCTCCCGATCTCCCTCCATTCCTTCCAGATCATTGTCCTAATGTCCTCCATCATTGCGCCGCCTCCATCAAGTGCACGTAAGCGTCCTCTAGGCTCTGCTTGATCCTCCTGACCTCTCCGACCTGACCTCCAAGGTTAACAATCTGTGTCACTATCGTGTTCAGGTCCTCGTCTTTTTCGAGCTCGACAAGTAAATGATCGTCGGTCATGGTCACATCGATAACTCCAGCCGTGCTTCGCACCGCCGATAAGATCGTTTCATTTAGACCATGTCCATGGATCTCCACCTGAACCTTTTTGGTGGAGGTTATTTCGCTCGGACTTCCGTAAGCGATGAGCTTTCCTTTGCGGATTATCCCGACCTTGCTGCAGATCTTCTCGACCTCAGGCATATTGTGGCTGGTCAGAAAGACAGTTACTTTTTCCTTCGACGCCAGCTTCACAAGGTCCTCTCTCAAGGCCACTGCCGCCACCGGGTCCAGACCTTCGGTGGGTTCGTCTAGGAATATCAACGGCGGGCGGTGAAGCATGGTACGGGCCACCGCCAGCTTTGCCTTCATTCCTTTGCTGAACTCGACAACCTTGTCGTTCCTGCGGTCCCACAGGTCGAAGTGCGTAAGCAGTTCCCTGCTGCGCTCTTCAATCTCGCTGTGCTGTAAATGCCATATCTTTCCGTAGAACTCAAGATTGTCCCACGCTGTGATCCGCTCATACAGTCCCTTGTACTCCAGGAGCACACCAGTTCTCTCTCTGATCTTGTCTGCTTCCGTTCTAACGTCATGGCCCAGTACTTGAGCGTCCCCGTTGGTTGGCTCGAGCAATCCCAATAAGAGATGGATGGTGGTTGTCTTGCCCGCGCCGTTCTGACCCAGGAATCCAAATACTATTCCGGACGGCACCTCCATTGTCAGGTTGTCGACGGCCAGCACCGCACCGAAGTCCTTGCTCATACCGGTGGTCTTGATCACATAGTTCGACAATAACATCTACCTCCTCATGTCTTCTTTTTCGATCTTAATGGCGGGTGTTTTCCTGCTCATCTTCTCTCCCCGCCCTTCGCGCTGCAACCGGCCGGGGGCCCACCAGGCATGCTTGCCCATCAACGCCATGGCCGCCGGCACGACATAGGTCCTGATGAACATCGCGTCCAAAAGGATCGCGACCGCTAGGCAGAAACCGATCTCCTGCAGCTCGACATTGCTCGACAGCAGCAACGCTCCGAAGGCACATGCCATTATCAGCGCCAGAGCGGAGATGATCCCTCCGGTCCAGTCGGCCGCATCGACCACGGCCTCGTTGGTGCTCTTGCCCTTGTGCACTTCCTCCCTTATCCTTGTCAGGATGAACACATTGTAATCCATCCCTATACCCATCAGCATGATGAACAGGATCAGGGGTACGATGTACAGGATCGGCCTGCCCAATACGTTACCGAACACCAGGGTCGTGAGGGCGAACGACCAGGAGATGCTCATGGCTATGGACACTACAGCGAACAGTGGCAATAGCATCGAGCCCAGCACGATCATCAGAACGACGAAGATTCCAATCATCACCAATAGCTCGATGTAGCCGAACTGCTGGTCCAAGATTTGGCTCTGGTCATAGATGGAGGCCGTGGTGCCACCGACCAAAATGGTCGATGAGGCCAGGGCAGGCTCCTCGGCCTTAGCCTTCGCTATCTCGGTCCTCAGGGACGGGACAAGGTTGACGGAGGAAGCACTTTCCGGATCGCCCTTGAGGACGACGGTCAGCAGGACGCTCTTGCCATCACTTCCAACGCTCTGGAGCATGCTCGAGATCAGCTGAGAACGCTCCTGGGCCGATATCACGCTAAGGTTTTCGTAATCTACCGGTTGCCCATACGGTCGTGTTATCCCGCTAACTTGCTGCACCATCGGGTCCGCGGCTATCGTGGCGCTGATGTTCCCTATGGCGTTCAGGTATGCCATGTTGACGTTCGATCCATTGAAGATCGTGGTGTCCCCTGTTATCACGACCTGTGTAGGCATGATTCCCCCCGCCCCGAAGCCGCTGCTCATGGCGTTCAGTCCCTGAACGCTCTCTGGGCTGCCCATGGTGGCGATAGAATCGTAGCTGGTCTCCGTCGTCATGAAAAGGTAGGTAGTAGGAATGGAGATCAGGATCGCGATCACCAAAATGACCTTGGCATGCTTGATGGCGAACGACGCCGCCCGGCGGAAGTAGCCGTTCCTCCTCTCTTTCTTCTTTTTTATTCCCTCCGCCAATCTCTTCCATCTCTTCCCGGTGGTCGGCCAGAAGACCCTGTTCCCGACCAGCATCAGCAATGATGGGATGAGCGTCAATGCAAGGAGAAGGGCGATGACGACCGACATCCCGAAAACCAGGCCCATCGTGGACACGGTGGAGATTGAGGCGGTCGCCATGGCAAAGAAGGCTATGATTACCGTGACCCCGCTCGTCACGATGGATTCTCCCGCCCAAGTGATGGAAGTGTGCACTGCCCGCTCCTTGGTAGCGCCTTTCACTCGTTCCTCACGATAGCGCATGATGATGAAGACCGAATAATCGGTACCGACGGCCATAAGGATCGTGAAGAGCATCGTCGGAATGCTCGGATCGATCGGTGCGACCAGGGTGCCGACGAAGAACACCACAGCCTGACTCAGACCCAATGCCACTACCACTACCCCGAACGGAAGGAAAGGACCGAGCACTGAACGGAAAAGCAGACCCACCAGCACGATTAGGGTGATGATGATCAGCGGTCTGATCGTTGCCATATCCTTGGCAGAGCTAGCAGAACTGTCAGCGGATAGCGCTGCCGAACCGGTGACATAGGTCGTTATGGGGGCGCTCGTGCCGGACCTAAGGTCGCTGATGATGTTCCTCAGCGCCCCTACATTATCGATCAATGGATGATCCCCATTGGCGGTGGAATAATCGGAACCGACAGTGAACGAGACTATCATCAACATGGTCTCGTTGTCCGATGAAACGAAGTTGCTGATCAACTGCTGAGACATTGCGATCGGATAAGTGGCCAAGGTCCCGTTGTCGACGATTGAGCTGGCAAAGGTGGATACGGCCGCAGCTTTGTATGATGGGCCCAAATCATAGACCTGCTGGAGGAAGGTCATGTTGCTTATGCCATCCGAACCGCCGATCAGGTCCAATGTTAACGAGCGAACAATGCTGACGTTGTTGTAGTTCGTCAGATCGCATCTGCTCAATACCTGTTGTAGCATCTGCCTCGTCTGGACCTCTCCGTTGGGCAATGCATTTATCATCTCGGGAGCGACGCTCTGAACACAATCGGCTGCTCTGACCATCGGATCGATCGTATCTGAGGTCCCGTTCCAAGCATTGGCGAATGCCTGGAAGTAGCCAATGGCGAAGGCCGTGCTGTTCTGGTCGAGATCATGCTCCTGAACGAAGGTGACGAGCTGTGTATAGGTCGAATTGAACGCCAACGTATCGGAGCCGCTGTGCGTATAATTGGCCGCATACATGGCCGGCACGCCCCATAATAGGAACGCACTTATTGTTACGTTCTCCTCCGTTGGCCTCATCGTGAGCCCGATCTGCATGACCGTCCCGTCAATCATTTGCTCCGCGTATGTATAGGCCGTCGAAACGTTCTGCAGGTCCTTTATGTCGGACGAGCCCTGGATCTTTTGCTGCAACGCAAGAACGAAGTTCCTAGAGCTTGCATCGGTCATATTTCCGCTCTGCAGTACGATCATCAATGTTCCATTCGCCACGGACCTTTGAAAATCAATTGTGATGATTTTCTGGGCCTGAGCGGATCCGGGATCTCCGGACGAGCCTGTCTGCCCGCTTTGGATTACATTGCCAGCCTGCATGATTGCCGGCACGGCTATCACAAGGACAATAATCCAAGCGATTATGATCAGCTTGTAATGTTTCGTCAATCTATTGGCTAAACCATCAAATAGCATTTGCTAACCCTCCTTCTAGAATATCTTGTCATTTTGCTGTCTGGCTTGAACGATGATAGTATTCGAAAAATCCAATGATCGCGGGCCCTTAGGGGCGGGTACCCGGACCGTCTCCCTGAATATCCTCCTTCATCTGGTGATATTGTTCCCTGGTGATCTCACCGTTAACGTACCTACGATCAAGCACTTCCTCGGTATCACCATCTAATGGTCTGCCTCGATTGCGGCGCCGATCGTGACGGCGGCGCGAAGGGCCGTTGACGACCCCGAAGGCCAGCCGAACGATGAGGACGATGAGAAGGATAGCCACGAGCAGGCTCGCGATCAAGCCCGTGATATCAAATGGTCCCCGAGAGCTCGACCAATTCTCAATCATGCTGATAACAGCGAAGGCCAAGAGGATGATCACCAGAATAGCAATTGTCATCCCTACGACCGATCGAGAACGACTCATCACTCCCGCCTCCTTGGATTCTCAAGGACTACATCAGCTACCATCTCGTTTAGAACCGGTCCGTGAAGACCGAGCACTGTAATGATCGAGAATTTTTCCATGTTCTCCCTTCTTGATGTTATGCGTTCTTCTTTGTCCCAACCCCTCCCTTTCATTTTTCGGACAAGGGATTATCTCTGAGCGATCGCTGATGACCCTCAGGACAAGATCTGAGACGCCCTCAAAACATGAACACGCTGGGTATATTTACAGGCCAAGATGCGTTCAGAATGTGAACGTGCCCAACCCCCTGATATATAATTATCAAGTTATCACATCCTAAGTAAAATGATACATGATCACAAAATAATCCGATGCCCCATCACCGAAGTAATGGTCTCTGTGAATGGGTTAAAAGATTCATCACATGGAAGTATGCAGATCAGGTCTTTGTCTTCGTTTTATAAACAAGAGATGATCTCTGAAATCACCAAACCATCATTGACATCAAGATGACCCGTGATAGGGCACTTTCACCGAGGAAACGATTAGGGGAAAGAACACGGCTGGAGTTGAGGGAAGCGAAATGGATAAAGATGTGACCACCATTGAGGATATAGAACGTATCGCCGAAAGGAACCTGGCCGGCCAGAGGTTCCTGCTGCGAAGGGAATGGGGTGTAGATTATGCGATCTGGGCCCTGGTGATGGCATACTCGCTATTTCTATCGAACATTGCCGATCTGTTCTCTTTGAAAGGAAATATGGCGCAGATCGTAAACGTCATCGCCTATATCGTAGTGGTGTCGGTGGCCATCCTGGTGATATTCAGAACGGCCAGGAAGTGGGGAAGGACCGTAAGGCTGAGATCTGTGCTGAGCAATGGACAGAAAAGAAGGCCTATATATCTGATCTGGGTCCTCTTCATACA
>CAVWKV010000020.1:0-24400 GCA_963755265.1 uncultured Methanomassiliicoccales archaeon | reverse complement strand
GATATTATCGCACAGGTTTTGATACTGAACAAGCGAGGCTGTCAAATCGACATATTGCTGCTCGTAATATTGAGCGTTTGACGGATCGATGGCGATGAGATCCTTTTCCATCTCCGTCACTACCTGATTGACATAGTCTGGATCATACCAGAGGTGAGGATTATCTCCTTCCTTTTTTCCTACGAGGTCGGCTACGTTCAATATGGTGCAGTTAGATTTCACACCGGAACTGATGAGATTTTCGGCCCATGTGTCATACCCTGCCCCATTAATAATTATGAAATCAGCCGTGGCGACTGCCTTTGCGGTAGCTATATTGCTTTCATATTCGTGAGGGTCAGCGTCTGGGTCCGAGACGACACTCAACACATTGACGTGAGTTCCTCCAAGCTGGGAAATCAGACTGCCCCAGAAATTCTCAGCGGCGACTACCTCAATCTTCCCCGAGCTGTTCTTACTACTCGGCGATGACAATTCCACCACCGTTCCAGCCACAATTCGGACCGCCACCAGAGCCACTGCTGCAATCACTGTCATTGTTTTTTTTTCCATCAGTCATTTCTCAGCACTCTATAGGTCGGATTTCTAATAATGAGTATAATATTAACTATCGGCTCTGACATAATAGTATATATAAATTATATTAATAATTATATGTATATCAGCTTTATCACGTTGCCCGGGCTTGAACAAATAGATATTGATGGCTCAGATTTTTTCTCTGTTGTTAAGGGGGAAGAAGGTCTGTAGGATCAGAAGTGTAATCAAAAATCGCAGTGTACCATTCATGTCCGTTAGAAATATTTTTGTACTAAGCCTAATTAAGGTGCTGACCAACGAGGATTGTTGGTTAGGTTGACAGTGAATGAGTTAGAGGAGGGAGGAAAAGGGGCTACAAGACGAACAGTCCCAGTAGAGTTGTTGTACAATTGTTTGATTATTAAGAATAGGTGCCGACTGTCTCCTCAGCTCTTCAACAGAGGCTCAGAGCTCTTGTTATATGCTCCTGTTACCTTCCATCAGGATGTACCTAGTATTTCATGCTCTTGAGAGGAGTTCATAGTAACATATCTTCTCGTCCTTTCAGCTTTCTGCATTATCTTCCTGTAGTGTCCACTGCTTCCTTTCTCATCCTTCAGGTTTCTGCTCCAGGATCTTTCCTTTTATTTTATTGGCTCGATCAGTTCGGGCCGTTGCCATTCTTGGCACACCTGCCAGCCGCCAATGTGTCTCAACTTCTTTAGTGCTTCATTTTCGTCGCCCTACGATCTCCTTCGCCAGCCTGGAGATGATCAGTTCTGCCCTTTCTCCATCCACGCTCTCCACATGACTAAGGTGCTGAATGTGTGCAGCATGTTCCAGTTCCAGGCACATCGTTCAACATTCTTGCTCTCTCTTGCTTGCTCGACGACGCCTCAAATCATTGCAGAACAGCCGTTATTGATCTAGCCACTGTTTTCGATCCTAGTTGGGAACTCCATTTATTTATTAGTTATCTTAACCCAAGGAAGTCCAAATTCCATTGCCACAATGACATTATTGATGGTTAGGACGGAACATCAATATTGGCCTATTGATCAGGGCAAGTGATCAGCGATAGGGAAAAATCATGAGATGCTTACAAGATTGAGAATCTCAGTCAATAGGAAGAAGACAAAATTCCATCGATTGGACATTAATGGATGATCATCCATCATCTCGAGATGGGAGCCCCTTTGTTTTACTCTCATTCGAGTCATTTACGGATTAATAAATATAAGGAAACCATCGAAATAGTGTGGTCCTTTTACCTCTATCACCGATAAGTTGATTGAGAATGGCGGTACTCCAGAATAACGAGTTATGTCTGCAAATATAACCAAGATAGCCGCCGAATGTGAGTCAAATGGAACGTCGTCCCCGGCCGTGATCGTCATGGGCAAGGAGGTCTCGCTCTGGAAGTCGCTGGGGGACCTGAATTGACCACCATCGCGATCCTGAGGCCGACGGACCGGATGGAAGAATCGGTGGAACTGGCGAAGAAGATGGGCTTCGAGGTTGTTTTCGCATCGCCGATAGATCTGAAAACGAACGATTCGCCGGAGTTCGAGGCGTTCCTGAAGGGACTGTGGTTCGGCGATGTGGACGTGGCTTCTGCTGGCATCGTCCACGGCTGTAAAATCCACGTTCGAGCTGGCCCAGAAACATGGTCAGCGCGAGTAACTCAGCCGCGGTCTTCGCCAAGCACAGGTCATCGCCATAGGGTCCGTGACCGCCATAACGGCGGAGAAGGAAAATGGATAAAGGTCTAAACTGTTGCCGGAAAAGTTCACCTCTGAAGGATTGGTCCAACTGCTGGCGAAAACGAATATGGTAGGGGAGCACGTGTGATCCAGGTCCATAAGGTTCCGAGTGCTGAAGGAAGGCCTCCGTGGATTGGGCGCCACCGTCCAGGAAATCGAGGTCTACAAGCTCACCAAGGTGAAAGCTGGTCAACCCTTGCTCACATGTTCTATAAGGGCATCAGGGGTGAGATCGACGTGTTCGCATTCACCAGTTCAATGTGGGCAAAGTCGTTCATAGACGAGGCGAAGAAGCATTACACCGACGAGGAGGTAGAGGACATGCTGGACTGCGCGATAATCGCTGCTATAGGTGAACCGACCCAGAAAACTCTTGAGGATCCGGCTCAGGGCTGACATCGTTCCAAAGGACGCGATATTCGATGTCCTATTGCAACCGATTGCCGACGCCATTAGGGAAGGAACGGTTTGAGATGCAGCAAATCAACTTCATTCGAATAGACAATCACACTGTCGCCACGCATCGTTGACAGGTCTGGTTCATGCCGGTTATAGGACTTACAACCGGATTCTTAGGTGATAAGCACTGGAAGACTGAACCATGTGCTTTTTCGTTCTATTGATGTCCGAGACCGACATGCGAGTCCATGTTCGTGTCCCTACGTAGCACAAATATAGAATTCGTAATACCATTATGTCAATTTGATATTTATCTTTTATTGAATCCATATTGTTTGGAAATTCTTGATAGGCCATAAAAGAATTTGTCTAAAGAATATTAGATTGGTTTTTAATTCAACCGTTAGTGGTTATGCTTGTGGTCGACGGGTTCCCCTGAAAGCAATACCGGTTTCCCATGGGTTATTCCCTTGATGCTGTTGATCGCCTCAGTCAGCTCGGTGACCCTTTCATAGATCCATGGACGATGAGCACCTCCAGGCATTTCTCGGTATCAAGATGGATGTGGATCGAAGACGATATGATATCATGGTGCTGGTGCTGGACGTCCATTAGGCCTTCGTTGACGCCGCCTTTGGTGTGATCGTATACCAGGGTGATGGTTCCGACAGTGTGCGCTGTGTCGTCCTTCAAGGTATCTTCTATGCGCATCCCTTTATCAGATCACGATAGCCTCAGAACGAGTGGCATACCCTTTTCTTTCGAGAGCTCATCGAAGCTCGTCAAAAGGTCAGGTTCGACGGAGACGCCAATTCTGGTTACGTAATCCATAAAACAAAAGGCGATTACTGGATAAAATAACTTTCATTCGGAATTGTCTTGTAACATGTTAACTGGGGACAATGTGTTACCAGTTAAAGATGCAGAAATCGAATATATGAATTTAGAGGTTGGAATCTTCAAGACCAGGTGTCTTTTTATTGTCTAACGGAATCATGATCTTGTCCATTTGGTGTATATGAACTCGATCGCTTCTTTCTTGATCTGCTCGACCGCCTATCCAAGGAGAACGGCAGTTCCTCAGTCGTATAGCCTATGGAAGCCAGCACCTTGAAAAGGCGGGTGATCTCGGGAACGTCCAGATCGGCTTCTTTCAACATGGTCTCGTTCGATAGGATCGTTCTCACATCACCACTGGCCAAGACATATTTGTTGAGAACCACGATGCGTTTGGCAAAATCCGGTACCGCGTTGACGTCATGCGTAGCCACGATGACCGTCTTACCCTCCTCGGTCATGCTCTTCAGCAAGTCCACGACCATTCTTCTACTGCGCGGGTCAAGGTCCGAGGTCGGCTCGTCGAAAAGCAGGATCTCGGGTTCTATCGAGAGAACAGACGCTATCGAGACCTTCCTTTTCTCCGCCGCTCAAGCGATATGGAGCGCGGTCCCGGAGATGGGAAATACACAGCTTTTCCAATGCTCTGTTACCCCGTGCCTTTATCTCTTCTACCGGAAGGCCCATGTGGAGCGGGCCGAAAACAACATCATTCCAGACCGTTGAATTAAACAGCGCGACGTCGGAATCTTGGAAGATTATCCCCAGTTTCCTTCTGAGCCATTCCAGGTCATTGGGCCGGTCGACGCTCTTCCTGTCCATCTCCTTTCGGTTACGGTGAGCTGCCCTTCCGAGACCGGTATCAGGCCGGCGATTATTGAAGAAGCGTTGACTTTCCCGCACGGTTCGGTCTGACAATGGCCACCGCCTCCCCCTGTTCTATGTCCAGGTCCAAGCCATCGATGGCGGTGTTACCGTCAGGGTATCTGTAGGAGACTTCTCTGAGAGATATGATCGGCGATGTCATCAGGTCCAAACCCCAAGATAATTAAACAAATTGTGCAAGGTTGTCGAAGATCCGTTCATGTCGAATACCAGCACCACCACCGCGAACCCTATCACTGCGATCGAGAACACCACATCGATGCGATTCGACCTCAGATCCGACATGATGCGTGGCCTGCCTGTGTATCCCCGAGATATCATGGCCTGATAAACGTTCTCGCTCATCTTGTAGGACTTATTGAAGAGGTTCGTGACCGACGAACCCCCCGATCTCCCAAATCTCCCTCTTGTTCGGCCTGCTCACCATCCTGCTCTTCCGGGCCATGAACATGTTCGCCACAGTGTCAAGGAGGAGATGGATGTAACGGTAGGTCATATCCAATATTATGACGAACGATGGTGGGAACTTCAGCTGTGCCATTGCCGCCATCAGGCGGGACCATCCTATGGTCGCCACCATCAGGATGCTCAGGGAGACAGCGGCACCCACCCTCAAGGTGAACGTCACGGCATAGGCCAAACCCTCCTTGGTTAAGTAGACCGTCATTCCGAACAGATCGACCGAAGGGCCGACGCCTCCCCCCGGGTCACCAGGTTGGTCATGCTCGGGATAAGGATGACCACCGAGAACAACGGCACGAATAGCCAGACCCTTTTCAGGTACCAACCGAGGGGCACCCTCGAAAGGATCGCCAGGATCAACGAGAGGATAATCATAAGAACATGCTCAGGGGGTTTTTCAACAAGACAGAAAAAACCACCAACGATAATAGGAAGATGAAAACGAAACGCGGGTCGAGGCGCTGCAGCACTCCGTCCCGACCAGAAATACTTTCCATGTCCAGTGATTGACGTATCGTCTTGGCAACTCGGGACAGCAATCGCTCGAACATTGGTGACTGCCTACTTGGATAGCTCTCAGGCTCTCCTCTTCGAGACCGCCAGGTACAAGACATAGGTAAGGACGATTATCGCTGCGATTCCCACTATCGCGGATATTATGTAGCCGAAGGACGCCATCAGCTGGCTGTCCCATCCGCTGAGGTCGTAGTCCGCGCACGGGTGCGTTCCAGAAATGCTGCGGAACCCAATTACCCACTTCGCTCCATTCACCCAGGCGTCTCCATAGCCCCAGACGATGAGTATGCCAAGCGGTGTAGCGACGATCAGTGCGATCATTGCGATGATCAACTTTTTCGGCCAGAGTATTACGCTTTTCATCTCTTTCACCTCACTTTGCCTCGATCGGCATCTTGTTCCCGACCTTCGATTCGCTAGGGACCGGTCCCGATCCCATCTCCATGTATTTTTCCAGCCAGCGTGGACAGAACTTGGGTAGGTTGAGCAGGTCCGACCGGTTTTCCGATATGTAATAGACCACTATCGCCGTGGTCAGCCCTTCAGCGATCCCTCCACAAGCAGATAGGCCCCTACCATGGCTGGTATAGCTAGATCGAGCCCGTACGGCGCGTATCCGGGAGCAATGGTCGGCTGTATCCCGAACTCGATGGCTGCACAAAGCGCCGCGATCACGATCCCGATGTAGCCTGCTGCCAAACCTGCGATCGCCCTCTTCCTTCGATTCCGATCCGAAAATCTTTCTCTTGGTTTTTGACATGGCCTTTCTGGCCGCGACATAGAGTTCAGATCCCCGTGAAAGGCATTATATCCATATTGAACACATTGGCACCATAGGAGTGACGCCGTCGCCGAAAAGGAGAGCCTGTATCAATACGGCAATGCTGAAGGCAATGGTCGCTCCGTAAGGTCCCAGCACGATGGCGATAAGGACCGCCCCCACCATATGGGCCGTTGCGCCGTCGGGTATTGGGAGGTCGAACATCATCAATATGAAGGACAGTGCCGCCATGAACGACAGCATGGGGACGTTTCGCGGTCCCAGATTTTATTCGCATCCCTGAAAGCGAAAAACCATATGGCCAACGTTACCAGATACAATGTTATAAACGTGGCTGGTCCGAGATATCCATCTGGAATATGCATGATCTTGTCCCCTATTTCCATGGATCGCAAGCACCGGCGATCTTCCTTTTCCGGAAGGCGTACTATGATGGCCTTGGATTCTTCGAAAAATCTTACTTCAATAGCACAATTTCGTTATTGTTGTTATCGGCGAATTGTTGGATCGTATATATGATTTGTCGTAACACTTATTGAGTAATCTTTATGATTTTCCAATGGACAAACGCATATTGGATTGTTGCTGGCAGCCATTCTCGTTAGTATTCGATTATTCGGTATGTTCCAGGAAAGATCGGGATTGTGCAGGTCTCGCGATCGAACGGCGATAAAGAAAATCATTCAATGTTTCCTGCTTCCCGCCTTCAGCTCCTTCACAAAATCCCGGATCTCGTGATGGCTTGACCCCATCGATCATCCTTGACAGTATGGCCGAGCCCCACCATGACCCCATCCGCACCCAAAGCGGTTATCTCCTCGACGTGTTCCCTCGTCGAAAACACACAATCCGACCGCCAACTGGAGCGCTTCGCCCGCCGCTTCCTTGCCCTTTCGGATGAGCGCCAGCAACTTCGCTCAGGCTGCCCCTGGCCCCGGTTGTTCCCATTCGGCTGACCAGATACGGTATCCGCTTGAGCGTCCAGCGATGTGCATCATCCGGTCCCTCCGATCGTTGGCGCCACCAGCTGGATCAGGTGGATACCTCGTTCATGCAGGACATCTCCAAGGTCAGGGATTCCTCGATCGGCAGGTCCGCGACGATCAATCCATCAGCTCCGGCCTTCTTCGCCTGCTTGACGAATTCTTCCTCCCCCATGCGAATTAGGATTATAATAGCCCATCAGCACGATCGGCACGTCGCACTTCTCCCTCACTTTCGCCGTTAGCTCGAGCACTCTCTTCGGGGTGACACCGGCGCGCAACGCCTCTCGCTCGCCTTCTGGATGACCGGTCCGTCCGCCATGGGTCGCTGAACGGGACGCCGATTTCTATGATGTCCGCCCCTCCCTCGGAGCAGGCCACAGATAGCTGAGTGACGTTTCGAGGAAGGAACCCTCCGGTGAGGTAGACGATCAGCGCGATCTAGTCGCGCTGATCGTCTACCTCACCGGAGGGTTCCCTTCCTTCGAAACGTCACTCAGCTATCTGCTGGCCTGCTCCGAGGGAGGGGCGGACATCATAGAAATCGGCGTCCCGTTCAGCGACCCCATGGCGGACGGACCGGTCATCCAGAAGGCGAGCGATGAGGCGTTGCGCGCCGGTGTCACCCCGAAGAGAGTGCTCGAGCTAACGGCGAAAGTGAGGGAGAAGTGCGACGTGCCGATCGTGCTGATGGGCTATTATAATCCTATATTTCGCATGGGGGAGGAAGAATTCGTCAAGCAGGCGAAGAAGGCCGGAGCTGATGGATTGATCGTCGCGGACCTGCCGATCGAGGAATCCCTGACCTTGGAGATGTCCTGCATGAACGAAGGTATCCACCTGATCCAGCTGGTGGCGCCAACGACATCGGAGGACCGGATGATGCACATCGCTGGACGCTCAAGCGGATACCTGTATCTGGTCAGCCGAATGGGAACGACCGGGGCCAGGGGCAGCCTGAGCGAACGTCTGCCGGCGCTCATCGAAAGGGCCAAGGAAGCGGCGGGCGACCTGCCGTTGGCGGTCGGATTCGGTGTTTCGACGAGGGAACACGTCGAGGAGATAACCGCTTTGGGTGCGGATGGGGTCATCGTCGGCTCGGCCATACTGTCAAGGATGATCGATGGGGTCAAGCCACACGAGATCCGGGATTTTGTGAAGGAGCTGAAGGCGGGAAGCAGGAAACATTGAATGATTTTCTTATCGCCGTTCGATCGCGAGACCTGCCGCAATCCCGATCTTTCCTGGAACATACCGAATAATCGAATACTAACGAGAATGGCTGCCAGCAACAATCCAATATGCGTTTGTCCATTGGAAAATCATATTAAGATTACCGAATAAGTGTTACGACAAATCATATATACGATCCAACAATTCGCCGATAACAACAATAACGAATTTGTGCTACTGAAGTACCAGATTTCGTTCGAAGAATCCAAGGCCATCATAGTACGCCTTCCGGAAAAGGAAGATCGCGGTGCTTGCGATCCGATTGGAAATAGGGGACAAGATCATGCATATTCCAGATGGATATCTCGGACCAGCCACGTTTATAACATTGTATCTGGTAATGTTGGCCATATGGTTTTTCGCTTTCAGGAATGCGAATAAAAATCTGGGACCGCGAAACGTCCCCATGCTGTCGTTCATGGCGGCACTGTCCTTCATATTGATGATGTTCAACCTGCCAATACCCGACGGCACAACGGCCCATATGGTGGGGGCGGTCCTTATCGCCATCGTGCTGGGACCTTACGGAGCGACCATTGCCTTGAGCATTGCCCTATTGATACAGGCTCTCCTTTTCGGCGACGGCGGAATCACTTCCTATGGTGCCAATGTGTTCAATATGGGAGTTATAATGCCTTTCACGGGCATCCTAGTCTATGTCGCGGCCAGAAAGGCCATGTCAAAAACCAAGAGAAAGATTTTCGGATCGGAATCAAGGAAGAGGGCGATCGCAGGTTTCGCAGCAGGCTACATCGGGATCGTGATCGCGGCGCTTTGTGCAGCCATCGAGTTCGGAATACAGCCGACCATTGCTCCCGGATACGCGCCGTACGGGCTCGATCTAGCTATACCAGCCATGGTAGGGGCCTATCTGCTTGTGGGGATAGCTGAAGGGCTGACCACGGCGATAGTGGTCTATTACATATCGGAAAACCGGTCGGACCTGCTCAACCTACCCAAGTTCTGTCCACGCTGGCTGGAAAAATACATGGAGATGGGATCGGGACCGGTCCCTAGCGAATCGAAGGTCGGGAACAAGATGCCGATCGAGGCAAAGTGAGGTGAAAGAGATGAAAAGCGTAATACTCTGGCCGAAAAAGTTGATCATCGCAATGATCGCACTGATCGTCGCTACACCGCTTGGCATACTCATCGTCTGGGGCTATGGAGACGCCTGGGGTGAATGGAGCGAAGTGGGTAATTGGGTTCCGCAGCATTTCTGGAACGCGCCGTTCGCGGACTACGACCTCAGCGGATGGGACAGCCAGCTGATGGCGTCCTTCGGCTACATAATATCCGCGATAGTGGGAATCGCAGCGATAATCGTCCTTACCTATGTCTTGTACCTGGCGGTCTCGAAGAGGGAGAACAGAGAGCTATCCAAGTAGGCAGTCACCAATGTTCGAGCGATTGCTGTCCCAAGTTGCCAAGACGATACGTCAATCACTGGACATGGAAAGTATTTCTCGTCGGGACGGAGTGCTGCAGCGCCTCGACCCGCGTTTCGTTTTCATCTTCCTATTATCGTTGGTGGTTTTTTCTGTCTTGTTGAAAAACCCCCTGAGCATGTTTCTTATGATTATCCTCTCGTTGATCCTGGCGATCCTTTCGAGGGTGCCCCTCGGTTGGTACCTGAAAAGGGTCTGGCTATTCGTGCCGTTGTTCTCGGTGGTCATCCTTATCCCGAGCATGACCAACCTGGTGACCCGGGGGGAGGCGTTCGGCCCTTCGGTCGATCTGTTCGGAATGACGGTCTACTTAACCAAGGAGGGTTTGGCCTATGCCGTGACGTTCACCTTGAGGGTGGGTGCCGCTGTCTCCCTGAGCATCCTGATGGTGGCGACCATAGGATGGTCCCGCCTGATGGCGGCAATGGCACAGCTGAAGTTCCCACCATCGTTCGTCATAATATTGGATATGACCTACCGTTACATCCATCTCCTCCTTGACACTGTGGCGAACATGTTCATGGCCCGGAAGAGCAGGATGGTGAGCAGGCCGAACAAGAGGGAGATTTGGGAGATCGGGGGTTCGTCGGTCACGAACCTCTTCAATAAGTCCTACAAGATGAGCGAGAACGTTTATCAGGCCATGATATCTCGGGGATACACAGGCAGGCCACGCATCATGTCGGATCTGAGGTCGAATCGCATCGATGTGGTGTTCTCGATCGCAGTGATAGGGTTCGCGGTGGTGGTGCTGGTATTCGACATGAACGGATCTTCGACAACCTTGCACAATTTGTTTAATTATCTTGGGGTTTGGACCTGATGACATCGCCGATCATATCTCTCAGAGAAGTCTCCTACAGATACCCTGACGGTAACACCGCCATCGATGGCTTGGACCTGGACATAGAACAGGGGGAGGCGGTGGCCATTGTCGGACCGAACGGTGCGGGAAAGTCAACGCTTCTTCAGATAATCGCCGGCCTGATACCGGTCTCGGAAGGGCAGCTCACCGTAACCGGAAAAGAGATCGACAGGAAGAGCGTCGACCGGCCCAATGACCTGGAATGGCTCAGAAGGAAACTGGGGATAATCTTCCAAGATTCCGACGTCGCGCTGTTTAATTCAACGGTCTGGAATGATGTTGTTTTCGGCCCGCTCCACATGGGCCTTCCGGTAGAAGAGATAAAGGCACGGGGTAACAGAGCATTGGAAAAGCTGTGTATTTCCCATCTCCGGGACCGCGCTCCATATCGCTTGAGCGGCGGAGAGAAAAGGAAGGTCTCGATAGCGTCTGTTCTCTCGATAGAACCCGAGATCCTGCTTTTCGACGAGCCGACCTCGGACCTTGACCCGCGCAGTAGAAGAATGGTCGTGGACTTGCTGAAGAGCATGACCGAGGAGGGTAAGACGGTCATCGTGGCTACGCATGACGTCAACGCGGTACCGGATTTTGCCAAACGCATCGTGGTTCTCAACAAATATGTCTTGGCCAGTGGTGATGTGAGAACGATCCTATCGAACGAGACCATGTTGAAAGAAGCCGATCTGGACGTTCCCGAGATCACCCGCCTTTTCAAGGTGCTGGCTTCCATAGGCTATACGACTGAGGAACTGCCGTTCTCCTTGGATGAGGCGGTCGAGCAGATCAAGAAAAGAAGCGATCGAGTTCATATACACCCAAATGGACAAGATCATGATTCCGTTAGACAATAAAAAGACACCTGGTCTTGAAGATTCCAACCTCTAAATTCATATATTGAATTTGCATCTTTAACTGGTAACACATTGTCCCAGTTAACATGTTACAAGACAATTCCGAATGAAAGTTATTTTATCCAGTAATCGCCTTTTGTTTGCATGGATTACGTAACCAGAATTGGCGTCTCCGTCGAACCTGACCTTTTGACGAGCTTCGATGAGCTCATCGAAAGAAAAGGGTATGCCACTCGTTCTGAGGCTATCCGTGATCTGATAAAAGGGATGCTCATAGAAGATACCTTGAAGGACGACACAGCGCACACTGTCGGAACCATCACCCTGGTATACGATCACACCAAAGGCGGCGTCAACGAAGGCCTAATGGACGTCCAGCACCAGCACCATGATATCATATCGTCTTCGATCCACATCCATCTTGATACCGAGAAATGCCTGGAGGTGCTCATCGTCCATGGATCTATGAAAGAGGTCACCGAGCTGACTGAGGCGATCAACAGCATCAAGGGAATAACCCATGGGAAACCGGTATTGCTTTCAGGGGAACCGGTCGACCACAAGCATAACCACTAACGGTTGAATTAAAAACCAATCTAATATTCTTTAGACAAATTCTTTTATGGCCTATCAAGAATTTCCAAACAATATGGATTCAATAAAAGATAAATATCAAATTGACATAATGGTATTACGAATTCTATATTTGTGCTACGTAGGGACACGAACATGGACTCGCATGTCGGTCTCGGACATCAATAGAACGAAAAAGCACATGGTTCAGTCTTCCAGTGCTTATCACCTAAGAATCCGGTTGTAAGTCCTATAACCGGCATGAACCAGACCTGTCAACGATGCGTGGCGACAGTGTGATTGTCTATTCGAATGAAGTTGATTTGCTGCATCTCAAACCGTTCCTTCCCTAATGGCGTCGGCAATCGCTTGCAATAGGACATCGAATATCGCGTCCTTTGGAACGATGTCAACCCTGACGCCAAGATCCTCAAGAGTTTTCTGGGTCGGTTCACCTATAGCAGCGATTATCGCGCAGTCCAGCATGTCCTCTACCTCCTCGTCGGTGTAATGCTTCTTCGCCTCGTCTATGAACGACTTTGCCGACATTGAACTGGTGAATGCGAACACGTCGATCTCACCCCTGATGCCCTTATAGAACATGTCCAGCAAGGGTCGACCAGCTTTCACCTTGGTGAGCTTGTAGACCTCTATTTCCTGGACGGTGGCGCCCAATCCACGGAGGCCTTTCTTCAGCACGTCGGAACCTTGATCGGACCTCAGGATCACCACCTGCTTCCCTACCATATTCGTTTTCGCCAGCAGTTGGACCAATCCTTCAGAGGTGAACTTTTCCGGCAACGTGTCGACCTTTATCCATTCCTTCTCCGCCGTTATGGCGGTCACGGGACCTATGGCGATGACCTGTGCTTGGCGAAGACCGCGGCTGAGTTCCTCGACCTGACCATGTTTCTGGGCCAGCTCGAACGTGGATTTTACAGCCGTGGACGATGTGAGGACAACGATGTCCACATCGCCGAACGACAGTCCCTTCAGGAACGCCTCGAACTCCGGCGAATCGTTCGTTTTCAGATCTATCGGCGATGCGAAAACAACCTCGAAGCCCATCTTCTTCGCCAGTTCCACCGATTCTTCCATCCGGTCCGTCGGCCTCAGGATCGCGATGGTGGTCAATTCAGGTCCCCCAGCGACTTCCAGAGCGAGACCTCCTTGCCCATGACGATCACGGCCGGGGACGACGTTCCATTTGACTCACATTCGGCGGCTATCTTGGTTATATTTGCAGACATAACTCGTTATTCTGGAGTACCGCCATTCTCAATCAACTTATCGGTGATAGAGGTAAAAGGACCACACTATTTCGATGGTTTCCTTATATTTATTAATCCGTAAATGACTCGAATGAGAGTAAAACAAAGGGGCTCCCATCTCGAGATGATGGATGATCATCCATTAATGTCCAATCGATGGAATTTTGTCTTCTTCCTATTGACTGAGATTCTCAATCTTGTAAGCATCTCATGATTTTTCCCTATCGCTGATCACTTGCCCTGATCAATAGGCCAATATTGATGTTCCGTCCTAACCATCAATAATGTCATTGTGGCAATGGAATTTGGACTTCCTTGGGTTAAGATAACTAATAAATAAATGGAGTTCCCAACTAGGATCGAAAACAGTGGCTAGATCAATAACGGCTGTTTTGTAATGATTTGAGGTGTTTGTTTGAGCAAGCAAGAGATAATAAGTATGTTGAACCACGCGCTGGACCTGGAACACGCCGCACACATTCAGTACCTTAGTCACGCGGAGATCGTGGATGGAGAAGGGGCAGAACCGATCATCTCCAGGCTGAAGGAGATCGCAGGCGACGAAATGAAGCACCAAGAGAAGTTCAGAACGCTCATCGGTGCGCTCGGAGGGGTGCCAAGCATGGGTATGGCCCCAACCCATCCAGCCAATAGCATAAAGGAGATCCTGGAGCAGAACCTGAAGGATGAGAAGGAAGCAGTGGACACTTACAGGAAGATAATGCAGAAGCTGAAGGACGAGAAGATCCGTTACTATGACTTCCTTCTAGAGCACGAGATCAGGCACATCCTGATGGAAGAACAGGAGCATATAACAGAGCTCGAGCTTCTGTTGAAGACCCAAGGAGACAGTTACTGATTCGTATATCAAACAATCGACAACAACGGATCTGGGATTGACGTCTCGTATCCCTTTTTCTTCTTTTTTCTAACCATTCACCGTCATGCAAAATGATAATTCTCGTTGGTCAGCATCTTGATTAAGGTTAGAGTAAAACATTTCTGATGGACACTAACGCACACTCCGATTTCCCACAACATTTTCGACCGACAGACCTTCTTTTTCCTGAACCCCCGAGAAGACCCAGTGATATCTATTTGTTCAAGCCCGGGTATATTATAAAGCATATATACATATAATTATTAATAGAATGTATATATACTATTATGTCATAGTTAATAGTTAATATTATATTTATTATTAACAATCCGACCTATAGAGTGCCTAAGAAATGACCTATGGAAAAAAAACAATTATAGCGATTGCAGCAGTGGCTTTGGTGGCCGTCCTAATTGTGGCTGGAATGGCGGTGGAATTGTCATCGCCGAGTAGTAAGAACAGCTCGGGGAAGATTGAGGTAGTCGCCGCTGAGAATTTCTGGGGCAGTCTGATTTCCCAGCTTGGAGGAACTCACGTCAATGTGTTGAGTGTCGTCTCGGACCCAGACGCTGACCCTCACGAATATGAAAGCAATATAGCTACCGCAAAGGCAGTCGCCACGGCTGATTTCATAATTATTAATGGGGCAGGGTATGACACATGGGCCGAAAATCTCATCAGTTCCGGTGTGAAATCTAACTGCACCATATTGAACGTAGCCGACCTCGTAGGAAAAAAGGAAGGAGATAATCCTCACCTCTGGTATGATCCAGACTATGTCAATCAGGTAGTGACGGAGATGGAAAAGGATCTCATCGCCATCGATCCGTCAAACGCTCAATATTACGAGCAGCAATATGTCGATTTGACAGCCTCGCTTGTTCAGTATCAAAACCTGTGCGATAATATCAAAGAGAATTATGGAGGTATTCATATAGCCGCCACAGAGAGCGTCGCAGAGTATCTGGCGAACGCTACTGGCCTAGACCTCATATCTCCTTCAGCTTTCACATATGCCGTTGCCGAAGGCAACGACCCGCCTGCGTCAAGCATCGTTGAGTTCCAGGCGCAGCTGGAGAACGGCAATGTGAAGGTATTGATCTATAACCAGCAGACACAATCTCCAATAACCGAGACCATGAAATCACTGGCCACCGAATACGGCATCCCAATCGTAGGAATAACGGAAACGATGCCGACCAACGGCACTTTCCAGGGTTGGATGTACTCTGAGGTTGTCAACCTTGAAGCGGCGCTTAACGCGAGTCCATAGGAGATGAAACAGGTGACAACGACACAGTCTAGGATCATTACGGCCGATGACCTAACGGTTGGATACCGTGACAATATCGTCTGGAGGGACGCGAACTTTTCCATCGATCACGGGGAGTTCGTGGCGATCATCGGGCCAAATGGGGCGGGCAAGACGACATTGATTAAGTTGCTTCTTGGATTACAGCGGCCCATTCGAGGCAGCATCAACGTATTTGGCGGCCCACCCCATCGCGGCAACGCTAGAATCGGTTATGTACCGCAGAGACATGCGATCGACAGCGAAATGAGCATAGAGGCCCTGGAAATGGTGCGACTGGGACTTTCAGGAAAACGGTGGGGAATGAGCTTTCTATCTCAGGACGACCGCGAAGCCGCCATGAATGCGTTAAAATCGGTCGGTGCGGAAGGGCTGGCCCACCGCTCTCTCGGCGTGCTGTCGGGAGGGGAATTACAAAGGGTATTCCTGGCTGAGGCGCTGGTAAGCGAACCGGAACTATTGCTTCTGGATGAGCCATTGTCAAATTTAGATATACGACGGGAGCATGAGCTGGTACACGTTATCGATTGTATCGTTAGATCACGCAATGTGACCGCTCTTCTGATAGCCCATAACATCAATCCGCTATTGCCAGTCCTCGATAAAGTGATCTACATAGCAAACGGAAAAGTGAAGATCGGAAAGCCTGAAGAGGTCCTCACGTCAGAATCCCTGACGGAACTTTATGGAACCCCGATAGAAGTTCTCCATGATTCGAAAGGCAACCTCGCAGTCATAGGGATCGAAGAGGACCCGCATCACTGTGAGTGTGGATGCTAATGACTTTCAGTGTCAATCTGCTGGCCGACCTCCAGGACATGTGGCAGTACCAATTCATGCAACACGCGTTCGAGGCTGGAACTATGGTAGCGATCATCGCAGGAATCGTCGGCTATTTCGTGGTGTTGCGCCGTTCATCGTTCGCGGCTCACGCCCTTTCCCATGTAGGATTCTCCGGGGCAGCGGCTGCCGTACTGATCGGAATTGACCCGGTCATAGGTCTGTTGTTGTTCACGAGCGGCGGTGGCATTACCATGGCCCTGCTTGGCCGTCGTGCTACCTCACGAGACGTTCAGATAGGCACAGTTCTTGCGTTCATGTTGGGTCTGGGCGTTCTGTTCATCAGCCTCTATAAGGGCTACGCTTCCGAAGCATACTCCATCCTCTTCGGCCAGATCCTTGGAATAAGCAACGACGATGTGATCTTGACGTTTGGGGCGGGCTTGGTGATCCTTGTACTGACCGCTCTGGTATACCGTCCACTATTGTTCGCATCGCTTGATGAGGACGTGGCAGAGGCAAAGGGACTGCCCATGCTCGCACTCGGCGTCATTTTCATGCTTTTGGTGGCGGTGGCCGTGTCCGTCTCAGTACAGGTAGTGGGCGTATTGCTCATCTTCTCGTTGATGGTCACTCCAGCTGCGATCGCCCATAGATTGGCGAAGCGCCCAAGGAAAGGCATTATCATCTCAGTAATGGTCGCCCTCATCGCCACTTGGACCGGTCTGTTCATTGCGTTCTATGAGCCATATCCGGTCAGCTTCTTCATAACCAGCATCGTATTCGCAATGTACGTCTTTACTCTGATCTTCCAAAGAATCCGAGAGCATTCAAGTCGCATAGGTAAGGTGACCGCCGAGAATCAGAAGGACGCGGCATAATGGATCATGATTTTTTCGGAATGGTCCCCAAGATCGTGATCTCGTAGGAGTTGACCCGTTCGTCGAACTGCACCTCAGCCCGGATGTTGAAGACCTTGGCCAGGTTCTCCGGCGTAAGTACGTCGCCAACCACTCCGGCAGCGGCGATTTTGCCCTCGTCCAATGCAATGAGCTTGTCGCAATAGCGCGCGGCTAGGTTCAGGTCGTGCGAGACGATGATGACGAGCAATCCTTTCTCCTTAGCCAGCGACCGGATGAGCTCCATGAGCTCGAACTGGTGGTTGATATCCAGGTGCAATGTGGGTTCGTCGAGGAGCAGCGCCCTAGGCTGCTGTGCCAGGGCTCGTGCGATGATGACACGCTGCCTCTCACCGCCGCTGATCTCGTCGATCGGCCTCGACGCCAGATAGGATATGCTTGTCGCATCCATGGCGTCCATGGCGATCTTTAGATCGTCCTTGGACTCAATGGCGAACCGTTCCAAAGAAGGGAACCGCCCCATTAGGACCATGTCCAGCACAGTAAAAGGAAATGTGATGACTGTATTCTGCGCGACTACCCCCACTTCCTTGGCTATGTCTTTCCGCGACATCGAAAGCGTGTCCTTTCCGTCGAGCTTCACAATTCCGGAACCGGGATGCAGGGCCCGGTTGATGCATTTGAGCAATGTTGTCTTGCCGCATCCGTTGTGGCCGATGATACCGATAACATCCCCGCCCTTCGCTTCAAATGAAACGTCGTCGAGGACCGGACTGCTCGAATATCCGAACCTGATGCCTTCCACTGAGAGTTGCACATCACCATCCCCAGATGTCGCGCTTGCGTGAGCGGAGCAGATACAGGAAGAACGGCGCCCCGAGCAGCGCGGTTATTATGCCGACCGGCAGTTCCGCCGGCGACAGGATCGTCCGTGCAATCGTGTCCATTGAGATCATGAATATTGCACCGCAAAGAAGCGATGATGGCATGAGTATTCGGTTGTCGGGGCCCAATATCAGCCGAAGCGTATGCGGGACAATGAGGCCTACAAAACCAATCACCCCGCTGACCGAGACCGCTGCCGCGGTGACCAGCGAGGACAGCAAAAGGATGACCAGCCGGGAGCGCTTAACGTTAACGCCCAGATTGGTGGCATGTTCCTCCCCGACCATCATCAAGTTCAACTCACTGCTATAGAAAAGCAAGGCCACAGAACCAATGCCGATCAAAGGGAGAGTAACCCACACCTGGTTCCAATTGCTGGTCCATAGACCACCCATCATCCAGTAGACAATGGAGCTGAGGCTTTCTCCATTGAAGTACATCATTAGTGAAACAAGCGCATTGAAAAGGGAACCGACAGCGATTCCGGCCAAGAGCAGCGTGGTCACAGGGACTCCCATCTTGGTCCTGGAGATCCCATAAACGATGAACAGCGTGACAAAGCAGAAGAGGAAGGCCATCGCCGGTACGGCGAACTCTCCACTGATGAACGAGTAACCCAAGACGATCGCCAGCGATGCTCCGAACGCGGCACCTGAGGAAAGGCCGAGTATGTACGGCGATGCCATCGGATTGCGGAAGATTCCCTGCATTGCCGTCCCGGCAATCGCCAAAGAAGCACCGACCAGGCCCGCGATCAATATCCTTGGCAGCCTGATTTCCAGGACGACCGCGTTAATGCTGTTGGAAGCGTGACCGCCTGTAACGACCTTAATGAGATCGCCAGAGAAAATGGCTTCGATGATCCTTTCAGCGGATATCTGAGTTGGCCCGATGCTGATCGCGACCACGGCGACACCGATGAGAGCGAAAATCAATATGATCAACGTGAGTGACCATTTTCGGAGTTTCCTGGAATGTTGTTCCTCTACGGCTATGGGGTCCATGGTCATCAGGTCGGGAATCCGGTTCTTGCTCATTAAACATCCTTTTAGTTCCTTTGTAAAATGTTGGTTCGTCCACCGTGGAAAAGGAGGATCAGGGGAGACCCGAAACACGGTGAGCGGTTGCCAGCGTTGTTAGACTATTCATTCTTATTTGGCAAACGCCTCCGGATGTAGCATCTCGGCCATTGCTTCGATCGCCAATACTATCCTGGGCGATGCAGTGAGCCAGTCCCCATTGATGCGCCCTATGTTGTCGTTCACAACTGCATTAACGTTCTCCCATCCAGAAGTGTTCCTCACCATTGCATTCGTCTCCAAACTCTGATTCTCCAGGATGATGAAGTCCGGGTTCGCCTTGACGATATACTCTGGTGTGAACGTCATGTATGAAGACACATTGTTGATGTTGGCGCCACCAGCCATCGAGATAACGTCATTTGTAATAGTTCCGGGACCTGGCGAGGAACCGTCACGCAGCTGAACATAGACCGAGGGATAGGTTATGTTGACGTCATTGGCAAGCGCATTCTCGACTGAAGCGATCTGTGTCCCCATGCTTGCCACCACGTTCGCCGCATTGCTGGTCTTTCCGGTGGCCATGCCAAGCTTGGTGATCATCGTCTGAATGTCAGAGACTGAGCTGGGATTGAAGGCAAGCACCGGAATTCCGAGGTTCTTTATCGATTGATATGTCTGCGTGTAAAACGTCCACATGATGACCAGGTCAGGATGGAGCATGGTCACGTTCTCTAGGTTGATGTAGTAAGCATCACCGATGTTAGTCTTTTCAGTTACATTGGCTGGGTAGTGGCTCGTGGAATCAACGCCAACGAGCTGACCTTCGGCCCCTATGGCGTACAGGGATTCGGTGAAAGCCGTTCCGAGTGATAATATCCTTTGCGGGTATTCGGGTACGCTCACATTAGCACCCAGATCGTCTGTGACGACCACTGTGGCGTTCTGATTACCGGTTGTGCTCCCGTTGCTCTGGTTCGACAACACAATGGCGGCGCCGATTCCGGTGACGACCAAGACAACAACGACCGCCAATGCGATGAACTTCTTGCTTGCTAACATTGATAGTCCTCAATTCGAGTTGCCACCGATGAAACCCCTAAATATATATGGTTTGTCCTTTCTATAGGGATTACATTAGGGGGCAGTTAACGATAATTACTTTTACTGGCTAAACAAGTCAGTAGATAGAAATGTTTATCTTGACTTATCCCCTATTACGGTATAGATGGATGAATGGGCGGCGAATTGGCTAAAGGTGCAGAGGGACAAGGGCACCAAAGGGCTCGAGATCAAGAAGATCGGCTCTTCGTACTACGTGTATCGCTCCACGACCATCTGGGACAAGGAAGAGAAAAAGAGGAAGAAAAGATCCAAATATATTGGGCGCCTGGATGAGAAGAACGGCCTGCAAGAGAAGGAAAGCATGCTGGTGCCTGCGACCGAAAGGGTGGTCAAACAATACGGCAACGCAGTACTGCTCAATCGGGCCATGTCCGATATCACGGACCTGTTGAAAGGCTCGTTTCCCGACGATTGGCAGGAACTTTATGCGTTATCCATGCTGAGGGTGCTGGGCGACGTTCCCCTGCGCCGAGCCCGTAATGCCTGGGAAAAACTGTACAATGTCACCGGGATCGAACCGGACCTCTCTCCCAAACGTCTTGCGGAGATGCTCCGCCATGTCGGCAATGACAAGAAGGCTCAGGCCAAGGTGTTCAACGGCATGTGCGTCGCCGGTGACGAGGTGGTCTATGGGATGTCCGCCTATTTCACGCGGTCCGAGCAGACGGACCTGGTGGACCGACGCCCGGAAGGATCAGGCCTGATGCAGCAGATAAACCTGGCCATGATCTTCTCTATGGACACCGGGGCACCGACCATGGTGCGCACATTGTCCAACCCAGTCGGAGAGCTGGGACCCATGCGCAAGCTTCTGGACGAGATTGGAGGCGAAGGAATGACACTGGTGCTGGAAAGGGACTCGTTCTCTGAGGACGTCGTGTCCTTGCTCCAACAGAGGAGGGTGTCGTTCGTCCTGCCGGTGAATCGGGACAGCGATCTGTACGACATGGATATCCCGCTGACCCGGCACTTCTTCCATGACAAGCATCTGATTAAATGCGGCAAGAGAAGACACAAGAACATGTGGCTGTACCTTTACCAGGATGCCCAGCTCAAGATGGAGGAGGAGACGACCCTATACCAGATGCTGGACGAGAACCGGCTGGGGGAGAAGAACGTCATGGACCGGAGCCATATCGCCGGCTGTATCATGCTCGCCTCGGACAAGGATGTCGGGGAAGAGGACATCTACCGGCAATACCGCAAGAGGGACGCCATCGACCGCCTGTTCGCAGACTACCGCAAGACCATGGGCCAAGACCGAGAGTATTTGGTCGACCGGGAGACCATGGACGGGCACATGTTCGTGGCGTTCCTATCGATCAGGGCATACACCAAGATAGAGGCAATGCTCTCCGAGGGAGCGATGTCCGAGGTGACCCCGCTGGAGGCTTTGGACGAACTGTCCCGGACCTATTGGATCCAATACGAGGGCGGCGGACAGTTGGCGGACGTGCCCCGTAGCGCCAAGGACCTGGGGAAGAGCCTGGGCTTCGACGTGTTCTCCAAGTAGTCGATTTCCGCAATTAAAGTAATAACCAAGCAGGACCATGGTGCCCGTCTGGAGACACCGGAATGAACGTGCTTGTGCTCGACCTGACCCACGGAGGGGATGTTCTCGCTCTCACATATCGTGCCAGGGGCGAGGAGGTCACCGCGGTGGATATCTACGGAACTGCGGAACAGTATCTGGTCGACCACTTGCGCAACGAGGGCATCGCGGTCGCTCGGACCACTCCCTCTAAGAAATATGACCTAGCGGTAGTTCCGATCCACTGCCCAGACCATTATCTGGGAAGGGCGAAGTACGAGCAGAAGATCACATTCCATCGTGCCGTGGGCGAGCTGGCTCATTTCAGCTTCCCCACCATAGAGGTCACCGGGACAAAAGCCAAGACCTCCGCATGCCACGCCATCTCCCACATCCTTCAGAAGAAAGGCGAGAAGGTCTTGCTGCTGACATCCCGCGGGCTGTTCTCCGTCGGGGAAACGATCCAGCTCCTGGAGCAGGACGCATCTATCTCTCCCGCAACGATATTGCGATTATCGTTCATGGAAGGGGAGTGGACACGGGGCGTTTTCGAGTGCAACCTGGGAGGGACCGGGCTCGCGGACATCGGGGTCGTGACCACCGCCTCCGGAGACAACTATCCAATCGCGGCCGGAACCCGCAGGGCGGTCGATGGCATCGTCCAGATGGTCAAGTCGACCAAAGGCACCCTGGTGCTCAGGCACCCCGAGATCAACATGTGGAAGGTGTTCATCCCGAAAAGCACTCAGGTGGTCGAGTTCGGGGAGTTCGGCGACATCAACGTCTCGTTCGACAAGGGCATGAAATTCGGCAACAAGCCCAAGTGCTGGCTGAACGTCAAGAAAGGCGATTTCCCATTTACCATGCCAGCAACGTATCTGGCACCTTCATACACGACATCTGTCTCGGCGGCCGCCGGGGTGGCTTCTGCGATCGGCCTCTCGCCCAAGAAGATCACTGAGATGCTGGCCGATTTTGAGGGCATTCCCGGTCGCGGTGAGCTGTCTAGAGCGGGCGAAGGATGGCTGGTCCGGGACCGCAACCCTTCGGTAACCCCGACCTCCATCGACTGGAACATCCGGGTCATCGAGGAACACTACGCGAACAAGGACCTTGGGGTGATCATTGAACGGACCGGCGCCGATGTCAAAACGCCGCTCGACCTCGAGACCATCGACAAGAACCTGTCCACGCATGTCTCGGTCAAGGGAAGATACCTGTTGGAGACAAAGCCCAGTTCCGAGGAACCTCCGAACAGCTTCGAGATCGTCAGCGACCCGAACGCGGCGATACGTGCGCACAAGGTCACATACTGGTGCGCAAATCGCGGATCTGAGTGAGCTGCGAAGTCGTTGATCGTGTAAGTGCTCCGTTTCGCCTCGCTACTCCGGTTTCTGGAGCGCCACCTCATAAAGCTTCTTAGTGAACGGGGGTGTGGGGTCATCGAACTCCTTGATCCAAAGGATATTGTAACCGGATGCCAGACGCTTGACCTTGTCCTCGCTGAAGAAATGCACTACGAAGCCGAGCGGGTTCTGCCACATGTCCTCCCCGAAGTGCTTGCCCTTTCCGAAATGGGGATCGTGCACGTTCCTGACGGAATAGATGTTCAGGCCGCCTGGTCTGAGCACCCGGAGGACCTCGAAGAATATGAAGGCCAGCTCCTTCTCGGTCAGTTGCATGGTGAAGAACATGTGCGAGAAACATCCGTCGAAGGACCGATCATCGAACGGGAGTCCGTCCCTGGCGTCGCCGACCTTGAGGACGACCGAACCATCCAAACCTCTCGTGACCGCCTTATCCTTGATCTGGCATAGGCCGGTCTCCGAATAGTCCAAAGCGGTCACTTCCATTCCGTTCCGGGCCAGGAAGAGAGTGTCCCTGCCCTGGCCGCAGCCCAGCTCCAATATCTTCCGGGCCTTATGGCTCTGGAACACCGGTAAGGCGCTCAGACCGAGCTGGCTTGCATCCTTCCCGAAAAAGTCCTGGTTGGTGGAATATGTACTGTCCCACCTCGACATCTGGTCCTTGCTCGCGTCCGGTGTCATGTAGAGGCCAAGGATTTCCAGGGGATTCATGCGACTTAAAGCTTCGTAAAGCGACAAGACGTCGCCATGATCATTCCGTTCATCAACGGAATTAATTCGATTACCACCCTACCCAGCAACATTTAAGAGGGCCGAACGGGATGAACGTTCATGCCGCTCGGGGACCCGATGGGGGGAGACACTCAATATGATGACAGGGGATTCCTGCTCGGGGTTTCGACCGTGGCAATACCGGTCAGGGACCTAGAAGGAGCCGTCTCGTTCTACGAGGGAACACTCGGCCTTTCGGTCCAGAGGGATTCTCGGAAAGACAATTGGGTCGAGCTTGGTCCGAGCGAGGGCCTGGGGCGGATCGCGTTGTATGTCCCGGACAAAGAAGGGCGAATGCCTGGGGGACCGACCGGGATCATCCTGACAACGGAAAGCATATACGACCTCCACAGGAAGCTTGTTGACCGAGGGGTCCGTTTTGTGGTAAAGCCTGAAAAAAGGCTCATCGGCGGCGTCATGGCGATCTTTCTGGACCAGGATGACAACCAGATCGCTGTGGTGGAGGAGATCGTTCCTGCCGTTA
>CAVWKV010000019.1:0-10906 GCA_963755265.1 uncultured Methanomassiliicoccales archaeon | reverse complement strand
GCAAGCGGACCCCTTTCCCCGGTTCAACGGCATTGCTTCGAAGGTCCCTCTGGTTTATCCCGACGACATCGGCCTTGCCTTTCAGGCATTGCAGGAGCTCCACTTCGTCTGACGCCTCGAGAAGAACTTCCAGCCCCTGTTCGTGGGCGTGATCGATCAAACTGTCCCTTCTGACCTTGACCATCCTGGAGGAGAACACCTTCTGGATCAGGAGCACGGCACTGGCTCCATGTCTGGAGGCCGCGTCAATCTGGTCATTGGAAATAATGAAATCCTTCATCAGGACCGGGACAGCGTGCACCGATGCAACCTCGAGCAGCTCCAGGCTGCCCTTGAAGAACCTCGGTTCGGTGAGCACAGAAAGGGCAGCAGCACCGCCGCTCAAGTATTGGGAGATAAGTACTTCCGGGTCGTGTAGGGAAATGTTATGGTTTGACGGCGAGGCTAGTTTTACCTCGGCCACGATCGGATAATCCTTGGAACCGGTGAGCGCCCTGGCCAGCGAACGGCGTTTCGATCGGGTGTACGGGCTTGCCGCCGCTATATCGTAATAGTTGGAGGCCAAGAGCAGTTCGGCGTTGCGGATCAATTTTTCCAGCGTATCTTCTTGCATCAACCATCAGCCCTGCTCATATCGATGAACTCGGTCAGCCTCCGCATGGCCTTCCCGGAATCGATGGACATGGATGCCATATCGATCCCCTCCTCGATATTACTAACCCTGTTGCTAGCGAAAAGCGCACAGGCGCTGTTGAGCACGACGATGTCGCGCCGGGGTCCGGGCGAGCCTGATAGCACTCGCCTGGCCACCTTGGCTGAGAGTTCCGGCGTCAATTCCGCCACGACTTCCGGTCTCGGAGGATCGAACCCGAGCGATCTAGGCTCGATCTCGAAGCGTTCTATCCGACCATGATCGAGCAATACCGCCCGTGTCCTTCCCAAGGTGGAGACCTCGTCCATTCCCGGGAAACCGTGAACCACGAGGGCCCGGCGGATACCCAAATCGTTCATTATTTCCGGCACGATGTCGAGCAGTCTTGGATCATAGACGCCCATGAGCTGCATCTTTTCCGCTTCCACTGGGTTTATCAACGGACCGATCACGTTGAATACGGTCTTGGAACGCAGCTCCTTACGCACGGCGGCCACGTTCTTCATCGCCGGATGGTAGTTTGGAGCGAAAAGGAAGGTCATGCCTATCTCGTCCAGCATTCTCTGAGCCAGCTCTGGTCCGATGATCGTGTTGGCTCCCAGTGCCTTGAGCAGGTCGGCACTGCCGCATATTCCGTTGCTCGATCGGTTCCCGTGCTTTGCCACCGGCACGCCGCAGCCGGCCACGACGAAGGCTGATATGGTGGAAACGTTGAACGTACGGAACGATGCACCGCCGGTGCCGCATAGATCGGTGACGGTGTGATGTTTCGTCTTCACTTTGACGGACGCAGCAGCGAACGCCTCGGCGAAGACCCTGATCTGCTCCGATGTCTCGCCCTTGGCCGCCAATGATGATAGGTATGCGATCATTTCATCATGGGAGGCCCTACCAGCCACCATGTCCTTTGCCAACGAGGAGATGCCTGCCCTGCTCAAATCCACTTTGGTCAAGGTCTCCATCATGCTCAGCACCTCGCCCCGGCGATGAAATTGGCCAAGATGCTCTTTCCTTGAGGCGTTAGGATCGACTCGGGATGGAACTGCACGCCCTCGATCGGATACTTGCGGTGCCTGATGCCCATTATCGTCCCTTCCGCGGTGCGGGCGGTCACCTTTAGGCTTTCCGGGAGGTCACTGACGACCAGGGAGTGGTAACGCCCCACGACCAGCGATCGGTCCAGCCCCGAAAAGACACCTTCGCCGTCATGTTCTATTACCGATGTCTTCCCATGCATTAGTTCGGCAGCCCTGGACACCTTTCCGCCGTAGTAATATGCGATGCCCTGATGCCCAAGGCAGACGCCTAAGGTTGGTACAGACTGGCAGATATCGGTCAACGCCTCGCCACATATGCCGAAATCGCGTTTAACCGATGGGTGTCCCGGCCCGGGGGAGATCATGATTGCGTCCGGGTCGAACCGGTGCATGCCCTGAAGGTCGATGGCATCGTTACGCACTACCGTCACATTCGGACCAAGTTCTCCCACGTATTGCTTCAGATTGTAAACGAACGAGTCGTAGTTATCGAGCAGCAATATCCTCATACCATCGCTCTCCCGTTGCACGCCTCGATCGCCTTCTTGACTGCCATCAACTTGTTCTCAGCTTCGACATATTCCTTGGCTGGATCGGAATCGGCGACGATGCCCGCGCCCGCCTGGATGTAGATACGTTCGCTGGAGATGAACGCGGAACGGATAGCGATGGCCGAGTCCAGGTTCCCGTTGAGCGAGATGTATCCAACGGCTCCAGCATACGGCCCGCGAGAGCTTTGTTCCAGTTCCTGGATGATCTCCATGGCCCTGGGTTTTGGTGCTCCCGAGACAGTGCCGGCGGGGAATAGGGCGCAGAATGCGTCGAAGGACGTCCTCCCCTGCTCCAGCGTCCCCTGGACCTTGGATACCATATGCTGAACGTGGCTGAACTCCTCCACCTGCATGAAGGCCGGTACGTGCACAGAGCCGATCTCGCAGACCTTTCCCACATCATTCCGGGCCAGATCGACGAGCATACAATGTTCCGCCCTCTCCTTCTCATCAGCGAGCATATCCTCTCGATAGGCGCGTTTCTCCTTCGGCGTTATCCCGAGCGGCCTGGTACCGGCGATCGGGAAGGTGATAACCTCTCCTTTCCTGACCGTGACCAGCGTCTCCGGGCTGGAGCCAAGGACGACGCGTCCGTCGAAATCGAAATAGAACATGTATGGGGAAGGATTGAGTTCCCGCAGCGAACGATATAGGTCCAGCGAGTTGCCCGAACAGGTCGACGAAAGGGACCGTGAGGCCACTATCTGGAACGCCTCACCGGCGGATATTCTTTCACGGCAGACCGAGACGATTTTTTCGTACCTCTCCTGGGACATGTCCGGCACAAGCTCACCTGCCCGGAACGGCTCCTTCCGCGCCTCTGGGAGACTGTCGGCGAGCAGCAGCTTCAACCGGTCCGCCCCGTCCACGGAGAAGTAGTATGCCTGGAAGCTGGAATGGTCGAAGATGATACCTTCCTTGTACATGCCCAGCTCGAAGTCCGGGAAGCTGCCGGTCCCGGTCATTCCGGTGGAAGGCTCAATGAACCTGGCAAAGTCGTAGGAGAAATATCCTACCAGGCCTCCCAAGAACGGGAATCGGACATCCTTGACGGGGTCTTTCGATGAGAGGCGATTAATATATCCGATAGGGTCGTTCCAAGGGATATCGCAATCCGGTCCGCCTTCCACTCTTCCCTTCACACAACGGACCACATACTCGGGCTGGAAGCCCATAAACGAATAGGAGACTGTCCTTTCGGAACCGACTGCGCTCTCCAGGAGGAAGGAGGTCTTGGAGATGCAGGACAAGCGATCGTACAGCTCCGCGGGTGTTAGACCGAGGTCAAGTTTTTCGATTTTCACTCTGCTGTCGCCGACCGTCATGATATTAGGGTACATCAATGAGCATATTTAACCATTATCGAACATTATTGTACAATTTATGAGGGATGACATGAGGACGACGGAACCGATTAATAAATGTCAAAGCACGTCGATTCAGTGATGGTGATACCATGAAGGTCATTGCATTCAACGGTAGCCCCAGGAGCAAGGGGAACACCTATCAGGCTCTCTCGATCGTACTCGAGGAGATCGAGAAAGCGGGAATATCGACGGAATTGGTCAATCTGTGCGAAAAGGAGATCCATGGCTGCAAGGCCTGCGGTGCCTGCTTCAAGAACAAGGACAGGCAGTGCATTATGAAAGACGACAAGGTGAACGAGTACGTCGACAAGATCGACAAGTGTCAGGGTCTTATCATCGGGTCCCCGGTCTATTTTGGGAACCTCTCCTCCCAGACCAAGGCCTTCATCGACCGGGTCGGCTACGTGAATCGTGCTAATGGGGACCTGTTCAAGCACAAGGTCGGGGCAGCGGTGGCCATAAACCGGAGGGCTGGAGCGCTGGAGACGTTCAACGTGATTAACAACTTCTTCCTCATCGGCCAGATGATAGTTCCCGGTTCGAGCTATTGGAACGTGGGAACAGCTCTGAGACAGGGAGAGTTCGTTAACGATATCGAAGGAGTGAACACAATGCGGAACCTCGGGCAGAACATCGCATGGCTGATAGAGAAGCTTAATCAGTAGTGTCGATAGATCAAGTAATAGTGTTGAGGGTTGTTTCTACGACCCATGAGCCCGGCTTCTCTTCCATATTCTTGGAACGAAATGCAGGGGCGATCATTCTCCCATTAGCTAGAAATATCCGTTGGACCAAAGTCTCATTTAATGGTTGAGATACCGCGGCAGGACAATCCGGCGCGTTGCGCCATGTGCGACACGTATAACCTAACGGGATTGTGGACCTGTGAATGTGGGACACTTAACGTGAGCAAGAACAAGATGTGCTGGAAGTGTTCCCGTCAGCGCGATGGGTCAGCAGTCCTGGATGAAGCCCGCAACAAGGAAAAATGACGGGTCCTGACCCACGGTCTATAGGTGGGTTTTCAACGTTTCCAGGTCCATCGTGAGCTGAATTACATCCCCGACCACACCGATCTGGTCCGTGCGAATCTTAATTCTGGCCCTGCTCAGGAACGGCTTCTTGACGTTCAGCGGCTTGACCATATCCTTGTGGAGTTCCACGACCAAACTCGTGACCGTCCATTTTGACGTGTCTATGTTGCTGCCCACCATGTCCCCAAGGTTTCTTCCATCCTTGGTGATAACGTGCTTTCTCTCGATACTTGACAGTTCTATTGGCATCCTGCATCCCTAAGAAATGGAACAGCGTTTAGCGGTATAAATATTGTTAGCATGAAATTCTGTTCAGAACGTCTCCTATCCTGGCTCTCAATAATAGTTAAAAAAATATTAGACGATCCGACATCTTCGGGTTATCATTCTTAAACCGCTCCTTGGGATATACATCATCGCTTATCGTTTGAAAATGATCATGAATAATGCTATAGCCAGGAACGCCACACCAGCCCAGAACCAACTTCCCGTCAAGAATAGTACGACTATCGCGATGACCGTTGCTGGAAGGAACATGATCAGGCTACCGATGATTATGACGATCACCACGATTCCGATGATAACCAGGGCAACGAAGGCCAGTAACGCCAAGATGCCTATTTCCAGAAACATCAGCAATCCCCGATATGGTTTAGGTCCATTAACTCAAAATGATTTAATGCTTTTAGTTAGGGTTTATCACCAGATACGCTTTTATCAATTATGGAATGTAAGGGCGATGTGAAACCATTTAAACGTACGGATTCGTTGTGGCTATCAACGGGAAAGGTTCGAGAATGGCTAAAGACCGGCAGATGACCAATGGAAAAAAGACCACAACAGCAGAAGAGGCGGTCCGATCCATCGGTCGCGGCAAGACCATCTTCATAGGCACAGGATGCGGTGAACCCCAGGCGCTGGTAAAAGCGCTCATCGCCGAGTCGGAGAACCTAGGCGACAATGAAATCGTGCAAACGCTCTCCCTTGGCCTCATGCCCTATAACGAGGAACGGTTCAACGACCGGTTCCGTCTAAACGCATTCTTCATCGGGCCTAATGTCCGATACGCTGTCAACGATGGAAGGGCGGACTACACTCCGGTGAACCTGTCGCAGATCGCAAGGATGTTCGATTCAGGTAAGATCGTCATCGACGTGGCGCTCATCCAGGTATCTCCCCCGGATGCGAACGGGGATTGTTCTTTCGGTGTGTCCGTCGACATAACCAAGTCTGCTGCGGAGAACGCGGACATGGTCATAGCCCAGGTCAACCACAACATGCCGCGGACGCACGGGGGATTCATTGATCGAACCTGTCCGAGATCGATCACATAGTCGAGATCGACGAGCCGATATTGGAATGGCGACCGGAGCGTGAGGAGAAAAGGGAAGTGCTCACCAAGATCGGAAAGTACCTATCGGACCTGGTGCCGGACGGGGCGACACTGCAGATCGGCTATGGTTCAACGCCGGACGCGGCCATCAAATATTTGACGAAGAAGAAGGACCTGGGGGTCCACACCGAGCTCCTCTCGGACGGTTTGGTCTCTTTGGTCGAGTCCGGGGCAGTTAATGGTGTCAAGAAGACGAAGGACAACGGTAAGGTGGTAGCCTCCTTCGTAATGGGCACGCAACATGTATATGATTTCATCAACGACAACGTCATGATCGAAATGCGCCCATCCTCGTACACGAACGACCCGTGCATTATCGGGCACCAGGAGAACATGATCTCCATTAACTCGGCTTTGCAGGTCGATCTCACGGGACAGGTCTGCGCTGACCAGCTGGGCAATAAATTCTTCTCTGGCCTAGGCGGCCACGTAGACTTCATGAGGGGGGCTGCCCGGTCAAAAGGGGGTAAACCGATCATCGCCATGCCCTCCACCGCAAGGGACGGCTCGGTATCAAGGATAATGCCGACGCTGGACCCCGGGTCCGCCGTAACCACGACCAGGGGAGACGTGCACTATGTCGTTACGGAGTACGGCATCGCAGAATTGCATGGCAAGAGCATATCGCAGCGAGCTCTGGCGCTGATCTCGATCGCTCACCCGAAGTTCCGTGCGGAATTGCTTGCACACGCTAAATCTTTGCGGCTACATATTCAAGGATGTCCCGGGAATGACGTTCACCGGGACAATATACCCAGAGCAGTACGAGGCGGTCCTGGTGATGAAGGGCGTCGAGGTATACTTCCGCCCTGCCAAGCTCACGGATGAGGCCATGATCAAGGAGATGTTCTACTCCTTGTCTGAAGCCACCATGTACCAGCGTTACATGGGTCCTAAGAAGCAAATGCCGCACAAGGAGATCCAGCGTCTAATCGACATCGACTATGAGGGCACTATGACGGTCATCGCCATGACCAAAGATAAGGACCGTTTTCAAGTGATCGGAATGGCATCGTATGATGTGGAAAAGGCGAAAAACACCGCCGAAGTGGCCTTCGTGGTGGTCGACCGATGGCAGAACAAAGGCATCGGATCGCAGTTCATGGAAATGCTGATCAAGATCGCCAAGGACAAGGGAGTGAAGGCGTTCACCGCCGAATTGCTGTCCGAGAACTTTCGTATGCTCGATATGTTCTACCGCACCGGTTTGAAGGTCGAGGCCAGGCTTGTCGAGGATACCTACATGGTCAACATGGACCTCTGGTCGAAGTGATCATTGGAACGGGGTGTCCTCCTAGGACCTTAATGAAGGCATATCCCACGGGATTAATGATCGTATGAAGGGTTTCGGAGGGTCTTCCCCTCCTAAGAGGTTTCGAATTTCTCCTCATCGAGGAGTATTAGGGGGTCAAGGGTGGTTCCCTTGACAAATCTTACAGGTCTGACCCTAATTATATTATTAGCGATTCATCCGATACCGTTCCGGAATTACCTTTTCATCTGGAGCTTGTGGTCCTCCACCAGCTTGCCCACGACGCTGGGATCGGCCAACGTACTGACGTCGCCCAGTTCTTCCGCTTGACCCGAGGCGATCTTCCTCAGTATTCGTCTCATGATCTTTCCGCTGCGGGTCTTGGGCATGGCGCTGGCGAATTGGATTGTATCCGGTGAGGCGATCGGTCCGACCATTCTGCGCACGTGCATGACCAAGTCCTTCTTCAGCTGTTCGCTCTCTTCGACACCGGACTTCAGTGTTACGTAGGCGTAGATGGCTTCCCCCTTGATGTCGTGCGGGACCGGGACCACCGCAGCCTCTGCCACCTTCGGATGGGAAACGAGCGCGGACTCGACCTCTGCCGCACCGATACGGTGTCCGGAGACCTTGATGACATCGTCCACCCTCCCCATGATCCAGACATAGCCGTCTTTGTCCATGCGGGCGGAATCGCCGGTTAAGTAGAAGCCAGGGAACTTGCTCCAGTAGGTCTCCTTGAACCGGTCATGTTGGCCGTAGACGGTCCTCATTATGCCCGGCCAGGGTCTCTTGATGACCAGGTACCCACCTTCATTGACCGCGGCCTCCGAACCATCCTCCTTGAAGATGGCCGGTTCTATGCCGAAGAACGGTTTGGTGGCCGAACCCGGCTTGGTCTGTGTTGCTCCCGGTATCGGGCTGATCAGGATACCTCCCGTCTCCGTCTGCCACCAGGTGTCGACGATCGGGCATTTCCCCTGGCCGATGTTGTGGTGATACCACATCCAGGCCTCCGGGTTGATGGGCTCGCCCACGGAACCCAGCAGCCTCAGCGAAGTAAGGTCCCGAGACCGGGGCCACTTCTCGCCCTCTCTCATGAGTGAACGGATCGCCGTGGGGGCTGTGTAGAACGTATTGACCTTGAACTTCTCCACGATCTGCCAGAATCGGTCCGGCTGCGGGTAGGTCGGTATACCTTCGAACATTAGGGTGGTCGCTCCGTTGCACAGTGGCCCGTAGATGATGTATGAGTGTCCGGTGATCCAGCCGATGTCAGCGGTGCACCAATAGGTATCCTCCTCGTGCACGTCGAAGATGTACTTGTGGGTCATGGCGGCGAAGACAAGATAGCCGGCAGTCGTGTGCAGGACGCCCTTGGGCTTGCCGGTCGAACCGCTGGTATAGAGGATGAACAACGGGTCCTCCGCATCCATCCAGGTCGGTTCGCAGAATAGCGAGGCCTTGGCCATCTCCTCATGGTACCAGGAGTCTCGGCCGGCGACCATCTCCACCTCGGTGCCGGAGCGCTTGACCACGATGACGCTCTCCACCGGGCCGCCCTTCTCCAGCGCCATGTCTGCGTTGACCTTCAGGTTGACTGGTTTGCCTCCACGGTGGTTGCCGTCGGCTGTGATGAGCACCTTGCAATCGCTGTCGTTGATCCGGTCCCGAAGCGATTCCGACGAAAAGCCTCCGAAGACGATGCTATGTATTGCCCCTATCCTGGCGCAGGCCAGCATGGCGATGGCCAGCTCGGGGATCATGGGCATGTAGATGGAGACCCGGTCTCCTTTCTGCACCCCCTTGGACTTAAGGACGTTGGCAAATTTGCAGACCTCATTGAGCAGTTGTTGATAGGTAAGAGTGACGACTTCTTCGTCCTTCTCCCCCTGCCAGATGATCGCTGCTTTATTCTTCCTAGGGCCGAGCACGTGGCGGTCGATGCAATTGTAGGCGACATTGGTCTTTCCGCCCTCGTACCACATTATCTTCGCCTCTGCCTTGTCCCAGCTGAACACGTTGTGCCATTTGGAGAACCAGTGTATAATATCTGCCTGCTTCGCCCAGTATGCCTCCGGGTCCTTGATCGACTCGTCGTACATCGCTTGGTAATCCTCGAAGCTCTTTACCAACGCCTTTTCGCTGAACTCCTTCGGTGGGTCGAAGCGCCTGTCCTCTTCCATGACTGATTCGATGGTATGCTGGTCGGTCATCCCTTTTCCTCCGGGGTTTGGCCGCTTCCTGGGATCACTGCGAAACTTATCCCTATCGAAAGCACGCCGAGGCCATTCAGGTCCGCAGAGATAATTAAACCTTTCGAGAACGTTCAACGATAGTTGACGATTTCATAAGATATTATTTTGTAATGCGTACATCAAATACGATATTCGTGACAATAGGTTGAGATTTGTTATGGCTTTCGCATTATTGTCCGGTTTTACTGAAGAGCTTTCTCCGATAATACTCTATCGTCATCTTCAAGCCGGCGTCGATCCCCACGTGCGGGCTCCACCCCAGGCGCTCCTTCGCAAGCGTGATATCCGGGGATCGGCGCTTTTTAATATTTCCTTCTTAATTAAAATTTCTTATCCGAATAGGAAGGTACACGGCGGCCTGAAATGGATCTAGACCCCTTCGTGACAGCCCAGAACTAATCTTTGCAATGCCTGATCAAAGGGAGAGGGGCCCTTCCCGGAGGAAAGTGCGGGAAGGGAAAATGCATTCTCCCTGATCGAACTAGCTAATCCGCTTAGGCGGGTTGCTTTGCCATTTCCAAGAATGCCGACATGTCGATATCATACGACGCGTCTTGAGTCGTGCCATCGATCATTTCGATCTTGGCCCTGATCTTGTTCCTCTCGAACACAATCTGGGCATTCCTCACGTTCGATTTGTACATGCTGATCCTCTTGCCTGCCTGGGTAAGCCTTCTCTCCGCACAGAACATGAGACCGGAATCCTCCAGCAGCTTGATCTTGCGGTAGCAAGCAGCGATCGGTATTCCGAGTTTGTCGCTCAGTTCGAACGCGCTTTTCGGCTTTCCCATGGTTGCAAGGAGTATCTTCGCGGAGTACTCCTCCGTCAATAACCTCGATGTTTCGAGAGCGTGCATTTTCCGACACCTATAGAAAGCACGCCATTTTAGGGTATATAATGCAAATCGGACGGTTATCAGTATTGATTTCAGCATTTTTACTATATCCAGATGGTGAAATATTCGGTAAAATCAGTCATTCCCGAATGTGACACTAAGTGTTCCGTTTCGTGAAAATAGCGAATTATTTCAGTTTATTCGCTGCAATAATTGCTCGGAACGAGATATTTGCGAGCCGAAATTATAGGGGGACCGCGCTCTTGGCGTATTCCCGCCTGGACACAAAGGGCACGAGTTCAAGAAAGTGGACATGAAGATGCGTTAGGGTTCTTCAGGTCTCCAGATATGTTTCGACGAAACGAAAGCTGATATAACGGTTGCTCTAATGCCATTGGTGTCAGCGGACGAATCCCAGACGGTCAAGCAAATGAAGAACCTAGTTAGTGATACGATCAAGTTCCGCGGAGCGGCTCGGCCGAGGATTCAAATCTCCGTGACCGAGGTCAATGAAATGCGGAGGTTC
>CAVWKV010000018.1:0-12452 GCA_963755265.1 uncultured Methanomassiliicoccales archaeon | reverse complement strand
GAAAGTGACCGGGATGGCCAGTGAAGGAGAGCACTTCAATACCGTCGAGCACCCGGAACCGGTCACCGGCCGCCTTGGTCATTTGCTCGAGCGAACCGCCTTCCAACGGGATCACGCTCTGGTGATCGCTCTCCTCCAATCGTTGGGTTGGGTTCACAACGACGATGCTGAGGCCTTCGTCGAACAGGGACCTCGAAGCGGTTATGGCGGAAGGACCGTTGCCGATTACCAGGACCGTCATCGACCGCTCCACCTCTGAACGGGGAGTAATCTGGAGCATGGTGGTTCGTTTCAATGACGTGCGTAGCATATGCTCCGCCTTGGATTGCGTTTCCGCCTTGGAGTGTGCGGCGCAAAGGTCCAGCAGATCACAGAATGTCACCAGGTCGGGACATATGCCGGCCGATTCGGCCAGTTGTTCGAATCGATCCGATGCCGTCCGACCGCTGCAGCCTACGATGACGAAACGGTCGATGTCGCCGGCCATCAGGGAGAGCCTGATCTCGCCCTGTTGCGGTTCATTGCAACACCGGTCGAAGTATATGACGTCCCTCACGTTGGGGTATGCGGTGGCAATGCAACCTAGTCTATGGAGGTCAATTTTCCTGGATATGACGCCCCCGCAGGAGCAAATGAAGACACCGATGCCCTTGGGTGATCCGATCGGGCCGTGCGCCGGCGGCGACTTCTCGATCATTTCAGCCCCTCCAGGTAAGCACGGGCCTTCCCCGCCGCAATGGCCCCGTCCATAACGCATTCCTCGATGTCCTTGGGACCAGCACAAGAACCGCAAAAGAACAGGCCCTTCGAGTCGGTTATCCGTCCAGGGTTACCTTCGGACATGAAGAAACCCTGAGGGGAGAGACGAACGCCGAGCGAATTGGCCATGTCCTTTCCCGCTACCGGGGGCATGAGGCCGATCGAAAGGATGACCAGGTCGAACTCTTTCTCGGCCACAGTGTCATCTGTGATCAGTGCGTACCGCACTGTCGGTCGTCCATTCTCGCTTTGTACTATTTCAGCGGGCCGGCTGCGCAGCAATGTGAGTTTTGGATCGGAGCGGGCCAGATCGATGATGGAATCCTCTGCTGCGTATCTCCTCCAATCCATCATGAAGAATGTGATATCCAGACCGGAGTCGCCGGCACGTAATGACTGGGCCAGCTTCATGGCGTACTTGCAGCAGACCTTAGAGCACTGTTCCGACCCGGGGCGGCCCCTCGAACCAACACACTGGATGAAGACGACGCTCTTGGGCGGCCTGCCAGCGCAGAACCGGTCCAATGAGCCGTACATGTTCAGCTCACATTCGGCGTCTAGGGCGGTAAAAACGCCGTTGACCGAGCCGTAGCCCAGTCTCGGTTCGGTCATCGCGTCGAACGTTTCATTGCCCATTGCGACGATGATGGCATCGACAATGATCTCGCTTCCCCCGGTCCTGTCCGGACCGCGTCCCGGGAACATACATCGATACAACTGGTGCATTCCTCGATCGGAAAAGGGCATGACTGCGTCACCACACGCCATTTGTTCTTTCTTCCGGGAACCGTTTCGATGGCTTTTGGCGGACAGGCATCGGCGCAATCGCCGCATTCGTTACAGTACTGCGGGTCGATGGAACGGTTAGGCACGATTCCGACCCGATAGGAACCAAGGTCTCTCTCTATCGTAGCCACCTCGGACGATGTAATTATCCTCACCAGACTGGAGCGGATTAATAATGGGACTCGCTCTGTCGACATGCAGACGTCGCATTGAACGCATTGAACGCGTCCCTTGCAGGCTAGGTCCGAGGCCAACCCGCCTATCATGGACGAACGCTCGACGATGATACTTGATATCCCCCTCTCGGCCAACGATAACGCGGCCGATATCCCAGCTGTGCCCCCGCCGATGATGAGGACGCCCCTCAAGATCACCTCACCTCTGCTGATAGAGCTGTAAGGTACTGGGCTTCATCATGAGAAACCGTGATTACTTCCAAACGATACTGGATGGTCAAATGGTATCGGACTTTCTGACCAGATGGGTGATATAAAAAGCTTATGAACTTGGACCTGCGCCTTATGATGTTCCGGTTCGGTAACGATTATCTAGGACGCTGCCCTTCTGTTTTCCCATGCGCAGGGCGGCCATTACTGTCGATGTGGACAGGGACGTCAATCAGGCCCGCAAAGGCAAGATGGCGGCGGTGTCCAGCCCGATCGATGGTTCCGACGAACCCAGGTTCGCCTCTTCTCGCAAAGGGCTGGAGCTGATTGTGGCCACGCTGAACGACCTCGAGGTCCGCGGCACCTTTTTCCTCGAGGCGACAACCGCCATGAAAATAGATAAGACGGAGGACATCGCGAAACTTCTGGAAGGGCACGAAGTGGCCTGCCATGCCTACGACCACGAGGACCTGACCGGTGCTGACACCGGAGTGAGGATGGACCGGGAGGACATCGATGACATCCTGGAAAGGTCCCAGGGAGTACTAGGCACCCTGTTCGGAGAAGAACGGCGCGGTTTCCGCGCTCCCTACCTTCATGCCAGCGAAGAGCTTATGGACTCCCTCAAAGAGCATGGCTTCCTGTATGACTCGAGCTTCGTGCAGGAGATACATGAAGGCTCGATCCGACCATACATCACCAGGAACGGACTTCCTGAGGTGCCGATCACTTCCTCTCGGGACCAAAGGGGGAAGAAGATCGTGGGCTACCTCTGGCCCCTCCATGAGGGCAAGAGGTCGATCGCCGATTATATGAAAATGGTGGATGATTTCAACGACGGGCTTATGGTCCTGTCAACCCATTCCTGGCACCTTGTGGAGAACTTCTGCAAAGGCCAACAATGCGAAATGGATATTCAGAAAGGTTTGGATGACCTGAGGACATTGATCCGACACTCACAGGACAACGGACTGGAGTTCGTCACAGTGGCGAACTATGTGAATCGATCAATGGGCGGTCATTGTTAATGGTCATCACCTTCAACAAGCCAGGGAACAATGCATATTCCGCCGCCGAGGAGAAGGCCTGGGAAGATCTAGTCCATTTGGATTCAAAGAGCATGGCCAAGAACTCGCTGGCCGATTTCGACGGTAGGACATTCACCCTAACCGTCCTGGACGAATCGGTCAAAGTGGACAAGTGGGAAGGCAAGGTCACCTCAACCAATCCTCATGAGAAGTTCTTCGATATCCTAGTGATGCATTACCTGATTGGCTGCCATGCTAGCGGTCCGAGCGGTGAGCTCGTCCTCTTCCGTCAGCTTAAAGGAGGCGAAGCCTACAACGATGCCTTCCATAACCGAACAAATGAGCGTCTGGCACAGGAGTTCGGCAATGATCCAGAGGAGCTTGTCAAGGCAGGGGTCCGGCTCAAGGGTACAATCAGGTCGAAGGGCAGCGCTTCTGTCGAGCTTCTACTATTCCCCAAGGTCCCGGTGACCTTGATCGTTTGGCGTGGGGACAAGGAGATCCCGGCGACCTCTGCCATCCTTTTCGACCGCAGCGTCGGCGAAATATTCCCGACGGAGGACGTGGCTGTGGCTGGCTCGTTTATCGTCGAGAAGCTGATCAAGGCCAAGGTGCATGAGTAGGCGGTCAATAAAGTCCGGTTATATACCCGTCGTCGCTGATGTTGATGCCCAGCGCTGCCGGTTCGGATGAAAGACCAGGCATGAGCATTATCGGTCCGCACACCACAACGATGAACCCTGCACCAGCAGAGACGAACACTTCCCTGACATTCAGCACCCAGCCGGTGGGCGCCCCCTTCAGCTTAGGGTTGTCGGAAAGCGAGAGCTGGGTCTTCGCCATGCAGACCGGCAGGCGGTTGATACCGGACATTTCGATGAGCTTGATGGCCTTCTCCGCTCCGCTCTCGTACTGGACATCCAGGGCGCCATACATTTCTGTGGAGACGATCCTGATCTTCTCCTTGAGCGGCAGTTTTGTATCGTAAAGGAAACGGAAGTTCGGACGCTCATTGGCCAGGACCTCCAGGACCTGTTTCGCAAGCTCTTCCCCGCCGGCTCCTCCTTCGGAGAATACATCCGATAGCGCGCACCGAATGCCTTTGGCCTTGCAGTGGTCGATGACAATGCGGATCTCCTCCGCCGTATCGGAGGCGAAGTGGTTCAGCGCCACAACCATAGGTACACCGAACTTGCGGATGTTCTCTATGTGCTTGTCCAAGTTCGAAAAACCTCGCCTCAGGCCATCGCAGTCTTGCTCGCATACCTTGTCCACGGGTACACCTCCGTGCATCTTCAGCGCCCGGATCGAACAGACGATAACCGCACAGTCCGCGTGTATGCCCTCGTTGCGGCACACGATGTCAAAGAACTTCTCAGCCCCAAGGTCGGCCGCGAAACCGGCCTCGGTGACAACGATGTCGGCCATTTTGAGAGCGTATTTTGTGGCCGTGAGCGATGAGTTGCCGTGAGCGATGTTGGCGAAGGGGAAACCGTGGATGAAGAAAGGCTCACCCTCCAGCGTCTGTACCAAGTTCGGGTATATCGCGTCCTTGAGCAAGAGCGCCAGCGCACCGACGCAACCGAGCTGGGTGACCGTGACCGGCTCACCCTCATAGGTGTAGGCGACGATCATCTTGCCGAGGCGTTCCTTCAGGTCCGCCATCGACGTGGCAAGTGCCAGGATGGCACTGATCTCCGTCGCCACAGTGATAATGAAACCGCTCTCGTGCGGGGTCCCGCCCTCGGTGCGGCCCCCTAGCCCGACCACGATGTGCCGCAGCTCGCGGCAGTTCATGTCCAAGGCCTTGCGCAGGACGATCTTGGTGGGATCGATGTTGAGTTCGTTCTTCTTGGTGATGCTGTTCTCCAGTATGGCAGAGAGAAGGTTATTGGCTGCTCCCACCGCATGGATGTCTCCAGTGAAATGAAGGTCGATGTCCCACATTGGGTAGACCTGCGAATAGCCGCCGCCGGTGGCGCCGCCCTTGAGACCGAAAGTGGGCCCGAGGGATGGTTCGCGTATCGCTCCCATGACCCGCTTGTTCAGCCGCCCCAAGGCCTGCACCAGACCTATGGTGGTGACCGTCTTGCCTTCTCCTGCAGGTGTGGCGGTTATCGCCGTCATCAGGACCAACTTCCCGACAGGGCGGTCATCGAACTTATGGAGCACGCTCAGCGGTACCTTTGCCATGTATTTACCGTAAAGGATTATGTCATCCTTGTCCAGGCCGACCGATCTAGCGATCTCCTCGATGGGCTTGGCCTTGACTTCCTGAGCGATCTCGATATTGGTCTTCATTGGCTCCACCTACGGACGGACAGGTATACGGGAGGTATGTCTTATACATTGGACATCGCGCTCCGCGGGCCTGACCAGCCCGGTAAGAGGCATCGAACATTTATTATTTAGCGGGTGAATAGGGAGGCGTAGTGACCTCATGACAGCCAGCTTGATCGAGGGAAAACCTATCGCCGATGAAATCAGGAAGGAACTGAGGGAAAGGATCGCCATCTTGAAACAGGAAGGGGTCGTCCCTGGTTTGGCCGTCATTCTTGTTGGGGACGATGCCCCCTCGCAGACATATGTCCGAATGAAGGGAAAGGCCAGCGAAGAGATGGGCATGTATTCGCAAACTATCATGAAACCCCAGGATTTTTCAGAGAAGGCCTTGCTCCAGCTCATCGATGAGCTCAACGCAGATCCTCGGGTCCATGGAATCCTGGTCCAATTGCCGCTGCCGGAACATATCGATGAACGGAAGGTCCTGGTCCGCATTGACCCGCGCAAGGATGTGGACGCCTTCCATCCATTCAACGTGGGTAAGATCCTCATCGGCGACCAGACCGGTTTCGTACCGGCCACTCCATATGGGATACAGGAACTCTTGATCCGCAGCGGGAACGCCCCGTCAGGCAAGCACGTCGTTATCCTGGGGCGGAGCAACATCGTAGGCAAGCCGCTGGCGGCGATGCTCATGCAAAAGGACGAAAGGGCAAACGCTACGGTCACCATCTGCCATTCCAAGACCAAGAACTTGGCGGAGATAACGCGTACCGCCGACATCCTGGTCTCCGCGATGGGTGCGGGAGCGGGGTTCGTCACGGTGGATATGGTCAAGCCGGGCGTGGTCGTCATCGACGTCGGTTCTAATCGAGTACCGGACAAGAACTCGCCCAGAGGTTATCGCCTTATGGGAGACGTCGATTTCGATCGCGTCAGGATGAAGGCCGCCGCCATAACCCCAGTGCCAGGCGGGGTCGGTCCAATGACCATAGTCATGCTCCTGCGCAACACCGTCAAAGCTGCCGAGATGATGCTGGAAGATCGAGGCTCCTGACCTCTTATCCTTTCCACTGTGCCGCCGAAAAAGTATAAGTGCCGCGACCTAATTCCACCCCTGCTGAAATGTTGCGCGAATGCAGTGAGCACGGTTATTTCCGGGGTGACGTCTGCCCGGTCTGCGGTGAGGAGGGCAAGTTCCTGATGAACGAACAGGAACTGGAACAGATCGGAAGGACCATGGCCGGAGTGCTCCGCCACTTCCCGGAGAAATTCGGGTTGGAGATGGATGACCAGGGTTTCATAAACCTGAGGGAGTTCGTCAATGCCTTGAAGGACCAGAGCAAGCGCTACCATTGGCTCAGGCCGCATCACATCATCGCCATCATTGAGACAGACCCGAAGGGCCGCTATCAGATCAGCAACGACATGATCCGGGCCACGTACGGTCACTCGATCGAGCTGAACCTGAGGCTGCCGACGGAGAACATCCCGGACATCCTCTACTACCCGACCACCCCGGAAGAGGCGGATATCCTGCTCGAGACCGGGCTGAAGCCATCCGACAGGAAGATGGTACATCTGTCCAAAACCTACAACGATGCACTATGTGCAGGCAAGGTAAGGACCGAGGAACCAATCATACTGGAGATCGACTCGAAGAGGGCTATCGAGGAGGGAATCGTTATCGGGCAGGCAGGAAGGACAGTGTTCCTCGCCCCGGAGATCCCGGCCGAGTGTCTACGCAAGGCAGAAGCGCCGGTCGAAGAAGAGGTCATCACTGACTGAATTTGACATTATCCAATCATTTTTCTTAATCTTCTTTGACCGTCGAATGAGAACCGAACGTCATACTACCATCCTGGAATCGTCCAGGATTGTTTCGCTAGCTAGGATCAAGACCACTTTTCGGATAACATGGCACATTCGATGGGCCGTCCGACACTTTGATATTGCCGTGCGGGACTCGGTTAGAGTAATGTTCGTCCGTGCCGATCGATTGCTTCTTGGCAACAATGCCAATTCGTTCTCCCAGCACGCCATCTCTTTCGGATGGGATGAATACAAACCCCAGCTTGAAGTATACGATGTTCGGAGCGGAAAGATGTCGAAAATCAATCTTGAACGGATCGACTGGCACATATCCGAAGAGCGGAGGTGCGTGGGCCGATACACCTCCGATGGTCACATACCATGTCCGTCCAATAGGAAGGTCGACCGTTTCGATCAGTGCGAAAGCTGTGCTTCTGTCTGGATCGGACACCAGGAATGCATTTTCGAACCCCGATGCGATGGGACGAAGTGCGATTCCGAGATCTGCAGAAGGAAGCATGTTGTCTACGTCGCGTTCCACGGGGACATGATCAAGATCGGGATGACCTCAGGATCTAGGCTGAAAGAGCGCGGTATCGAACAGGGTGCGGATGCCATCGCCCCGCTTGTCGATTGTAACAACCGTATGGAGGCGAGGGCCGCCGAGAACCAGATCTCTCATCTTCTCAAGGCTCGGCAGACGGTGTCAAAGAAGGAATCACTGAGGACCATCCTCAAAGCTGCCGATAGAAGCACGTACGAATTAAGATACGAAGAAGTGCTGGTCAAGGTTTCGAAGGTCTTGCCCACCAAGAACACACCTCTGGAGGTATTGGACCGATATCCGTTAACCTTCATAAGCGAAGGGCATGTCGAATTATCTATGCTTGAGGGCAGGCACATCGGAGAGGTCATCGCCATTAAAGGCAAGTTCCTGGTGTATCGGTCGAAGACCAGCAAGGAGCTGAAGGCGCTCCAACTATCGAACATACCGTCGCATTTCATTAGGACCTAATCTTGTTAGGTTCGCGATCGCCCAGGGACTCATAGGTCGCTTGTCGGTATCGGCCCGCAGTTTCCGCACATTTTAACCCGGGAACCGCCTGCCCACACCCTATCAACCTCGAAAGCTAGATAAGTGATTACGCTATCTTTGGCGCCGACCTAGGTCACTAGAAGGTTAACCAGATGACCAAGATCCTTAAGCCAGAAGAGATCAAGCAACGGTTCGGGCAATATTTCTGCCGTGGCATCTATACATTAGTTGATGAAAAGAACGGTGTAGCCCAGATCATCGAAGAGTGTTGCGCCAAGGGGCCAGTGGAATGGGACGCGGTCAACCGAAAGAGAGCCCAGGGTGTCTTGACCAAGATCAGCGTCGAGGGTAACACGCTGATCATGGATGCGATCATCGGTGAAAGGGAGCTGAAGTTCGGCGCCGCCTCGAAGGACCTGGGAGGTCAGGGCTTGAGAGCGGTCAAGATTGACGGGGACGAGGTCCGGACCACCTGGGTCGGATTGGCCGGGGCGAGCGTGGGCATCGGAGTCTGCATGCCCCAAGGGCCTGGAACTATATGCGCCGAGTATCCGGATGATATCAAGATCGGAGGGGCGCACCAGATAGAGGTGACCGTGGTCACGCCGAAATTGGTTCGTGTGCTCATCGGTGTCGACGATACCGACACCAAGGAGAAGGGGGCCACCTGGGCCTCTGTCCTCAAGATCGCTCGGGCCTCCACCATCGGCCATTTCCTGGAACATAAGATCATCCAGCTGAACCCGGAAGCTCCAGAAAAAACGACCAACTGCACATCATCAGCCGTATCCTTCGCGGTCCCGGAGAAGGACATCGAGGCCCTGATCCAGTACTTTGTCGACAGTGTCAGGAAGGAAACGCTCTCCGATCACACCGTCGTGGCGGCCTTCGTGGGCCTGAAAGTTCCTGACCCCCTCGTCAAATATGGCTGGGAAGCGAAGAGTATACTCTACAAGGTAGATTCCGCTTACCGCGTGGCGAAACAGAACGGGGTCCGCATCATCGAGATAACCGGTAAGGGCGGCGCAATCGGCGCTGTATCGGCAATCGGATGCTTCGACCTGGGACTAAGGGCTGCCGGATTGCCGGAGGATTTCGAAAACTAGATGAGCCTGCACGTGTTGGGAACAGGAAAGGGGGCATTCTATAAAGAACGAGATCTCCAGGGTCATCGCCAACACAGCGTACCAGACCTACGAGCGCAAGCTTCAGAAGGAGATCGAGCAGGGCCAGGTGCCTAATCATGTGGCCATCATAATGGACGGGAACCGCCGGTTCGCCAAGGAGTTCGGCCTAAGTACGACCGAAGGTCATGTCAAAGGTAAGGATAAGCTGGAGGAGGTCATGGAGTGGTGCCGGGAGCTGGGCATTAAGATCCTAACAGTTTATGCCTTCAGCACCGAGAACCTCAATCGAGAGCCTCCCGAGGTCGATTACCTGATGAAGCTCTTCGAGGACAACTTCATGCGGCTGGCAACGGATGCGCGTATCCATGAGAACCACATCCGGCTCACCGTGATCGGGCAGAGGGAGCTGCTCCCGAAGAGGGTCCAGAAAGCCATCAAGGTGGCAGAGGACGCCACGAAGGACTATGATTCTTACTTCTACAACATCGCCATCGCCTATGGCAGCAGGCAGGAGATAATCCAGGCGATAAAGCAGATCGCCTTGGCGGTGAAAGAGGGTAAGATGCAGGTGGAGGACATCGACGAGGAGGTCTTCTCCAAGTTCCTTTACACTGCCGATTTCCCCGATCCGGACCTCATCCTGCGGACGTCCGGGGAAGAGCGTATCTCCAACTTCCTGCTCTGGCAGCTGGCATACGCCGAACTGTACTTTACCGACGTTTATTGGCCGGGATTCCGGAAAGTGGATTTCATGAGGGCCATCCGCTCATACCAGATGAGGCAACGACGCTTTGGCAAGTGAGTTTTAATACACACAACATTTTCTCGTGACACCGAGGCAGATCGTTTGCGGGAAGACCTCACATTCATCCACGCTCCGAGCGTATACGACTTCAGAAAGGAATTCCTGTTCTACGGCCCAGTCAGCGATCTGGTGCCCTCCACTCCGGTCTTCGAGATGTATCCGATCGGATTCACCACGATGGCGACAGCCTTGAACGAGGCGGGATTCAAGGTCCGGATCATCAACCTGGCCAGCATGATGTTGAACGACCAGAAACTGGACGCAGAGAAGGTCATCGCCAAGCTCGATTCAGCGGTGTTCGGAATCGATCTGCACTGGTTGCCTCATGCCCAGGGAGCGCTGGAAGTAGCGAAATTGGTAAGGAAGCTTCATCCAGACGCCAAGATTCTCATGGGCGGTTTCTCGGCAACTTACTATCACGAAGAATTGATCCAATATCCACAGGTCGACCTTGTGCTGAGGGGGGATTCCACGGAGGTCCCCGTGACGGAGCTTATGCAGGCATTGGAAAAGGGCACGCCTTTGGATAAGGTCCAGAACTTGACCTGGAAGGACGAATCAGGCAAAGTGCATTTCAATGAACTGACCTATGTCCCGACGGACCTAGACCACCTGGACATCGACTACGGATGGATAGTCAGGTCGGTAATAAAGCACCGGGACCTGAATGGGTTCAAGCCTTTCAAGGACTGGGACCGCTACCCGATAACTGCCGTGTTCACGGTGCGGGGCTGCTCCATCCAGTGTGCGGTTTGTGGCGGCTCCTGCTCGGCCATGAAAAGTTACCTCGGCAGGCAGCGCCCGGCGTACCGGTCACCGGAAAAGGTGGCGGGAGACGTCTACAACATCCAACAATACCTGAAGGCGCCTACCTTCGTGGTCGGTGACCTGCGCCAGAACGGGAAGGGTTATGCCGAGCGGTTCTTCAAGGAGGCAAAGGAGCTGGGCGTCAAGAACCAGCTCATTTTGGAAACGTTCACACCAGCGAACGACGAGTTCTTCGCCATGGCGCAACGCTCTCTGGTCTCATACTCAGTGGAGTTCTCACCAGATTCGCACGATGAGAATATCAGGAACGCACTGGGCCGCCGGTTCGACACGCCTAGCATAGAGCGTTCGGTGAAGAGCGCTCTGGACCACGGCGCGGAAAGGTTCGATCTGTTCTTCATGATCGGCCTACCCCAGCAGACCAGGGAGTCGGCGCTGGCCAGTGCCGAGTATTCTAGAAAGCTGTACGAGATGACGGCCAATGACGAGAGGCTGTTCATCTTCACCTCGCCTTTGGCGCCGTTCCTAGACCCGGGCAGCGCCATTTTCGAGAACCCATCCAAGTATGGATACAAGTCGCTGGCTCGGACGCTGGAAGAGCATCGTATTCAGGCTTCTTTCTCCGTCATGGAAGTATGTCCTTTCCTATGAGACGGAATGGATGGATCGGGATCAGATAGCCGAAACCTCTTACGATGCCGCCGATATTTTGAACCACGTCCGTTTTGAATGCGATCAGATCGACAAGGAAGAGCTGGACCTCCGCCTGGCGCGTTCGGAGAACGCCCGACACATGATGGAACGCATCGATGGTATCGTGAAGATGACGGACGAAAGGGAACGCCAGGACGCCCTCCGATCGCTGAAGGCGGAGACCGAGGAGCTGATGGAATCGACCATTTGCCAGAAGGCCGACCTGGAATGGACGACAAAAGGTGTTGTTCGCAGCGTGCCGCGGGCGGTCATCGGACTGATTAAAGGAAAGAGGAACAAGTAGTCGGAATGATATATTTCTTGACCAGGACTTGGCCCTGTTCCTCGGCGGCCATGATCTGCTCTATTTACCGGTCAGCGCAAGCATGGCCGGGTCAGGGGCATCCACGTTCCTCTCGCCAGAGAACATCCTGGTGCTGACGGAGGCCCAGGTGGAGCATGGGAAGGATGATAACCTTTCCTATCTAGGCCACCAATTCGTTGGCAGCTGGAAGCAATGCCGCTCTGGGTTGATCCCGTCCAGCTCACCTTGCGCTCTCTTATTTTCCCATCCGATCACGCTAGGGAAGGACCGACTTGCACCGTATTAATTTATTAATACGTCTATGGCCCAAGAGGCTCATGGCCATCTCCAGGCGCCATTGACTGCCGAAGCATGTGTTGGCCAGCCACTTTGTGTGCACGGCCGTGCGCAGAGGCTTGTAGACCTCCCGCCTCCACCTGGCCTCATAGGCCGTCAGCGGCAGACCCTTGAGGACAGTATCCGACGCAGCCTGACCGGCGATCCGTCCGCATATCATCGCGATCGGGATCCCGCCGCCGTTCACCGCCATGACCTGTCCGGCAGCATCACCCACTAGGAGCGAATCACCGATGACCGTTCGCTTGATGGGGCCGGACATGGGAACAAACTTGCCCATCGGTTGGTCCGTGTTCTTGATGCCCTTA
>CAVWKV010000017.1:0-21621 GCA_963755265.1 uncultured Methanomassiliicoccales archaeon | reverse complement strand
ATCCACGTTCCTCTCGCCAGAAACGTCCTTGGTGCTGACGGAGGCCCAGGTGGAGCATGGGAAAGAATGATAACCTTTCCTATCTTGGCCAGCCGATTCGTTGGCAGCTGGAAGCGATCCCGCTCTCGGTTCATCCGTCCAGCTCACCTTGCGCTCTCTTATTTTTCCATCCGATCACGCTAGGGAAGGACCGACTTGCACCGTATTAATTTATTGATACGTCTATGGCCCAAGAGGCTCATGGCCATCTCCAGGCGCCATTGACTGCCGAGGCATGTGTTGCCAGCCACTTTGTGTGCACGGCCGTGCGCAGAGGCTTGTAGACCTCCCGCCTCCACCTGGCCTCATAGGCCGTCAGCGGCAGACCCTTGAGGACAGTATCCGACGCAGCCTGACCGGCGATCCGTCCGCATATCATCGCGATCGGGATCCCGCCGCCGTTCACCGCCATGACCTGTCCGGCAGCATCACCCACTAGGAGCGAATCACCGATGACCGTTCGCTTGATGGGGCCGGACATCGGAACAAACTTGCCCATCGGTTGGTCCGTGTTCTTGATGCCCTTGAGCCTCAGGAATTGATCGAAATACTCGCCCACCGGCATCGTGGAGAATCTACGGGCCACACCGAGTCCAACGTTCGCGAAACCCTTCTTGGGCAGGACCCAAGCATATCCACCCGGAGCGACGGCGCCGAAGTACATCTCCGGTACTGGCTCGAAATCACCTTTCACTTGCACCGTGACCGCGGGGCATAGATCGGTAGAGCGCGCATAGCCCAGGTTCTTGCCCACCAATGAGAGCGGCCCGTCCGCTCCGATGACTACCTTTGCCTCGATGTCCATCTCCGGAGTGGAGATCGCACTGCCCTTCACGCCGGTACATTCCAGTCCGGTCCGCAGTTCGGCCCCGGCCTTGACCGCCCTCGAGGCGAGGTATTGGTCGAAGAGGTCGCGATCTGTGGTGTATCCGCCGAACGGGACATCCCAGTGCCTCATTTTCGGCGAGTAGATGCGGATGACATCGGTTGTTAGCGAATGGAGATTGTTTGGGATATCGAAAATAGAATCCAGCTCTGTGGCATTGGGCAGGATCCTCTTCATCTCGTATACCGCTGGCATGAACTCCCCGCAGCGCACGGGCGATCCCACCTGGGGTCGCTTTTCCAAGATCAGGACGCTAGCCCCTTTCAGTGCGGCATGCTCGGCCGCGGTGCTTCCGGCCGGACCGGCCCCGACGATCGCCACATCCACCTTGACAACCTTGACCATTCGAACGCCACCTTACCATCAAATGGACTTATGACCGCCCGCTCATGACTTCCTTTCCAGGATGGCCTTGATGAGCGCTTTCAGGGCATCCTTGTACTCCGAAGGTTTGAGGACCTCGAGATCGAGAAGCGCTTTGTTGGCATATTCCTCGGCCAAGTCCATTGATGCATCCAAGGCATCGGTCTTCTTGACCAGGGCCAAGGCTTCGGCGACCTCGGCAGAGCTCTTGACCTCCTTTTTAAATATCTGCTTGATGCGATCGCCGTGAGCCCTGTCCTGCATGGCGATGATAAGGGGAAGCGTCGGCTTGCCGTCTAGGATATCGATCCCCCGGGCCTTCCCCAGGGTCGCCTCCACGCCGGTGATGTCCAAGATGTCGTCAACGATCTGGAAGACGATTCCGATGTTCATGCCGAAGCTGCCCATGGCCTCTATGACTGCAGATGATGACTCCGCCAGGTAGCTACCCACTCGGGCCCCGGCCTCGAAGGGTCTAGCGGTCTTCCCCTCTATGATGTTGATGTAAACGTCAACGCTGGTGTCCTGGTCATGCTCGTAATCGCTCTGGAGTATTTCAGACTCGGCAATTCCTGTGCATGCGTCAGCGACAACACCGATGATCGTTTCATCGAACGTTCCACCTAGGGCAAAGCTCTTCACGAAAAGGAAATCTCCGGCGATGAGTGCCTTCTGCGTTCCATACTTCTTGTATGCTGCTTGTCTTCCACGCCGCATCTCTCCGTGATCATTGATGTCGTCGTGGATCAGGGTAGCGCTATGGATCAGCTCAAACGCGGTAGCCACCTTTATGATCTTTTGCGGGTCGGTACCGCCGACCGCCTTAAAAACCAGCAACGCCACTGCTGGGCGCATCCTCTTTCCGCCCGATGTGATGATGTAGTTGCTGATCTCTGTAAGCAATGGTTGCTCTGAATGAACAATTTCACGGAGCTGCTCCTCGACCATCCTAAGCTCTTTCTGGACGGGAGCATCCCAGGTAGAAACCATCGAGGCTCGATAATGACCAATCAATACTTAACGTTACTGGCAAGAGAAAAAAAGGACCGTTTCTTGAGATCACAAAAGCTACGAAAACGACCATTCAAGGCGAAAAATGAATCGAGGGCCAGAGCTAGTTTGAAAAATGGAAATGAGTTTGTTTGGGGTTTGTCTCCTTATGCGAAGAACGCCGCTGCCGCTTGTTTAGCGGCGTTGAAGAACGGGTCCGGCCAGACACCGATCAGGATCACCATGAAGACGCATATTGCGACCGCCGCGACCATCGACTTCGGAAGCTTAAGCTTCTCAGTCGATGTGCCTTCCTCCGGCTCGTCCACATACATGTACTTCACGATGCGCAGGTAATAGTACAAGGAGATGGCCGAGTTGATGATACCGGCTACTGCTAGCCACACCATCCATTCGCTTCCCGCGACCGCCGACTGTTGGATCGGGGACGAGAATAAGACGAACTTGGAGAAGAACCCTGCCAGCGGCGGAATTCCCGCGAGGGAGAACATCATGATCATCATGCCGAACGCGATGAATGGGGCACGCTTGGCCAGTCCCTTGTAGTTGTTTATGGATTCTCCGACTGCGACCGTTGCCAGGGTGGCCACGATGATGAAAGCCCCTCCCTTCATGAAGGCATGTGTCATTATCTGCATGATACCAGCGGACAACGCATATTGTGTTCCGACGGCGACCGATATCAGGATATAACCTGCCTGGGCAATGGATGAGTATGCCAGCATCCTTTTGATGTTGGTCTGGCTGATCGCCGCCAAATTGCCGACGGTCATAGTTACTATGGCGACGATGCCGATCATCATCTCCCAGTTGGCCCTTATCGCGAACAAACCGATCAGGAGGAGCTTGAAGAGGGCGACAAAACCCATCTTTTTGCTACCCGCGGCCAGCATCGCCGTTACCGTGGTCGGGGCACCTTCGTATACATCTGGGGCCCACATATGGAACGGAACGATAGCCACCTTGAATCCTAAGCCAGCGACGGTCAACGCCAATGCCAAGAAGATCACCGACTGCATCGGAGAGTTCATGGTCACCACCTGGCCAATGCCAGCGAACGAGGTCGTATGGGCTACGCCGTACAGAAGCGATATGCCGAACAGGGTGAGTCCGGACGACAATCCACCGATGATGAAGTACTTGACTGCCGACTCCGCACCCTTAGCATCCCTCTTCCTGAAGGCCACTAGAGCGTACGAGGATATGCTGGTCGTCTCGATACCAACGAACATGGTGATGAGGTCGGTGGAGCTTGCCACCACCATCATGCCGACGGTGGCGATCATGATCAGTGAAAAGAACTCCGGCTGGTGCTTGTCCTCCTGGATGAAGCGGGCGGACGCCAAAATGACGTAGAACGCCACTCCCAGGAAGATCATCATGAACAACGCGGAGAACTGGTCCAGCTTCAACAGACCGCCTACGAAGTATACACCGGCGTCGTTGTTGTAGACGAACATGAAAGCGTCTAAGAACGCCAGGCCTACCCCTACCAGCGAGAATGCCGCGCATACCTTGCTGATGCTCGTGCCCTTGAAGAATCGGGCGACCAACAAGCCGACCGCCGGCACCAGTATGGCGAACAGCGCCAATATGACCTCAGGACGAATTGCTTGTATGTCGATCATCTTAAGCGCCTCCAAATACAACGGCGGTCAATAGCTTGACCGACGGCGTAATATAATCGAATATCAGCCCCGGCAGCATGCCGAACAGGACAATCAGGCCGGTCAGGACGACGAGCGGGACAGCCTCGAACCATGTCAGGTCGTGGATGTGCTCCACATCGACCTCCTTGGTGAGCGGGCCGAAAAGTGTCTTCTGCATTGCCCATATATAATAAGCGGCGGTCAATGCGACGCTTATGATCGGCAACAGCAGGAGCCATCCGAATGCTTCGAAGGTTGCGGTGAACACGCTGAACTCGGCCATGAATCCGACCATACCGGGCAGACCGAGCGAGGCCATGAATCCGATCATCATGAAGACCGCCATGTAAGGCATCTTGGCAGCCAGGCCACCCAGCCTAGGCATGTTCCTCGTGCCGACGTGGTGACCAACGATACCGCAAATCATGAACAGGACGGCGGTGATTAGACCATGCGCGAACATCTGGAACACGGCGGCCGTGATGCCGAGCTGCCCCAATGTGGCTATGCCTAACATCACGATGCCCATGTGACTGATGGACGAGTATGCCACCATCTTCTTCAGGTCCTTCTGCGCCAGGCACATGACAGCGCCATACAGGATCGAGACGATCGCGATTATGATCATCACGATCTGGTATTGGTTCGCCGCATATGGCAGCGTGGGCAGGCAGATCCTTATGATACCGTATGCGCCCATCTTAAGCAATAGGCCCGCCAGTAATACCGACCCTGCGGTTGGCGCCTCCACGTGCGCGTCCGGGAGCCAAGTATGGAAGGGCACCATCGGCATCTTGACGATGAAGCCGAAGAACAGCGCCCCGAACACAACTATCTGGAAGAGCTGACCGAACTGCCCGGACACCGACGCAATGGCCTGCATGTTGAATGTGGCATACCCCAGGTGCGATCCGGCCTCGAAGTAGAGGGCCAGTATTCCCAACAGCATCACCAGTGACGCGATGTGTGTATAGATGAAGAACTTGATCGAAGCGTAACTGCGTCTCGGACCTCCCCATACGGCTATGAGGAAGTACATCGGGATAAGCACGACCTCCCAGAAGACGTAGAACAGGAAGTAGTCCATCGATGTGAAAACTCCCATGACGCCGACCTCCAGTACGAGCATCAGGCCCATGTACTGGTGTGTACGCTCTTCCACATCCCATGAGAATAGGATGGCCAGGAACGACAGCAGCGCGGTCAGGAACACCATCACGATGCTGATGCCATCGACACCCACCGTGTACGATATGCCCAATGACGAAATCCAGCTGTGGCTCTCGACATATTGGAATGTGCCAATATTCAGGCTGAAATCGGATAGCAATAAGACCGATATGGCCAGCGGTATCGCCGAGAACACCAACGCCACGATCTTGGAGGCTTTCGGGTGCTTTCCCATGAGGAAAGATATTATCGCACCGATCAACGGGATCAGTATGAGCAACGTGATTACGGGTACGTTTTCCAGCATTTCAGATCACCCCAGTACCTTCAATACGAACCCGAGCACATACAGCAGCACGATGAGTGCCACGACGCCACCGACGACGATGGTGCTATAGCTCTGTACCAGTCCGGTCTGCATTTTCCTAAGGCGCTTTCCGCCTCCGATGAGGCCACGGCTAATGAGGTTCACGATGCCGTCGACTACCTTTCGGTCGAACCAGTCCAGCGCGAGCGAGAACCCGTACACGACCTTCTCCCCGATGTAGTTATATCCCTTGGTGAAACCGTACCGCTTCAGCAGCATGTTGTACAGCGGCCTCACAGCGGGCTTGCTGGCGATCGCGCCGGCGTCTACCTTCTTCTTGGAGAAGGTGAAGTACGCCAGGGTTATTCCGGCGATGGCCACAAGCACTGAAAGATAGGTAAGCCAATCTCCTAGGATTTCACTTAGGCGGAACGGCTCATTGACAGCGTAGAGACTTGGACTAAGGTTCGAGGCAATCGTGTTCGTGAACCCGGTACCGATGAACACGACCAAGCCAGAGCCGGTGGCCAAGGCAGCCAGTACGACCAATGGTCCGAGCATGACCCAGGGTGCCTCGTGGTGCTCATGGACGTCGGCCTCGTGGCCGTGCTCATCCTTGTGAGCAACAACGTGCTCTCCCTTGGTGTGAGTGGCATGCTTAGTCGCCTCGCCCTCCTCCCCGCCGAACGTCATGAACCACATGCGGAACATGTAGAAGGCGGTCAGGAAGGCCGTAATCAATCCCATGAACCAGAGCAGCATGAACACCCATTGGTTGGTGCTTGCCGTAGCGTTGAACACGCTCGAAAGGATCTCATCCTTCGACCAGAACCCGCTCAGTATCGGGATACCGGCAATTGACAGTGCACCAATGAACATCACGGTCGAAGTGACCTTCATATGCTTCCTGAGTCCGCCCATCAGCTTCAGCTCCTCTGTATGGACGAAGTGGATGACAGAGCCGGCGGAAAGGAAGAGCAATGCCTTGAAGAAGGCATGGTTCATCAGGTGGAACAGGCCGGCGGCGAACGCGATGCTGCCGGCCGCCATCAGGGCTTGATCACCGTTCTGCATTCCGATACCGAACAGATAGGCGCCGGTACCAAGGGACAGGAACATGTAACCTAGCTGGCTAATGGTCGAGTAGGCGAGCACGCGCTTGATCAGCGGCGAGTTGAGCGCCATTGTGGCCGCCATCAGCGCAGTAACACCGCCGATGATTGCGATGAACAGGCCGACGTTGGGCACGAAGATCAGTAACGGGAACATCCTGGCCACTAGGTATACCCCTGCCTTGACCATGGTCGCGGCATGGATAAGCGCGGATACAGTGGTCGGACCCTCCATGGCGTCTGGTAACCAGTCATGCAACGGGAACTGCGCGGATTTGCCTATCGAGCCGCCGAACATGAAGAATAGGCCGAGGCCAAGCGTTCCCTGGTTGACGCTACGGATCACGTTAGGGTCGAACAGCGTGTGAAAGTCCAAGGTCTTGAAGGTCGTCAACAGCACGATCAGACCGATCATGAACATGACATCTCCGACCCTGGTTACTAGGAACGCCTTCTTAGCGGCAGAGGCCGCAGCCGGCCTCTCGAACCAGAAACCGATCAATAGGTAGGAGCAAAGACCCACCAGCTCCCAGAATATGAACAGTTGCAGGAAGTTGTTGCTCAGTACCAATCCAAGCATGACGCCCACGAACAGGCATATCTCGGTGTAGTAGCGGCGCCTTCTCTCGCCCTGATCGTGCATGTACCCGACGGAGTAGATGACGACCAACGCCGCGACGAACGATACTACGATGAGCATCAGGGCCGTCAATGTATCTATGTAGACACCGAGGTCGAGGTTGTAACCCCCGACAGAGACCCAAGACATGCTCTGCTCAAAGTATGTTGCACCCCCATCGAAGCCCGCGGTTAGTGCCTGATAAGCGACCAGGAGAGCCAACACCATGGCGCTGCCGACTCCGGCCAGGGCGACCATTCCGCCCTTGTCCTTCATCTTGCCCCCGAGGAACCCCACGATCAGGAACGCGACGAGCGGTAATAATGGAATGAGCCAGGCTAATTCGTATATCTGCATCTTACCACCTCATGGAGTTGAGGTCCTCAACATGGACCGTATCCTTCACCCGGTTCAGGTTCAGCAGTATTGCCAGACCCACAGCGACCTCGGCCGCCGCGATGCCGATCGAGAACAGCGCGAACATATACCCGGACGGGTCGTTATTGTACGCTGCGAACGCGACGAAGTTAATATTCGCGGCGTTCAGCATGAGCTCGATGGACATGAGCACGATGATGGCGTTCTTCTTGGTAAGCACACCTACGATCCCGATTACGAACAGGGTCGATGACAGTATCAGGAAATATTCCAGGGGGATCATTGATCTTCCTCCTGCGCGATGAAGACACCAGCGATCATGGCACCAAAGAGCAGAAGCCCCAACACCACGACCACGGCTCCGTATTGACCGAAGAGCAGGGCTCCGAACTGTTCGGTGGTGAACTGCGCCACTGGCCCGCTCGGCCAGGTCACGTATAGGATGGACGCGCCGATGAACACCAGCAGGACCGCCGCTAGGACGACCTTACCGATTGCGTTGCCCAGATTGGAAGTTTTACTCACAGGAACCACCTCCAATGAGGCGTCTCTTGGTCAGCATGACCCCGAACAGGATCAACACATTGATCGCGCCCACATAGACGAGCACCTGGATCAATCCTAAGTACTCGGCGTTCAGGAAGATGAACGTTATCGCCACTCCGATAAAGCAGAAGGCGAGATAGAAAACGGAGCGGATTATCTCCTTGGTCACGAGCACCGATATCGCCGCGCCGACGGTCATGCCCGCGATGACTACGAATGCGATTACAGACAGATCCATTTACAGCGCCTCCTTCATGGACAGGGCGTCTTTCGGACAGACGTTCACGCACTGTTCGCAGGACACACATTTCGTGTCGTCGAAGACCGGCCTTTTTATCGGTTTCTTGGTCTTCTCATTGACCTCGCCGGTCTCGGTCATCTTGACCGCGCCGGTCGGACAGGTTTTCTCGCAGCGGGCGCAGGAGATGCACTTCTTGCCCTCCAGTTTCACCGTGTCCTTGAGCTCCATCGAGCCCTTCTTAACCGCTCCTCCCTGCCTATTCGATGGGAGTAGCTCTTCATAGTTAACCTCATAACCCGGCTTCCAGGCATGTTGCAGCTTGATCGGGTCATAGATCAGATCGTCGCGAGTGTACGAAGCGAGCTCGAATTCCGGGGTCACTATCATCGCGTTGGTCGGACAAACCTCTGCGCAATTGCCGCACATCATGCACCGCCCAACATTAACCTCGGGGCGTTTGACCTTGCCCAGCGTCTCATGCTCTATCTGGACCATCTTGATGCACTGGTTAGGGCAGGCCTTGACGCATTTGGAACATGCGATGCACTTATCCAATATGATCCCCGGTCTACCGCGGAAACAGTCAGGTAGAATGTTCTTCTCCCATGGATACATGACCGTCCGGGGCCTATGGCCTGGAATGGCCCCCCTGATCATGATCCTCATCGTGACCATGAGTGGCTTTAACATATAACCGGTGGCCCTCAGCTTCTTATCCTTCGGATTGTTGCTGCTTCCGTCCATCTTAGAACCACCCCATTACTTTAAATAAAACCGCTATGACCAAGTTTACCAAAGACAATGGCAGCAGCCTTTTCCATCCTATCTTTAGGAGCTGGTCCGTCCTGATACGGACCGTCGCTGATCTTATCCATATCATCAGGAAGAAGACAAAGAACACTTTGATCAGGAACCACACCTCTGGCCAAAGGAACGAAGGGCCGTCCCAGCCTCCGAGGAAGAGCACGGTGATTAACGCGCTGACGATGTACGCCCTGAGGTAATCGGCCATCATTATCAGCCCCCATTGGATGCTGCCGTACTCAGTCTGCCATCCTTCTACGAGTTCAGCTTCCGCCTCTGGCAGATCGAACGGAACACGTTCAGATTCAGCAATGCCGCACACGAAGAACGTGATGAAACCGATGAATAACGGGAACATCAGCCACATATGAGTCTGCTGGAATGCGACGATGACATTGAAGTTCAGGCTCCCGGTCATTATGATTATCGAGAGTACGACCATGAGGATAGGGATCTCATAGGCAATCAGTTGCGCCGCCCCCCTCATCGCTCCGATCATGGAATACTTGTTGTTCGACGCCCATCCACTGATGATCAAGAAGAACGGGGCCAAAGAGAAGACCGCCAGACCGACGAGCAACGCCAGATCCGGGTTGGCTACGAAGAACCGGTCGCTCCATGGGACCAGTCCGAGAAGGAGGACCGACCCGGCGATCAGTCCTGTGACCGACCACATGAACAGCTTCTTATCGGCATCCCTCGGGATGATCAATTCCTTCAACAGGGTCTTGATTGCATCGGCGAAATTCTGGAACAGTCCCAGGGCACCGACCTGTGTGCCGCGCCTGTCCATTGCCCTACCTAAAACTTTCCTTTCCTCCCATATACAGGTGATACCCACTAGAAGGGCCGCGACCATGAATATCGCGCAGGTCAGGAGTATCGCCAGGAAATTCACCGGACCGCCCGTCACTGCCCAGTCGCCTATGAACTGGATCTCTTTGATGTTGGTGACCTGGATCAACCATTGTACGACCTGCCCGATCCACAATGCAAGCCCGTGCATGAGACTGAAGAGTGTGGTAGCCGCCATGTGGATCACCTATCTGTCTCACCGAGGCACATGTCAGCCATACCCATAATAGCCGGAACATCTGCCATCTTTCCTCCGATCAATGCAGCTGGCATTCCAGATACCGTCACGAATATCGGTGAGCGGACCTTCAATCTGTATGGTTTGTCGGATCCGTCACTTATCAGATACATCAACCCCTCTCCACGAGGATCCTCGACGTGCGCAAACGATCGCCCGGCAGGTGCGGCCTTCTGTGATTTGACCCGCACTGGCCCAGCCTTCATTTTCTTGAAGCACTGACGGATGATATTGCATGATTCGTACATCTCATCGATGCGGACCCTATACCTGGCATAGGAGTCGCAGTCTGGATGGGTGCATACCGTGAAATCTACCTCCCCGTATTTCTCATAGGGATCGTCCCGCCGGATATCGACATCAACATTGCATCCCCTGAGGAATGGGCCGGTGATGCCCAGGTTGATCGCCTTGGCGCCCGAGAGCTTTCCAACCCCTTTAGTCCTCATCAGGAAGGCGCTGCATTCATCGAACAGGGATTCGTAATCACGCAGTCTCTTCTCGAATAGGTTCAGGACACGCAAGGTGTCCCTTTCCCAGTTTGGTGGGATATCGTTCCGGACCCCGCCGATCCTGGGATAGTTCGTCGTCATCCTTGAACCGGAAAGATCGGTCATCAAGTCCAAGAACATCTCCCTCTCCCTCATAGGAAGCAGGAACATGGTATACGATCCAAGGTCCGTTCCGATGGCTGCGAGCCACATCAGATGCGAAGCTATCCTCTGTATCTCAAGGGTCAATACTCTCAGCCATTGAGCCCGATCAGGGACCTCCAGCTCCATCAATTCCTCGACCGTTCGGCAGTATAAGTGAGACCAGGATAGTGACGACGCATAGCAGAGACGATCGGAAAGCGGGACGATCTGATGATAGTCCCTGTTCTCCATCATTTTCTCCCAACCACGATGCAGGTAACCGATCATCGGTTCCGCATCAGTAATGATCTCTCCGTTCAGCTTAACCCTTAAGCTCCACAGACCGTGTGTCATGGGGTGCTGCGGACCCATGTTGACCCACATTTCCGTCATTAAATCCGCCTCCCCACTTCGAAGTCCTTCCTCATCGGGAAGAACTGATAATCCTGCGGTAACAACAAACGCTCCATCTTCGGGTGTCCTTTGAAGACTATCCCGAACATATCATATGTTTCGCGCTCATGCCAGTTCGCCCCGCCGTACAGCAGTGAAATGGAGTCCACTTCTGGAGTCTCTTTCGGCAGGTCCACAGTTATCTGGATCACTATCCTATTGGAATAAGATGTAATGTGATATACGACCTGGAAGAAGGTCCTCATGTCCACGCCGGAAACGCAAGAACAGTGCTCGAACTCGAAACCTTCCTTAATGGTCTTGCATAACTCCAGAAGGACGGAACGATCAGCATTGAGGAATATCCTGCGAGGCTTGACGTTGACCTCAGAGATCTTGCTCTGGAACTTATCAGTCAATGCCTGTGCTACCTGCTCTTCAGTGAAGCTCTTTGGTTTGGGACTCGTCTCGGTCATTTTCCCACCTCAATCCAGGAACGTTCCCTTCTGCTCGGCGGTTATCTTCTTGTTCAACTTCAACATCCCATCGATCAGCGCTTCGGGCCTCGGCGGGCAACCTGGGATGTATATGTCAACCGGAACGAATGTGTCCAGACCCTGGATGACATTATAACCATCATACCAAGGACCACCTGAGATAGCGCATTCGCCCATTGCAATTACCCATTTCGGCTCGGGCATCTGTTCATAAAGCCTCCTCAATGAGGGTCTTAACTTGACGGATAACCATCCCATGATGAGAAGAACGTCAGCCTGCCTAGGCGAGGAACGGGAATCATTCCCAGTCTTTCCATATCCCACCTGGGACCGTAGGCTGCAGCGAATTCCAACGAACAGCACGCTATTCCGAATTCCAAAGGATAAATGGCATTCCTCTGCCCCCACGACCATATGGGAGCAGTGACTTTGTCGACCGCCTGCTTCACTCCAGAAGTCTTCATTGTTTCCAGAATAAAATTGTTGGACCATTTCTGGAAATCTTTGGCGGTCATGGTTATTACTTGGGGAGAGAGCTCTAAATCCACAATATAGCCTCCTTCTTCAACGCATAATAGACTCCGACCAATCCTATGACCAGGAAGACGAACGCTGATAACGCGGAGATGCCCCACAGATCCATGGTGGACAGAACACTAGAATATGTCAAGGCCCAAACAAACAGGAAAACAGAAAAGATATCGAAAAGGACGAAAACAAGGGCGTAAATATAGAATTGAACATGGAATTGAATATTCGCTTGCCCGATAGGCTCCATACCGCACTCATAGGTCGTATCCCTGAGGGTGCTGTACTTTGTTGGTCTGAAGAACTTTGCTGTAACAAAGGCCAGTACCGGAAACAAAAGCGCCACCAGTACGAAGACAGCGATTGGGTAATATTGGTCTATGAGCATTGGAAGGGGAATATTCTCCCCGTATTTAAACGTTTGATAGAGATGCTGGCACCCCTTCGAAATGCCTTTTTTAGAGTCCTATTTGACTCAGACCTAAATGACTGACCTTAGAGCCAATACAGAGCCCAGGAATCATTATTTGAAGGTTGTCTCGTAAGCATTGATTGGTGATAACCAAACGAGAACATGTTAACCCGCGTTAAATTATATCGAAAAAAGTGCTAGATCGGTAATAGTGCATCCTGATAACATTAAAGAACCCGGCGCCCGAGTCTATTTCATAGAGTGATTGAAATGGTCGAAAAGGTCGCGTTGTTGGTCGAAGACATGTACGAGGACCTGGAACTTTGGTACCCTCTGATCCGGGTCAGGGAGGCGGGATATGAGCCCGTGATTGTAGGCAGCGGTACCAAGGAAGTGTACCAGAGCAAGCATGGTTATCCAGCCAAGGCCAGCATGGTCGCAGACAAGGCAAACTCCGATGACTACGTGGCCGCCATCATTCCCGGAGGTTTTGCCCCGGACCACATGCGGAGACACCCAGCAATGGTAGATTTTGTAAAGAAGATGTATTCGAAGCAGAAGCTGGTAGCCTCAATCTGCCATGCCGGTTCAATGCTTGTGTCGGCCAACGTCCTCAAGGGCAAGAAGGCCACGTCGTTCTATTCGATCAAGGACGACATGATGAACGCCGGGGCGCGCTGGTTCGATGAAGAGGTTGTCGTCGATGGTAACCTGATCACCTCTCGGAGGCCGGAGGACCTGCCCGCATTCATGAGGGCGATCTTGGAATACCTGGAGGCCAGGTGAGGGTAGAGCGATTTCCGAAATCCTAAAGGGCCAGATGCCCTACGATACTCTTTTTTATATCATCGAGTCCATACCGCTATCGCACTGACGGGAACGTCAATGGAGTGTTGATTCAGATGAAGATTGGATTCGTCGGAGCCGGCATGATGGCCGAAGCCCTCATGAAGGGCATTATTTCGGCGGGCGTCACCACCGCGGAGGACGTCGTCGCCAGCGAGATCGTTCCGGCTCGCAGGGATTACATTACGAAATCGCTCAAGGTCCGAACCACAGTGGACAATCTGGAAGTGGCAAGATCGTCCGACGTGATCATCCTGGCAGTCAAGCCGCAACAGATGGGGTCGGTCCTAGATGAACTGAAGCCAGTCCTAACAAACCAGCACCTTCTGATCTCGATCGCCGCTGGCATTAAGATCGATTTCCTTGAGAAGCATATCAATTGGGGCGTGCGTGTGGTCAGGGTCATGCCGAACCAGCCATGTCAGGTCGGTGCGTCGGCCTCGGCATTCGCACTAGGTAAGAGCGCGAAGATGGAGGACAAGGAGATCGTGCAGAAGATCCTTAATTCGGTCGGCATTGCGTTCTCGCTGGACGAGAAGTACTTGGACGCAGTAACCGGACTAAGTGGTTCCGGACCAGCCTACATCTATATGGTCATCGAAGCAATGGCAGACGGTGGAGTACTGGCAGGCCTTCCGCGCGATGTTTCCATAGCGCTCGCCGCTCAAACCGTGCTCGGCTCGGCAAAGACCGTAATGGAGACCAGAAAGCACCCGGGCGAGCTGAAGGATATGGTGGCCTCACCGGCGGGAACGACGATCGAGGGAATTCGAGTTCTCGAAGAGTATAGCATCAGGGCGGCATTCATCGATGCTGTCGAGGCTGGCGCAAAGAAGTCCCACGAACTTGGGAACAAGGACTAGGCGGAGCACGGAGTTCCCCTTCTCTTTTATTTGTTACGGAAATGGGACCTAACGACCAGCTCTGGTCGTTCTCAGTTTCGAACCGCAAACCGGGCAGTCAGGCATCTCCCTGTCGAAGACCTTGCCACAACCAAGGCATTTGTATTTCCATTTCACCAGCTGCTTGATGGCCTTCATCCCTACCGACCCATAGCATATTCCCAGGAACTTGGCCGTGTTCTGGATCGAATAGTCATCGGTCAGTATCGTTGCGTCAAGGTCTTTGGCCAAGGCGAGCAGTTCTAGGTCGACTGGTGACAACCTCTTCGAATCACCTGTGGTCTGGGATGCCTGAACTATCGCCTTTCTGGCCTGAGGTGAGGGAGCCATGACCGTAACCTGATGCTCCCAGAACATCCATCGGGTGTCGTTGTACTTCTTCAGTTCATCGACAACGCCCGGTGTGGTGTAGGCCACGTAATCACCCGGAATCGATTCCATCGAGAACAGGGCAGAGGTGTCCAGAACGACTATCACAATCAGTCAATATCACTGCCTCGGTAATACTTTTTCCAAACAGTCTTAAATATCGATTAGCCATTTTTGCCGGACGGACATGAGCGAGATTGAGGTGGACCAAGCGGTCAAGGATTATATCTTGAAGTCTGGAAAGGATTTTCGCGTGTGCACGACATGTTCCGGTCCGGTAATATTGCCTTTGGAGGTCAAACCGGCCAAGGATAATGACATCAAGGTCAAGATCGGAAAGAATACCCTATTCATCTCCAGGGTTCAGGCCAGGTATATCGACCGTGTGACCATGGACATGATGTACGACGCCGATGTAGGACTTAACTGCTCTCTTTATCCAGGTCTTTGAGCGACCGGATGTTGTCCAGGGCATATTGAAGCTGTTCCCCCACATCTATCTTCGTCTCCTCTTCAAGGATGCGCTCTGGCCGGGCCATTGTGATTGGCCTCTCCGGGACGATGGTGCATGCCGGCGCCTTCCCGTGAGAGATAGAGATTTCGTAGGTCCCGATCTGCTTAGCGATGAACTCGATTTCGATCTTGTCCAGACCTATCAGCGGACGCAAAACCGTGAAGTCAAGGCCGTACGTTTCTGCCCTCAGGTTCTGCAGTGTCTGTGAGGCCACCTGACCGAGCGATTCGCCGGTAACGATCGCATCTGCGCCTATCCTCTCCGCAAAACCCTTCGCCGTCCGCAGCATCTGCCGCTTGCACAGGACGCACTGGAACGTAGCTTTACACTTCTCAGCGTTTATCTGGTTGTTCCGCCCATGAGGAGCATAATAGAAATCAAAATGCTTGTCTGTGGCCTTTTCCAATGGGGCGATCATCTGGGAGGTCTTGCGTACACTTCCCGGAAGTCCATAGGGCCGGTTGTCCATATGGAGCAATATCAGTTCGACGCCCCTCATTGCCATCACATAGACGGCCACCGGCGAATCGATACCACCAGATATCAGCGCCACTGCCTTCATTTCACTATGTGGAAGTTGTTCACAATAATAACGTTACCGGGAAGGACTGTTGGCTGGTCAGTTATTGCTCTTGAAATCGTTCGCCGTCAACATACCTGGGTAGGTTGCGAAATCCTCGTCTTCCTCGTCGTCCTCTTGCTCGACGACCATGTTCAGCAGGAGGGTCATGATCTCCTTCATCTGCTGGACCTCTTCCTTGAGCTCTTTGACCTCACGGGCCAGGTCTTCGTTGCTCTTTGCCATGCAACCTCACCTCTCCATCAAACCAGGTCCATAGCATTTATGCTTTTCTAGCATAACACCAAACTTGCGAGAGAACGAATTGCCAATAAGAAGAAAGGTCGATAGACCCGACAAACAAGTCTCAAACGTTCTCGACATCACCGTAGTCGTCCGCCAGCTTCCTCATGTCGCTTCTATCGCAGGTGTTGCAATATAAACCCCTCTCCACTTTCAGCAATGGGTGCCTACACTTGCGGCACAAAGCCTTCACGACGCCATAGTGCGGGCCGGCAGTGGTGAGCTGAACGGATGGTTTGACCTGGGTCACTTTGGCCCTGATTATATCACTGGGCCTGACCTCGCGCCCGACATCCTGGACGTATTCCTGGGATAATTTGGATACATGGATCGTTCCGTTTGTGTCACCGGTGATGTTTCGGCTCTTGCCGTTCACGATCACGACCTCTGCGATGGCCATGGAGGCTCTCACGTCGGTAATCTCGGCGAACACCTCATCGCCGATGTTTAATGTGACCATGGGGTTCTCAGCGACAACCTTGGCGACCTTCTCCTTGTCATCGAGTTCCAGAACACCCTTGAGGGCTGAAAATACCTTGCCGTTCTCTTCATATGTGCCCTCTGCCGGCAAGTACTCCTCGGCCTCGGCCACTTCGTCGCCGGGCAGGACCTTTTTCTTTTCATTCATTTTGCATCACCCAATTCTGCGTAAGCAGAGAAGCGAAACGTCGAAACACTTCTTAGCCTTCGTATGGAACGAAAACATATGAGGAATCTCGAATTTATACCTTTTCTGGAAGTCCACATAGAATCCGCGGTCAGAAACGTACTTGGCCAGGAAGTCGACCGTGTCGCTCATGTGGATCGAATAAACGACGTCCGCGACCGTCATTGCCACGTCGAGAAACGGTCGGTCCGCGTTCCGTTTTTGAGATCCGAATGGGGGGTTCATGACAACCGTATCCACCTTCTCCCCGAACTCCGTCACGTCCTGGCGGAGGAAATCGATCACTACATCGGCATGCTTCGCGTTCGCCTCGGCCTGCGACAATGCGTTCCCGTCCACGTCGATCCCGATTACACGCCTAGCCCCCAACTTTCCTGCCCCTATGGCCAGGATCCCTGTCCCGCACCCTAGGTCGGCGACGACCTTGTCGGCGATGTCCCCTTCGGCGTATGCTATGAAAAGTACGTCCGAAGCGATCGCTGAAGGTGTTGAGTACTGCTCCAAGGAAGCTTTTGGATTGTCGAATTGCGGAATCGCCTGCAGAAGCATCTCCAGGTCTTTCTTCTTCATTGCACACCGAGATGGATCTCGATGATTAATACTCGTAGTCGATGACCGCCCTGGTCTCCCTGACCTTAAAAATATAGTCGGCCACCTTGACATGTTCTGGATTGGCCTGGTAGGCCTGCAGGTCCATCATGTTCGCGAAATCCACTATCAGGATCAGGTCGTATGATGAAGGCGTTTTCAGCATGTTGATGCCTACCTCGAGATTCTTGATCTCCTTGATCTTGTAAGGAAGAAGGTCCAGAATTTCCTTCACATACAAAACGTTCTGCGCTTTCGTCCTACCCTCTGCCGATTCCTTCAGCTTCCACATGACTATATGCTTCAACATATTGACCGCTACTTACTGGTTCAGACCAAGGTTGAGGAAGTCCGCGCTCGTTAGGATCCCGACGATCTGACCCTTTCGAGAGATTAGGATCGCTTCCTCACGCTGCAAGTGGAACGAAGCCAGGTCGATCGGTGTGTCCTCGGAGAGTATGGGAAACGGCTCATCCATGATCTCCTCGATCTTGGTCCTCATGACCTCGTCGTAGGTCTTCCTGCCGGATTTAGTTTCTTCTATCGTATAGTCACGAATGCGATCGTCGGTTATGCCTCCGACGACCCTTTCGCCAACAATGACCGGCAATTGTGTGAAACGGCCCTTCATCATTCTCTCGGTGGCCTCTCCGATCGACTGGTCTGGGGTGACATGGATGACACCGCGAGTGGCAAGATCGCCGACGGTGAGCTGGTTCCCGGTCTTCATACCCTCCACCTTGCGCCTCCTAAGAACCTCTTCGAAGGCGACAAGGATCTTTCGGACGTTGCTATAGGAGGGGTCTATGCTTCCGCGTTCGATCTTAGCGATGAGCGATTGGCTGACTCCAGCCAAATTCGCCAACTCGCGCTGTGAGAGGTTCAACCTCTTTCTCATCTGGCGTATCTTGTCGAGATCTGGGAGCTGGGGTACCAATGCGATCCTGGCCGATGACATAGGAATCAACCTTCTGTGTATGACCTTCTGCAAGCTTCATTGTAGACGGGAAATTTAAGCTTTGCCAGAATCATATGAATAAATCCTGGGGGGAATCATTGTTCGAGATATGATTCTGGCATGCAATTACTAGACAAATAGCTAGATAATATAAAAAATTTCGCTTAAATGACTATGATATAGTAATTGCACTTCTAGAAACTAGACAATTGTACAGTCGAATTGAATTGATATTCTTTTACGAATCAAAAAAACAAAAATGAATATATATCCCTGAGAGCTAGCAGAAGATGATGGTCCGTTGCCGGCATGAGGCAAGAACTGCCCACGTAAAAGGTATTGCGGCGCTCTTGGAACGGTATCTTCGACGTTACGGCACGTTCCTCTGGAAAGTATAATAACCCATACGTAGACAATCAACAGGTTCAATGCGAGGTCTATAATCCGATGGACAATCCTATAGGAATGAACTCATCGTTATCAGGAGTAGGCAATATGGAACGTACCGGTGATGAACATCACCACAAATGCGTATCGCAAGTCGGTAATCCGCTCCCCAAGCCAGAGTATGCATATGGAGCGGCCAGACCGCCAGGGTTGAAGTACATCATGGGGGGCTGCGGGATAGCCGGGTGCATGGCCCTCGACGGAAGCGTGATATCCGGCGACCGCATAACTTCCATGCTCACCACCATGGGGGAGAGGGAGAACGGCCTCGGTGCCGGGTATGCCTGTTACGGACTGTTTCCGCAGCATATGGATGAGTATTGCTTCCAGGTGTTCTTCGACGACGAGGAGATCAAGAGTCGCGTGGAGGAGTTCCTTAAAGATTACCTCGAGATCCATCACGCAGAGAAGGTGTATCACCGCCAGGTCCAGACGATGACGCCTCCCTTCCCTAACATATGGAGATACTTCGTAACACCAAGGCTAGGCAAGGATTGGTTCGGCAACACTCAGCTGGCGTCAGACGACTTCATCATACAAGTGGTCATGCACGTCAACTCCACGATGAACGGAGCCCAGATCGTGTCTTCCGGCAAGAACATGGCCGTCTTCAAAGGGAATGGCTTCTCCTATGAGATCGCGGACTTCTATGATATCTCGCGCTACAAAGGTAATCTCTGGATATCACACTCCCGGTTCCCGACCAACTCCCCCGCGTGGTGGGCCGGTGCCCATCCCATGAGCGTCCTCGATTGGGGCGTCTGCCATAACGGGGAAATCACCTCGTACGGCGTCAACAAGAAGCTAGTGGAGATGAACGGATACAAATGTACTGTACAGACCGATACCGAGGTCGTCTCTTACATCTGGGACCTGTTGGTACGCCGTCACAAGCTGCCCATCCAGGCGGCCGCCTTCGCCATGGCCCCATGGACTCATGAGGAGATAGCCACACTGGACCCGGAAAGCAGGAAGCTCGCCACTTGGCTCCGCATAGCATACCGGGAGGCGTTCCTGAACGGTCCGTTCTCAATCCTGGTCGGACGTTCCCAACCGGAGATTACCCTGATCGCGCTTGCTGACCGCAAGAAACTGAGACCCATGCTTGTCGGAAAGTCGCCGGACGACAAGTATGCCTATTGCGCATCGGAGGAATGTGCGGTCCGAACCGTTCAGCCAGACGCGATAACATGGACGTGCAACGCGGGCAGTCCGTTCATAGCGCAGGTAGATAAGGGGATCATCAGGGCCGGCATCGAACATCCTTTCGAGGGGGCTAGGAAATGAGCGACCAAACAGACCGGCCAAAGCGCATGGAGACCAGGCTTCCAGAGAAGTTCATGCCGACCATTAACTACAACACCTGTGTCCTGTGCAAACGGTGCGTGAATGAGTGCTCGTTCCAGGCCATCGATGTCAGGGACAATAAGGTGGTCCCGAAGGGAGGATGCGTAGCTTGCGGCAGGTGCATCGCGGTGTGCCCCACGAGCGCCATCGAAATCCGGCCCCTCCCATCCCAGTTTCCTCCCCATGGGAACTGGACCGAACGGATGAGGCGGGGAATCTATGCGCAGGCGAACAGCGGAGGGGTGCTCCTTTCTTCCTGCGGGACCGATGAGCCCTACGACGTGATATTCGAGGATATATTGCTGGACGCGGCCCAGGTTACGAACCCTTCGATCGACCCTCTGCGGGAACCGGTGGAGACCAAGACCTACCTGGGCGGTCGCCCAGGCAAGATCCAGGTATGTGAGGGCGAACGCATGAAACTGTGCGGAGGGGAAGGCCCCATCATTGAGATGGACATGCCCATCATGTTAGGGCATGTTTCGCTCGGATCGGTCTCATATAATGCCCAAAAAGCATTGTTCATGGCGGCCAAGGAGCTGAACATCATTGCCGGCTCAGGCGAGGGCGGGCTACATGAGGACTTCTATGTGTACGCGGACCACATCTGCTCCGAGGTGGCATCAGGCCGCTTCGGTGTGAATGCTGCATACCTGAAGAACACCGCCGCCGTCGAGATTAAGGTGGGTCAAGGAGCCAAGCCTGGCCTGGGTGGGCATCTCCCCGGGGAGAAGGTCACGCAGCTCATCTCGCAGACCAGGATGATACCTCTAGGGACGGACGCGCTCTCGCCATATCCGCATCATGACATATATTCGATCGAGGACCTGCAGCAGCTCATCTCGGTCCTCAAGGAATCGACCGAGTACAGTCGCCCCATCGGCGTCAAAATAGCCGCCGTCCACAATGTTGGCGCCATCGCCTCGGGCATTGTCCGTGCAGGCGCCGATTTCATCACAATCGACGGGTTCAAGGGCGGGACCGGCTCCGCTCCTAGAGTGATCCGTGACAATGCAGGGCTTCCGATAGAAGTAGCCATTGCCGTGGTCGACAAGAGGCTGACCGACGAAGGACTGCGCAACCGCGTGACCATCGCGGCGGGAGGTGGAATTCGCTGTAGCGCCGACATGATCAAGGCTATTGCCCTCGGGGCGGACATTGCCATGGTTTCAACGGCTGCCTTGATCGCCATGGGCTGCCGGGTATGCCAGCAGTGCCATCGGGGACTATGCCCATGGGGCATCGCGACGCAACGGGAGGATCTCATGACCAGACTGGACCCTGAGGTCGCCGCCGCCCGCGTGGTCAGATTATTCAGGGCATGGAATGAGGAATTGCGCGAGGTCATCGGAGGCATGGGCATCGATTCGGTCGAATCACTGGTGGGAAACCGGGACCGGCTCAGATATATGGGTCCTAACCCGAAGATAGCAGAAGT
>CAVWKV010000016.1:0-6892 GCA_963755265.1 uncultured Methanomassiliicoccales archaeon | reverse complement strand
CCTCTCGCCGGTCGGGCATCGTCGCAGCTACGACGCGTTAAGGGGCTTGTTGCGCTCGACCACCGTCTACGCGGACAGTCACGGCCTGCTGCGGGCAGTGCCCGACAACGGCATGGAGCCGCACGAGGCGAAGAAGGAACTGATGCGGATGGCGTTCCGCAACTTTGGCGTCTTCAGCGCCGAGAACCTATCGCGGTTCCTCGGTTTCATAATGCCGATGCGCGAACTCCGGACTCTGCTGGCGGAGCTAGAAGAGGATGGGCTGCTGGTAAAGAGCTTCCTGTTGGAAGGGGACGATACCATGTATTGGATGCTTGCCGAGGACGTCGGTCTGATCAAGGGCGTGGAGGCGCCCGATGGTTTCGTCCTAACCTCCGACGACAACCTTGCTTTGTACCTACAATATCCCTGGATCCGCACCAAATTCGGATGCACATGCAATGTCATCTTCGACGGGGTGGAGATGAAGGCCGCCTACAAAGCGCGCACCAGGGGGAAGGACATAGTCATAGTCCAATTCATCGGCGACCGCGAGGCCAGGAGGACGTTGAACGATCACATCCGGTCGCTCGGCCTCACCCTGCGGGACGAGGAGGGGGTCGGCTTCCGGAATGGGAGATACAGGAGTTCTTCGAGAAGACGCATCTCGGAGAAGAGGACTAACCTTCCTACGCCATGTAACATTGTCGAATTAACGCCCCCATTTAACGAGGTTGATGGAAATGGCCCATCTGGAAAGCAAGAAATCGGTGACAAGATATGACATGGCATGACTGGTAAGGCTTGTTCTCGGACGTCGTCCACGGTTAGCAATAGTTTAATCTAGCGCACGTCGTTATTCTTTTTCAGATTCTTATGAAGATTCCATGCGAGCTTATCGTCTGGTATGTTCTGCCCTCAATCCGAAGGGAACTCGCTAGAGAATTGGTCGAGAAGCACCATCTCAGCCAAGCCGAAGTGGCCAGGCGTTTTGGTGTGACCGATGCCGCGATCTCCCAGTACCTCAAGGCGAAAAGGGGTACCAGCAAGGAGATCGAGAATAGCGGGAAGTACGATGAGTTCAAGAGGGAGGTCGAAGTGGCCGCGGTCCGGATCATGAACGGTTCCGACATCGTTACCGAGACCTGCCGTATCTGCGAGATGGTCAAGAAGAGCGGGATGCTGGTCAAGGTCTACGAGATTCACACCGGTCTTAAGGCACCGGATTGCGTATGTCCGGAAATAAAGACCCCACTCATTTGATCTTGCCCCGCTGGAACGAGTAATAGATGTACTCCTGTGCGTAACCGGCGTACTGGCCAAAGTAATCTCGACCGAATCTGTTCACGTGTCGGTAGGTGCCATTGACCCCATACATCACGTCCATCGCCCTTTTTATACGAACATCGACAGGGAACGCATCCAGATGGTCCAAACCGAAGACGGCTACGCAATCGGCCACCTTGTCCCCGATCCCCGGATAGGATTTCAGCTCCTTGACGCACTCCTTATAATCCACTTTCTTCAGTGATTCGAGATCGATCTCGCCTCGGTCGACCATGCGTGCGAACTCCACGAACCGGGCGCATCGAAAACCGAGCCCGCAGGTCTGCGCCGCTTCCTTTCCGCCAGCGATCTGGTCCGGACGAGGGAACGCGAATCCTCCGCCTGGAAGACGGTCCCCGAAAGTGCGGCAGACGTTCTCTATCATCTTCTGGATACGGGGTATGTTGGCGTTCGTCGCCAGCACATAGGATGCGGCGCATTCCCAGGGGTCCTGCCGAATGAGGCGGAGTCCTTGGTTCATCACCACCATCGCAGTGATCTTCTCATCCTTCGAGATCTCGGCACGAATGCGTTCCAGATCGTCGTCGAACCGAAAATAGCGTTTCAGCGCCCCTTCGCGGATCCCTCCTTCGGCCACTATCACTTCTCCTTCCTGGCGCAGCGAGACCTTGGAGCCATTCAAGACCCCTTTCCAAGTGTTCCCTTCCTTGCGCCAGCGGAACACCTGGCCACAGCCGAGGGTGCTGTCCAGGTCGATTGACCGGACCCTCATGCCGATTTCCTGGCCACGAACACCATGATATCGCTGGTCTTCTTGAACGGTGAGAGCAGGTAGTCGCCATACTCTTCGGCCACTTCCAGCCCGCAGCGCTCCATCAGGTCCACAACTTCCCGCTCGAACATGTATCGTAAGGTCAGCGTCGCGGTCACCCGGCGCAGTTCCTGGTCCTGGCGGGAGATATCATAGAAATAATGGATGGTGGTGGTCTGCTCTGGAGTGTTGAACTCCTGGGCCTCCATCTTGGTGATGATTTCACCCTGGGACGTGACCCGGGTTCCGCGATGCCGGAGCAACCCCTCGGGCCTGTCCAATCGTGGATTGAATATGCTTAGTATGAACAGTCCGTCCTTGGCCATGTGGTCGGCCACGTTCTTCAGGGCGGCCTCCTGTTCTTCGGTTTCCAGCAGGTGCAGGAATGCGTTGAACGGAATGACTACCAATTTGAACTTCTTCTTGCAGACGAAGTTCCTGACGTCACCCTGGCCGATGTGGACGTTCTCCTGCATCGACTCGGGCAGGGTCTCGATCTTGGCCGTCAGCTTATCCAGCATAGCATCGGAAGCGTCAAAGCCGGAGATCTCGTATCCTTCCTCGGCAAGCGGCAGGAGCGTCCTTCCGGTCCCGCACATGCAGTCCAAGATAGGTCCTCCGGTACGTTCCGCCATTCGCTTCAGGAACTCGACATCCTCAGCGAAGTCCTCGTACCATATGTCGTAGTACTTGGCTGTAACCTCGTACTGGTCCAGGAAGTCTTCGTCAACGCTTGTATCCGATCTTTCGGAGGAATTCCCTTCTTTCTTTGACATTCGCATCGTTCTCCACTCCCATTGGCGACTTGCCGTCGATCACACCGATCACGCCGCGGCCGTTGTCATCCTTGGCTACAACGACCTGCAGTTCGTTGGCTGTGGCGCAGAATACGGAACACACCTCGGGGACGCCCTTGATGGCGCCGAGGACGTTCACCGGGAACGCGTTCTTGAGCATCACGACGAAGGTGTGTCCAGCCCCTATCCGCAGGGCGTTCTTCGCCGCCACGCGTTTGAGCTCTTCGTCGTTGCCCTCAACGCGCACCAATCTGGGGCCAGAGGCCTCACAGAAGGCGATGCCGAACTTTGCTGACGGCGTCGCATTGACCATCGCCTCGTAAAGGTCCTCGGCCGTCTTGATGAAATGCGACTGCCCGATGATGACGTTGCAATCCGGTGGTATCTCCACCGGCACTCCTTCGGTCTCCATTTCCATTCCAGAGATACTACTGACTTACCGATAGATAGCCTTTTTGAGCCCAGGCAACCAGGTCGGGTCAAACCATATATCGGCCAGGGACGATATGGTGCGCATGATGAGGTTCGGACCGGCGGGGTATCCCGAGGGAGCGAAGGACGGGGCGAACGCTGTCGAGCTGGTCAGGGGAAAGGGTCTCGACGCATTGGAACTGCAGTTCGGACGCCAGGTGAACATGAGCGACGGGAGTGCCGCTGCGATCCGCAACAAGGCCGAGAGGTTGGATATCAAATTGAGCGCCCACGCCCCCTATTACATCAGCTTTAATTCGGTACCGGAGACTTACGAGAAGAGCAAGGAGTGGGTCATGCGCACGGCGCGAGTGGCGGACAAGGCCGGAGCTTGGATCATCGTCATACACGCCGCCACATACGCCGGAAAGGAACCTGCGGTCGCCACGGAAGCGGTGGCGCGAGGCCTGTCCGAATGCCTGGTCCAGATGGAGAAGGAAGGCCTGGATGTAGTGCTCGGCCTGGAGACCATGGGCCGGGGCAGCACATGGGGCACATTGGAGGAGATACGCTCCGTGGTCCGTTCGTTCAAAGGCGTACAGCCGGTCGTCGACTTTGCCCACATCCATGCCCGTTACGGAGGGTCCCTTCGTACGCAGAGCGACTTCCGAAAGGTGGTGCAGGATGCCGCCTCGATCTCCCATGACATACTGCATTGCCATTACAGCTGTATCGAGTACACCAAAGCCGGTGAGAAGAGGCACCTGTCGCTAAGCACAAAGGACCCTGACTTCTCTATGCTGGTACCGGTGCTTCATGACCTGGACATGGAGTGCACGATCATATGCGAGACCCCCCAGCCAGTACAGGATGCGGTTGCCATGAGGGAAGAGTACGCCAGACCATGTTCTCATGTCGGGCAGCCACATGAACAGCAATAAATAATCCAAGGATAATCTGATAAGAAATAGCAGTCGAGTCGTGATTCGATGGCAAGTTCTAGTTCATCCAAAGAGACGGAAACCGAATCGTTCGAGTTCGACTGCCCAGAGTGCGGAACTCACATCACTGGGGGATCTACCAAGTGCCCCAAGTGCGGGGTGGAGTTCGTCATCGAGGAGGTCTCCGAATCAGAATGCCCAGAGTGCGGCAAGCTGATCCCCAGCGACAGCGAGGAATGCCCTGCCTGCGGCGCCAAGTTCGAACTCGTCGGGGAAAGCGATGAACAGACAAAGCAGGAACAGAGGGAACGGGAGAAAGAGCTGGAGAGGCAGAAGGAACAGGCCCGCTTGGAAACGGAGCAGAATGAGGAGCTGAAGAAGCAGTTCCCGGTGCTGGTGGCCGAGGTCAAACCGCTCATGGCCATGGCCAAGGATTTCGACATAGACACCACCGAGTGCCGCCGGCTCATCGACAAGGCCGTCCGCGCGGGAAAACAGAAGGACATCGCCACCGCTGTCCAATGCGTCAAAGAATGCCGCGCGTCGGTCCGTTTCGGGATCGAGGAGAGGCTCACTCGTGACGTCGAGCATCTGGAGAAGCTCGTCGGTGTGGCCAAGTCCATGGGCAGCGACGCCTCCGAGATGACCGAGTCGATCAACAAGATGCGGGACGACATCTCGCGGGGAGAACTCCAGGCTGCCCTGGAAAAGTCGAAGAACGGTCGCAAGATCGCCGAGAAGGTAACAGGGAAGTTCATCGAGGCGCATGACCTCTGCGAGGCACTCGAGAAGCTGGTGCAGAACTCGGAGCGGTTCTACGTCGATGTCAGGGAGGCCAGGAACCTGCTCAAGGAAGCCCAGGAGGCAGGTGCCCGGGGAGACTGGAGCATGATGGGCATCCTATCGCGCAAGGGCCGCGAGGACATAATGAGGACGCTTCCGGAAGTGCTCAAGAGCGAGATGAAAAAGGCAAAGAGCACGTTGCTGGACTCGAAGGCAGACGGCAAGGACGTGTCGGTCATGGTCAAGATCCTAAAGGACGCGGGCATGGCGATGAAGCGCGAGAAGTACGAAGAGACGCTGGACCGTCTCATCGAGTTCAAGGCCGAGATGAAGCGCGTCTAGGCGCCCCTTCTTATCGCATCTTTCAGCGGTCCCGGACCACGCGCAGCTCGCGTTCCAGGATTGAACGTTCCTGGGGGCTCAGCGAGTTCGGGTCCACAGAGAGCAGGAACACGGCGGAGCGTTCCGATATCTTGTCCACCAGGTTGCGTATGAAACGTACCGCTCCTTCGAAGGTGTTGCAGCTGATCAGGTACTGCAGGTCGTCCACCAGGACCACACTCTGCTCGTTCTTGAGGATGAACTCCTCCAGGATTACCATGATCTTCTCCAGTGACGGTGGAACGGTCTCCTCGCTGGATGATTCGTGGTCCGTCAGCCACAATACCCGCGGCTTCTCGCCCTCTATCTTCGAGCGGAGCAGGCGGGGATTGATCCTGGTGATCCCGATGCCCTTGTAATTGTCCTCGACCATGGAAGCGAATATCCCGTAGGAGAACTCACGGCTCTGTTCCTCGACGAGGTATGACTCACCCTCCACGATGTCGATCTCCAGCTCGTGATATCCGGCCTTCTTGGTGGTGTGCTCGGTGTTCCGTTTGTGGTATTGGACTATCATGTCCTTGATGGAGTCGAGCGAATCCGCCCGAGTCGTCGGCGGGCAGGCTGCCCTCGGTTTTTCCGGTGAGACTGGCTCAGGCTGATGAACCGGCGTCTCCAACCGATCATGGTAGAAATTATCCAGGAAACGGGGAAGGTCCGTTCCGTCCTTTGCCTCCCCGAGGACCTTCTTGATCTCCTTCACGTCCTTCAGGGCATGCAGTTCGAGCTGCGATTCGGGGCACAGTGCGTCACCGCAGGTGAACTCGACCGCCCTCTCCCCTCGATACATCATTTCCACGCTATTGTTGCCTGAGGGGCGGAATGCGTATATCGCCAGGATCGCCTTCCCTGCCTCGACCCCGATGACACCGTTCGTGGTGTCCCCGTCGAGCGTCATTCCCGTGATCAGGTAACCCGTGAACTGTCCGTCTTTCATTTTGTCCAGGAGGGACTTCAAGGAGGATTGCCCCCCGCGCCGCTGTTCTACCAGGACGCCGGGTGAGATACCGAACTGATGCTGCAATTGTATCGAGGAAACATGAGCCGGAGCGCTTAAATCGTTTTGCTTAGGGTGTAACGTTGTTCATGATCCAGCAAAAGAATGACGCTCTTATTTTGCCGGCACAGGCCGTGGTGCAGAGCGGCGATCAAGCCTATGTGCTGGCAGTGGATACGACGAACCATGTCGAGAAGCGCAATGTGACTCTGGGAATCCAAACCTCGAACCGCGTGGAGATTACCAGCGGCCTGCAGGCTGGGGACAATGTGATCGCCTCTGGACAGACTGGCTATCAGCCCGGAGAAGTTGTGTCCCCGCATGCGGCGTTCATTCCAACGGCGGCGCAGGAGGTAAGTGAGTAATGTCCTCTTTTGCCATCAAACACCCGTTCTTCATCCTGATGCTTTGTCTCATGGTGATCGTCGTTGGTGTTACCACAGTCGCGCGTATGCCCGTCGATCTGTTTCCGGAAATTAATATCCCGGTTGTCGTGGTCGCAACC
>CAVWKV010000015.1:0-24464 GCA_963755265.1 uncultured Methanomassiliicoccales archaeon | reverse complement strand
AGCGTGACCGATAGCTGGCCGAAGGGTGTGTCCCCCGTAGGCCAACAGTTTGGCGACGTGGACGTGGTCGTGCGGGCTGTTCAGAGGGCAGTTGGGGCACACTACCTGGGGGTCCTCATTTACAAAGGTATCGGTCCCGGAAAGGATATGGCTGGTGCAGGTTGGCCGCTCCCCAGATATGAACATTGCCTGGACCTTTTCGAATGCCAGCCCGATCCCGGTCTCCACCATCCTGTTCGGGTTTCGCCCGTCATCGAATATGACGCCCCAGGAGGTGGAGTATCCGCGTTCGACCGCAATGTCGCAGATGCTCTTGAGCAGTGTCAACGGCTCTGTTTCGCTCGTAATGGACTTGTTGACCTGCCGGATGGCCTTCTGCACACTGATCAGGTGCCTGATTCTTCTTTCCTCTTGCCTCCTTCCCGTGATGTCATAGGCGTTTACAACGACCTCGTGCGGCAATTCGTTCTTCATAAGGATACGCCCTGTCATTTCCATGCAGCGCGCGGAACCGTCCTTGTGCTTCATGTCCGCTTCGATACGGAACGACAGATTCGGATGTGTCCCGGGTTGACTTACGGAGGTGAATATGGAAGGGTCAACGAAAATTGAGGCCACGTTTTTACCGATGAGCTCATCCGGCTCGTACCCGAGTATCCGTTTCAATGAAGTGGAGATGTACTTGAAGTTTCCTTTGAGGTCAGAGAGTGCGATGATTTCGGACTGGTTCTCGATCATGGTGCGGAATCGGCGGGCATTGTGCTCTAGGGCCTCCTCTGCTTCTCTCCGGGCCGTACATTGCCTAATGGCATTGATGAGTTCGGCGAACTGGCTCTTTGCGTCTCCGCCCTTCTTGATATAGAAATCGACGCCATGGCGCATCGCCTCGATGACGACCTCCTCTCTGCCCTTGCCGGTGAAGAGGATGAACGGAGTGACGATACCGGAGATGCGCAGACGTTTGAAGAACTCGAGCCCGTCCATCTCGGGCATCATGTAGTCGGAGATGATGATGTCAAAATGCTTATCGTTCAAGATCGTAAGGGCGTCCACCGGATTGGTCTGGGTAGTCACAGACACGTCGGGCTCGAGCTCTAAAAATTCCTTTCCTAGTTCGAGCAAAGATGGCTCATCATCGACGTACAACAGTTCCATTGGTCCCCACCAGTGCTTTGCTTGTCCACCCGACTGCGGTCACTGATTAAAGGGTTTCCGTTCTGAATGATGAATTTCCAGAATAAGAGACGTCTGGAAGATAGTTCTCATTACGAAACATCGCCTGGTTCAGATTGAGATAGGGTCAAATCACTCATTGATCCATTGTAGGTTCTGTAAGGTCCGGAAATATCATCCTTCGATCCACAAGCAGCCTACCTCACGGTCCGAAGGAAAATGCATTTTCCCACAAAAAGCCACAATAGCATTATATCCAGCATAAATAATGGATTCACCGAATTTATGAAGCACAGGACACTCACTGTTCTTGTCTGGACCGTAGTGCTCATCACCTTGATGAGCGGACTTAACTTAACCCAAGTGTCCGGATCGACGACGTCGTCTGGAGCCGATGCCACGGTAACCCAAACATCTCAGGAGCTGAGCTGCCCGATCGGAAACGGTTCGATCAACTATCATCTCGCCACCGAGGCCGATATCCAGCTGATCAGGGCACAGTTGACAGGAAATGGGAACAGCCTGACAGCGAACGGAACATCATCGAACATCACCCACGCCACAGGCCTATCGACCCCGACCGACGATCAACTACAATCGCTGGTTGGCAATATCATGATATTCGACAGTTACAGCATGACCTCACTGGGCTCCTCACCAACAATGTATGATATTTCCAACCAGTCGTATTTCCCGGAAGTGCGCGACCAGGGTTCCGAGGGCTCCTGCGCCGCTTTCTCGACCATCTATTACAATTATGGATACCTCGTGGCCAAGGACAATGGCTGGTCCGACGCCTGCCTGGGGAACGATGAACACCTGATGAGCCCTGGTTGGGCCTACAATAAGGTGGTCCTGAAAGGACATGGCTCCATCATAGAGGATAATGCCCTGGTGGGAAAGACCATCGGCATCTGCACCTGGAATAACCTGCCCTATGTGGCGAGCGATTACCTGGACATGGGAAGCGAAGCCGCCTGGAGGGACGCCGCATCCCATCAGATCGACAACATTATCTATTATACGTACAACGGAGATTCGACCATCCAGGCCATCAAGGATTCGCTGGTCTCCAACCATCCAGTGACAATCGCGCTCAATGGCGATTCGATCAACGGAGCGCATCCCGCGGCATTCACGGACGACTATGTCCTATCTTCCTCGGAGTATGCCGAGTACAACACCACGATCACAAACCATGCCGTGACCATTGTGGGTTACAACGACAGCATAACGGACAATGGCGACGTGGGAGCGTTCAAGGTGGTCAATTCCTGGGGCACCAGCTTCGGAGACAACGGTTATTTCTGGATGACATACAAGACGATCGAGATGATAGGAAATCTGCTTCAGGCCATTTCGCTGACCGACAAGGTCGATTACTCGCCTTCGTATCTGGCAGTCTACCATTTTAACTATCCTATAACCAATGACGTTTCCGCAATAACATTCTCGGCGGTCCGGAACTCCGACAACACCGTCGTTGACTATATATCCCCTCACTTCGCCGCAGGGATCCTCGCATACATGCCCACTTTCATGTGCCAGGACATCTCCAGTCTATCCGCTTATATTATGGATACTCACTACCGCATAGAGCTGTCCGTTGGCAGTTCCTATTACAAAGGGAACATCTCGTCATTTCGGATCGAGGTCTGCAACGACCCGTACATCGCTGGAAGAGCGATAGCTATCGGTCCTGAGGCCACCGGCCTTCCCATGAACACGCCCTGCAATGTGAGCACACAACTGCCGAATGAATCGATCGTTTCGTCATCCGAGGCATTGTCCTATTTCGATGGAGCGCTGACATTCTCCGGCGACGCCCAATGGGTGGGTGTGAGGGATGTCCAGGGAAGAAAGGACGTGATGCAGAGCGGCGACGTCGGCGATGGCTGCAATTCAACACTCATTGACGTGATCCAAGGACCCGGAACCATAAGTTTTGACTGGAAGGTGTCCTCCGAATTCGGTTACGACTATCTGAGCGTATCTCTCAATGGCAGCCTGATAAAACAGATAACCGGGGAAACGCCGTGGACCACAGTGACCATATCGGTGCCGGCGGGTACCTATTACCTGAATTGGACCTATTCCAAGGACGAAGGCAAGAGCTCCGGGAACGACTGCGGCTGGATCGATAATGTCACCTGGGATGGAAGGTCCAGCGTGTTCTTCGAGGATTTCGAACCGTCTGGAACGAACTCCTGGTACAACGGGGACAATAACCCAAGCGCTGGAGTGGACTGTTGGAATGCCAGCACGCTAAATCCCTACACGGGAACGGACAGCCTATGGTGCGCAGAGAACGGGATCGGCACGAACGGTCTGCCGAACAACATGAACGGGTACTATGACCAGAACATGAATTCTTCCATTCAAGTGGTACTACCGGACCTGACCGGGATCAGCAACGCTATGCTTTCATTCGAATATTGGGCTTTTACTAATTACCCCGACCATGCGTTCGTCCAGACATATAACGGTTCCACTTGGACCACTATCTGGAACCAGCCCGAGGCCAACTCCGAGGGATGGAAGCTGGCCGAAGTGGCGATGCCATTAGGGGCCCAGGATCTGAGGATTTGCTTCACCAGCGACAGTGGGGTTGACGTAGGATACCCGGGCGTCTTCATCGACGATCTTCTTATCACTGTGTTGGATACACAGGCACCTAGCTCGTGGCTGAGCCCGCTTTCGACATACACGACGACGCAAGGGGTCAACCTGACCTGCACGGCGAACGACGTCGGCGGGAGCGGCGTCGCATACGTCCAGGTATTCTACCGCAAGGGCACCACCGGCAGCTTCTCCGCCTATGTGACAAATGCCAATCCATCCGGTCAATGGGCACCAGGGACTATCCATGTCGACCTGACCGCGCTGGGCCTGGGCGACGGGCTTTACCAGTTCTATACCGTCGCCACGGACCGAGCAGGGAACGTGGAAACGAAGTCAACGGCGGACAAGTCAACAACTTGGGACCGTTCGGCCCCGACAACGACCGCCTCGAACACCGGGACCGCCTCACCTGGATGGAACGATGGACCAGTAACGGTCACGTTATCGGCCAATGATGCCACAAGCGGCGTCTCCGCCACGTGGTATCGAATCGATACCGGCGTCTGGACCTCCTATACTGCGGCATTCACGATATCGACCCAGGGCATCCATTCGGTCCAATACTATTCGGTCGACAACGCCGGGAACGTGGAGAGCATGAAGACCTTGACCGTCAAAATCGACGAACAGAGCCCAGTGTCGTCGGTAACGTTGACCGGGACCGCGGGTAACGCTCCGTGGTACGTGAGCAACGTCAGCGTGAACATTACCGCATCCGACATGAGCGGCATAAGCAAGATCGAGTACCGGCTGGACGGAGTGAACTGGCTGACCTACGACGGGAATGTCTCGATCGCGGTCCAGGGAAACTATACGCTGGATTATGCAGCCACCGATCTGGCCGGTAACCGCGAAGCGACAAGGTCGATCACGATAAAGATCGACAAGGAGGCCCCGGTGACTACCTGCGTGTTAACGGGAAGTGGCAACACCGTCCAGAACTTCTTCAACGGCACCGTAAGCATCAATCTTACGACCAATGACCCGGTCAGCGGCGTATCGTCGGTACGATATAGCCTGGACAGTGGTTTGTGGACCGATTATTCGGGGATGATCATGGTAGGAACTGAGGGAGATCACAAACTCATGTACCGCAGCGCGGACCTGGCCGGCAATGTGGAACAGAGAACAGTGAACTTCACCGTGGACGTTACGCCCCCGACCAGCAACGTCACTCTGATCGGCAGCGAAGGAATCGGATGGTATGTTAGCAACGTTACGATCCAAATTGTTGCCTCGGACCCAGGCAGTGGCGTGAAGAGCACCGTCTACCGACTGGACGACCCGGATGGGGCATGGATCACGTATTCCGGCGATCTTACGGTGACGTCCGAAGGTGCCCATGAACTGCAATACCGCAGCATCGATATGGCCGGGAACTACGAACTGGTCCAATCCAAGACCTTCGCCATTGACCGGACGATGCCGATAAGCGAGGTGGCCCTGTCCGGCAACCGTGGTTTGAACGGTTGGTACGTAGGGCCGGTCAGCGCCACTTTCACGGCTAACGACAGCTTGAGCGGGGTCCAGACCATCCACTATCGACTGGACGGGGGCGTTTGGGCCGCGGTGACATCGTTTATCACCATCTCTGCCGATGGCAACCACTCGCTGGAATACTACTCGGTCGACAACGCCGGGAACGCCGAGGCCATACGGTCCGTCAGGGTCAAGATCGACACTGTCGCGCCGACCGGGAATTTCTCCCTCGAGAACGGCGTTACCGTTAGCAGGCAGTCGTTTAATGTGAGCGTGACTGCCAACGATGGAGGCAGCGGAGTGACGACTATGCTGTACAAGCTCGATGACTGGGCATACACGCCGTGTACCGGCGACCAGATCGACCTAAGCGATCTGAGCGAGGGTCCACACAAGCTCTCGCTTGAGATAATCGACCAGGCAGGGAACACGGCGGTGAAGGAACTGAACTTCACCGTCGATACCAGCGCCAAGGGGACGAACGTCTTGACGGACGGCCTGGTGATCGTGGCCGTCGTCATCATAGCCATGGCGGCCATCGTTGCAGTGGTCCTCCGGAGAAGGGCGAGGAGGTAAGCCGACCATGTTCGTGGTGCGACGTTCGTTCCCGGTCGGCAGAACATCTCCCTATGCCGTTTGTTCGTACCGCTCATCCGGAATGAGTTACGTCCATCTATAGGGCAAGCGTATTACATCTACAATCTGGTCCGTTACCTGGACTGGATGCGGCTCCGGAAGCTCATCGTCCTGAACGAGGAGGATGACGGACACCAGACCGTGCTGTTGACGCCGAAAGGGAAGTACGCCTACCGGACGGTCGTGCTGTGGTCAATGACACGTTGAGCGAGCAGACCCGAAAGAAAAGGTGAACGATCGCCAGGCGTGATCGACCCCGACGATCTTGACAGCGAGTAGGGTGTTACTTCTTTGTCAATTTGTCCACAAATTCGTATGTAGTATAAGATAAATGAATTTGGAATGTGAATTTGGAATAACCTAAAAACGGGAAATTATTTCGCCAGCGCCCTCCTGAACATCATTGTTGTTGCGGTTAATGTGATTGCCCCGACGATCAGGATGGCAAGGAACGCCTGCCCGATCAGCGCCCAATTGTAACCGTGTATGATGAGCCCGCGCACTGCGTCAGCGACGTATGAAACGGGGTTGTAACCGGAGAACGTTTGCACCCAGGGCGCCAGGAACGCCTTCGGCATGACGGCGGTGGAAAGGAACAGCATTGGGAACACGAACATGATCGATATGACCAATGTCGATTCGGAGTTACGTGTCGTTAGCGCGACGAAGGTGGAGATGCCGGACCAGGCGATGCCAAAGAACATGGCCATGATCAATATCAACGCGATCCCGGGCAACCCGGTGATCACCTGGACGCCGAGGATATAACCAAGTACGATGATGATTGACACCTGCATGACGATGCGGAAACCGTCGGAGAATACCTTGCCCAACAGTATCGAGGAGCGGAGGACCGGTGTAGCCCTCATCTTGTCGAGATAGCCGGATTCGACGTCGTCCACCATGCCGAGGCCGCTTTGCAACGCTGAAGTGAGCACGGTTTGAACGATGACGGCGGCAGAGAAGAACGTCAGATATGAGTCGGTCCCGGTGATCTGCTTGAACCCGGGTATGTTGGCCACGGCCTGGAACGCCTGCGTAAACAGCAGGAACCAGATCAATGGCTGGATCATTGAGAAAGTCAGGTTCGTCGGCCGCCGGAACAGCTTGCGCATCCAGCGACTGAAGATAGAGGCAATCTCCATGGGGAAGTCAAATCTCATCTTCATCCTAGCGCCTCCTGGAACGGAATCCGGCCTTCGGCGGGGCCTTCTGCAGATCGGTACGCAGCTGTTTTCCGGTGAACTTTATGAACACGTCGTCAAGCGACGGCTTGGAGAGGACGAGGTTGTCGATCTCGAGGTGCACACTATCAAACGAACGGACGATGAGAGGCACCAGGTTGCTGCCCTCGGCACCGTAGACGACGATGCCTTCGGTGCAATCGATGCCACCCTTCGTGCAGTCCTGCACCTCCTTGACACCCTGCAGTTGCCTGACGGTGTCCAACGCCTTGCTTATGACGTTCGGGTCGTCCCCGTTCTTCACAACAAGCTTAATCATGTCAGCCCCGATCTGCGCCTTGAGCTTGGCTGGTTCGCCCTCGGCCACGATCTTGCCGTTGTCGATGATGCATAAGCGGTGGGAGAGCTGGTCCGCCTCCTCCATGTACTGGGTGGTAAGGAAGATGGTGGTTCCTTTGCGGTTCAGATCACGGATATGGTCCCAGATGGCCCGGCGGGATTGGGGATCGAGGCCGGTGGTCGGCTCGTCCAGGAAAAGGATCTCCGGATCGGAAACTAGCGCGGTGGCGAGATCGAGGCGCCTCTTCATGCCACCGGAGTACGTGCCGGCAAGACGGTCGGCCTCTCCAACGTGGCCGACCGTCTTGAGAAGTTCGTCCGCCTTCTGGCGGGCCTTGTCCCTGGGAATGTGGTAGAAACGGCATTGGAGGAAGATGTTCTCCCGGCCGGTGAGATCCTGGTCGACGCCGACCTCTTGTGATGCGTAGCCTATCAGGTTGCGTATCTCGCGCGCGTCGTCCTCAACGTCGAAGCCTTTAATCTTGATGTCACCGGATGTCTTCTTCAGAAGGGTGGTCAGCACTTTTATGGCGGTGCTCTTGCCCGCTCCGTTCGGTCCGAGGAATCCAAAGACTTCGCCTTGTGTGACGGTGAAGGAGATGTCGTCGACGGCGCGGATGTCCGGGTCATAAAGCTTGACGAGGTTCTTGACGGTGATGATGTCGGTCATGTGAGGTTCAGCCTTGTTGAAGAATCGATTCGAACAGGCGATATATCAAATCTCCACCTGGTTTCACACCGGAAATGAGCCTCCTGCAACGTGTCGACCCTCCGACCCGGGATTAGTCCCGCTAGTATTGGGATGGAATATCTACCAGACAATTATTATCAAACAATATCAATTATTATCATTTGTTAATAAAAGTATATCATTGACACGATTGATACTTTTTCTCAGATGGTCGACGAGACGTCAAAAAAGGTTCTGCCCGCTGTGCGGCAATCCGGTAAGCCCGACCGATGTTTTCTGTGGAAACTGCGGGGCCAATATGTCCAAACAGGCACCGCCAACTCTGCCATATGCTCCTCCAATGAAGCGGTCACGAGCCGTAGTACCGATCGTGATCATCGCGGCGGTTCTCGTGTTCATGCTCATCATGCTGAACATGCCACAGCAACTCTTGGACAATGGCAGCAACACCGACATACCTAGCCTCTCGAGTAACACCTATACGTCAGGCAACGGGACCAGATCGATCACCTGGAAGTACGATGGCGATACATACATCCTCAAGTTCAGCATAGATCAGGCGAAGTACCTGTCCTATGTCAACGAGACGGTCGCCAGACGTATGACGACCGATAATGATTGGGCGCTCGGCCTGCAGTTCATCACCGCCAACGACAGCTTGATCCAGTCAATTGCGGCGCAGCTCAACACTCTGAATGTTCAGGCGGGGCTGGACCGATCGGGAGAGGCGAACATGGTTCTGGCATTCGTACAGACGATACCTTATGCCTTTGATAATGTCACCTATGGAGTGAAGGATTATTGGGCCTTCCCCGTCGAGACTCTTTATCATAATCAGGGGGATTGCGAGGACAAGTCGTTCCTCTACACTTCGATCATGGAGGACTTGAGCTACAATTGCGCCCTCCTGTTCTTCACCGACCACGTCGCTGTCGGCGTGGCATTCGACACGGTGCCAGGGGGGCACATACTATGCTGTTAACGGCATACAATACTACTACAGCGAGACGACGTCCATCGGATGGACAATCGGAGAGAAGCCGGAGGACTATGGGGACTCGCACGTGATCGTTGTATAAAACCAATGACGAGCGAATCGCCTATGGATAAGCCACGACAATCATCGATTCATTTAGTGCCTGGCTGAAATCGAAGATACTTGGTTTAAGTAAAGAAAATCGTTAGTTCCATAAACTCATATCAAAGGACGATACGATCTTAACCTGACTGAGTGGCAGCTCGGCGATAATCCTGTCCTCATAGATGTCAAGTCATGATATAAAGACAGGTATTGTCGATGGGCTTACTATTCCTGTTATACGGCATCAAGATGTCGATTAATCAACTAAGAGACGCAAAAAAAAGTTGACTGGATGATACACCGACCATATAATGCGTGAGATCGAACCAATTCGACCGTTTTTATCATAATGACAATGGTACAGTAAAGCTCTTAACCTTCTTCGATTTTACATGAGCTGAAAGAAGCAAGAAACATCTTCAATCAAGGTGTAGAAAAAGATGGTAAAGAATCTGAAAGGTACCCTTTACCTCCTGATGTTGCTTTCGGGGGGAGTGCTTGCGGTTCAATGCATTCTCCTGCTCACCATCGCCGGACCGGTCACGTTCATTGGCATAGGTACCATATCTGAAGGGACGATCTCCGGGTTCTTCATGGAGATCATCCTGATCTGCGCAGTATTGATCGTGTTCGCACTCTTGTCCTTCCGACCTGGACTTGCGGCAGATCCAAGAAAGAAAGGATCCCCATTGCTCATTCTCCTCATCCTAGGGAGCTTATGTTGTATCGAGGGTATCGCTTCAATAAACTTATCGACCGGGATCGTTACTGGAATCAACAGTACATTCATGATATTGATCGGGATTCAGTTGTTCTGTCTCGGCATTATCTCGATCTCTTCATTCGTTGTGGCCAAGGGCCATTCGTATCTGATAAGGAATGTCCCCAACTACAGCGTGATCGTCTTCTTCATATTGCTTATCCCAGCGGCCTTTTTAATGGGCCGATAATCAAATCATTATTGGTTAATCAACGCTGCAAGTCTTATCGCAATGCGTTATCTAGATGTACCTTTCCGACTACATTGATACTACATCCATGGCAAGCTTTCATAACGGAAGAAGGCGCTCGACCCCTCCTGGGCAAGGGAAAATGACCAACCATCTGCTTATCACCATCGACACCGAGATAGATAAGTCAAAGGACTGGAAAGTGTCTTCCAACGAGAGCTTTTCTTCGGTCACGACCGGCGTCCCGGACAAGCTGGGTAAACTGTTCTCCAGATATGGCGCCAAGCCCACCTACCTTTTATCGCCGGAGGTGATCAGGAACGATGCCTGCGTCTCCACATTGAAAACCATCAAGGATTGCGAACTCGGCACACATCTGCATGGCGATATGATCGACCCGAACGGACACGAAGGACCTATGGCTAATATGACCACCGATGCTATGCAATCGTCTTACATATACGAGATCGAGCGCCAGAAAATGGTCAACCTTACGAATCTGTTCGTTTCCCGTTTCAACATAAAACCGATCTCCTTCCGCGCCGGACGTTTCGCCGCCGGAACGAATACGTTCAAGATCCTCAACGAACTCGGATATAAGGTAGACTCATCCATCACACCGAACGTCGACTGGAACTACAAAGAAGGTCGTGGCAATTTCCTCAACGCGCCCGATCAACCGTATTATCCGAAGGACGACGATATCCTCTCACCGAACGGCCATGACGTCCTTGAGATTCCAGTCAGCATCGTTTCCCCAATCGAACGCAAGAAATGGCACAATAGCGCCTTGCATAACATCACCGACCAATTGTACCGCCCCGAATGGTTGCGTCCGTCCTACAACACCGGTCCTGGTATGGTGGACGTAATAAAACGAGTGACCGAGCAGAATACCAACAAGAAGGACGTAACCCTGACGATGATGTTCCACTCCATGGAGATCATGCCCGGAGCTTCCCCTTACGCGGCCACCGAAAAGGACTGCCAACGTATCCTCGAAAACATCGAGCACGTCCTCGCCTATGCCAAGGACAACCGTTTCCGGTTCTCCACCTTGGGCGAGATGCCCCATTACTTCCATAAGATACCCAGGATCGTCGCTGCTTACGATAAGGACGGCAAGTCGTTGCCGTTAAAGCACTGATACTCTGAGGTTGCACCATAGCGCATTTATCCCAGCATCTGCTTCCTATCCTTCAGATGCATATCATCGACATCACGTTCCGGTCGGCTTCTGATACGCCGCTCTCGTCGATCATGACTAGTATAGGTGTTATCGTCTTCTGGTCTCTGGCGGCGAAGGCAAATCCCACCGGCATCGAGCGTGGCTACATATTGCGTCACCTGGCAGCCCACAGCAACCAGCTGGACCGCGGCACTGATGTCATCATCGGCATGGTCAATCCATGCGAGGACATGACCAAGGAACTGCACGACGTGGAACTTGCTGAAGCAATCCTCATCGAGGTGGGCAAGGCCATTAACTGCGAAGCGAAGGAAACGGACGACCACAGCTTGGAACTGCTGCAACGGTCCGTGGAAAAGAACAAGGGGGTCCGCCTGCGTGTCTGGGGCCGTCATCCATTACGTCGACCGAACGCGTCCGCCTCGCGCCTCAACGGCCCGGTCGATGTGACCGTCACAATGGACCAGGAAGGGTATCTTCTTTTCAAGGCACCCTGGCGCCGACGCCCGTAGGCACCATGAAGAACGAAATGAATATAGAATCCAGAGGCGATGACCGACCGTGTCTGCCCGCATGACCAAGCGCCAGAAGCAGAACCTAGGGATGGGGCTTGTGTTCCTAGTGGTCGGCGTAGTCGTCTTCGCTGTCCTGAAGATGATGGAGGGTACCGTCGTTGTTAAGAACAACCAGGAGTACGTCTACACGGTCGACCCAAACGTCTACCTGATCATGTTCATCATCTCGCTCATTGGTTTGCTGATCATTATGCTGACTGTCGCAGAGTACCGCTGGCAGGCGCGTACCGGCGAGGAGGTCAACGTTATCGACCTGATCCGAAAGAAAGAGAAAGTCCCGGAACAGAAGATCATTGCGGAACCGGCAAAGGAGGTACCGGAACCGAAGCAGAAGCAGGAAAAGACGCCGAACAAAAAGAAAAAACCTGAACCTCCGGGGAGTAAGGCGCCGCAACCGGCCCGGGAAAAGGCCCATGAGCCAGTCAAGAGAAATAGACCGGAACGGACCCCGAAGCAAGAACCAGAAAAGATCGCACAGAATGTTCCAGAACCGGTCCATGTGCAAGAGATGCTACCAGTCTTGAGTAATGGGCCTGAGCTCGCGAAAGAACCGGAACCGATACAGGTGGAAGCCCCGGCATTGGTACCTGAGATCGCCCCATTACCGGTCATGGAGGAAGAACCTGAACCTGTCCCGATCCAGCAGCCGGAACCGATAATTGGGAAGGAACCTGAACCCATCCAGACAAAGGTACCGGAACCGGCACCTCAAGCTATTCCTAACCCGATGATAGTCAAAGCACTGGAATCGGCCCAGACGTCGAAGTCCGCGGAAAACTGGCAGGATCCAGCAAAGCCGGAGCGGTTTATCCCGATCAAGGTCAAGGCGCTTGGTCGCTGTCCCATGTGCGGTAAGGTGATCGTCCTCGGTCAAGTGGAGTGTATCAAGTGCGGTTGGAAGGTTATCACGGAAAAGATCGTACAACTCGATCAAGACATCGATCCAGACAACTGATCAGACCTTTTGCTCCTCCAAGAGCCATTTCCTGCCGAAGAACGTCGTCGCGCACAGTTCGCCCAACTTCTTGATGTGAACATTCCCGCTGGTCTCTTCCTCGTCGGTCTCCGTGGTGCAGACCACGTACTTCAGGACGATGAGATCGTCCAACGCCTTGCTGGCATTAATGGTGTCAGAATTGAATTGGACCACGATTTCGTCCCGTTTCATACCACGCCGTTTCCGTTCCTCGGAGTCCATAAGCATTTTGACGATCTGACGCATAATATCAAGGTTTAATGATTGCGCCCTTTGCTCCTCGTTCATGAGAGCGTATGCGAGACCCCCCTTATCCTTGGCCATGAACTTCCTTTGAAAATAGCCCTGTGTTTAATATTTAATTCTATGTGGAATGGATGCGAAATACAAGTGTAAAAACTGGCAATCTGCCCGATTTATTCGAAAATATAGTTCGCAAGATGACGCGCCCGACCGGATTCTATCAGAAACGTGGGGAAGTTGGAGAAGGTCCCGGTCGGACGCGCATTCTCCTTATGTAAGAGGGGGGTTAAAAGGGTTTTTACTGCAATCTATTTACAAAGAAACGATGCTCATATGTTAATAAATCCAACTGGCATGATTTTGTTTTATTTCAGCGGAGATAAGGATGTCACTTTGACGCAGTTTTGTTCCATTGCAATGCTAATATTTATGTTGATATTAATGACAAATGAAAGCAATAATTATCGAATGTTAATGAAAAAGCGCAACCATGAATAAGATATTAATGAATACATCAAAAGGGAACAATAGCATGCGGGTGGAATCTGATGAGGAATCAATCTCCTTTGATATTATCAAATACCTTGGCAGGAACGCTCACGGCGTCTTGGCCGGCAACGTGAAGTAAAAGGTCGTACCATCCCCAGGCTTCGACTCGAACCATATCTTGCCACCATGGCGCTCGACTACCTTCTTGCATATCGCCAGGCCGATGCCGGTACCAGGGAACGTCTCCCGGGCGTGCAGTCGCTGGAACATCTGGAACACCTTGTCCGAGTATTCCGTGGATATCCCGATCCCGTTGTCCTTGACCGAGAAGACCCATTCATCGCCGTTCATCAAGGCAGAAACGTGCACCGTCGGCGGATCGTCCTGGCGGAACTTGATGGCATTGCCGATCAGGTTCTCCATCAGCTGCACCATTTGCTGGAAATCGGCATGCACCTCCGGCAGCCCGTCCACTGTCACCGCCCCCCCCCGCTCGCCTCGATCACATCCTTGAGGTCCTTGAGCGCAGTGATCATGACCTGATCCATGGACACCGCCGAGAACGGCACCACGGATGTCTCCACGCGCGAATACGTTAACAGGTCGTCCACTAGCGCGTACATCCGCTTCGAGCCCTCCACGGCGAAGCCGATGTACTCCCTGGCCTGATTGTCCAGCGTGTCGCCGTATCGTCGATCGAGCAACTGCACGTATGCCGTCACCATCCGCAGTGGTTCCTTCAGGTCATGGGACGCCACGTAAGCGAACTGCTGCAGTTCTCGATTCGATCGGACCAGGTTTTCCGCCTTATCCGCCAGCTCTTTCTCCATGGACCTCTGTGAGGTTATGTCCATAGCTATCGTCACAGCCCCGGTAATGGTCCCGGAATCGCCACGTATCGGGGCCGAAGATATCAAAACGGTACCGCGAGTGCCGTTGGTCCGTTCTATATCGATCATCTCGCCCGCGACCGTCTCACCCTTCTGCACTGAGCGGGCCATGGGCCACTCGTCCAGGCGTAGCTTCACGCCGGTCTCTGGCCAATACCCCACATATGAGAGGAACTCGCTGCGTTCACGCGCCACAGTGAACTTCCCTCCCCAGATTCGGTCCATCTGGGCGTTGGCCTTGTCCAATCGGCCCTTCTGGTCAGAGATAGCCACTCCGACAGGCAGTGTGTCCAGTATTGCGCGCAGTCGATTTCGCTCATCTGCCAGTTTAGAATTAGACCGCACTTGGTAGTAACCCAGGAAAGCGACCACCCAGACCACGACAAGGGAGAACGGACGGTTGACGGCGATGTTAGAGGTGATTCCCGCCGGAGCTAAGAAGAAACCGATAAGGCTTGCACAGGTGGAGACGCTGGCGACGAGAATGATCAGCCTGATACTTCTAGTAAAATAACTGAGGATCACCGGGACGATGAAGAAGTATCCGATCATCATATCCGGGGTCCGTTCCAGATCAGCGACGGTTAGGACCGCTATCACGACCAATGAGAGATAAAGGAAGATCTGCGGATCGTTTCGTCCCATCAGTTCGTTCGCCAATTTATAACCTGTCCACTAATATACTGGAGCATGATAGATTTAAAATGTACATTGGTGTCCAATATTCTACGTAGCGATTTTCCGCGTTAATGACGGTCCTCTCTAAGAGAGCATGGATTAGTATTCCGGGCTAGTGCGGTTCGGAGGGAACGATGATACGATAGGAACCATTGGGCACGAACACCTCGAATCGGGCCCCATGGCCATACTCCCCGGTCTCCTTGATCGTCATGCCGGTAATCGCCAACAACTCGGAGACAAAGTGCAGGCCATGCCCCATCCGGTTCTTGTAGCCCCACTCGAAGATCGTCCTCTTATCGGAATCAGCGATGCCGACACCGTCGTCCTCAAAGACGATCACCAGACCGCCCTCGTTCTCATGGTAGCTGATCTTGATCTTGGTGACATGTTCCCCATGCTTGGATGAGTTCTCCACTATGTTGCGGAACCCCTTCGGCACCATCGGGTCGGCGAATATCTCTACGCCGCACAACTCACAATCCAGTTCGATATCCCCCAGGTCCAGGCCGGAATGGACGGCAAAACATTCCTTTGATAGCTGGATCCATGTAGGTTCCTGCGAACCTAGCTTCTGGTACTCCTTGATGAAATCCATCTGGCCGGCGATGTCCACCGATATCTGAGCGGCCTTGGAAAGGTAAGCCCTCAGCTGCGGGTCGTTGGCCTTGATCTCCGCCAGCTGCAAAAAGCCGGACATTGCCGAGAGGCGGTTCTTGACGTCATGTCGGGTCAGATCGCCCAGTAGCGTCAGCTTACGGTTGGCGATGGCTATCTTCATTTCCGAGTTCTTGCGCTCGGTGATATCCAGTATGACCGCCAAGACATGTTTCGGGTTCCCGCGGTCATCGTACAGCAGTGACGCCACGACATGGCCCCACCAGGTGCTTCCATCCTTGCGCACCCAATGCCGGTCGATGTTGGCATTGTCCACGTCATGCTTGATCAGTGCCTTGACCAGGTCCGACTCCTCCGCAGTGATCCTGGGCGTCTGGAGATCGTATATGCTCATCTTCCTGAGTTCCTGCGAGGAGTAGCCCATCATTTTGGAGAACTGCTCGTTGGTGTCCATGATCTTGCCGTCAAGATCAGCAATGGTGATTGCCAGCTGGGTGTTTTGGAACAGCGTGCGGAAACGCCGTTCGGATTTGGTCACAGCCTCCTTCTTGGAGGTCACGTCGTACACCATCCCCAGCAGGTGCCGTTTGACCCCGTTATGGTCCTTCAGAACGGCCAGGAACAACATCCCATACCATACGGTACCATCCTTGCGCCGGAAATCGGAATTGGTCTCGGTGTTCTCCAGGTTCTGCTCCAGCAGACGGCGGACGGCAGCGGTCCGTTTGACTTCCACCGGAGGCTCTGTGACCTCGCTCATGTTCACTCGCAGAATCTCGTCCATACCGTAGCCCAGCATGTCACAGAAGCGTTGGTTGGACTCCAGGAAGTTACCCTCCAGGTCGACGATGAACGTTCCTAACAGTGAGTTCTCGAAGAGTGCCCGGAACCGTTTCTCCGATGCACGCAGTGCCGCCTTATCGTCACGACGCTCGGAGATGTCCCGGCTGATGCCCAGTACGGAAACGAACTTCCCGCGGTGATCGTACAACCCGCTAACCGTCACCTCGGTCCACACCGTGCCGCCGTCCTTCCGCGGCTGCTCTACCTCGCGGGTACCCTCTGGGAACCGGCCAGTCCGCTTCAGGACCTCTAGACCCTCGGCCATGTATTGGTACACACGTTTTGATGACTCGGGGGTGAGCGCCCGGTCAAGACCCTGTTCCATAACCTCTTCCGGCGTATAGCCGCGCAATTCCCGTACCGATGGCGAAACATAGGTGAAATGGCCGGAAGTGTCCATGGTCCAGATAACGTCCTTGACGTTCTCGGCCAGCAGACGATACTTCTGCTCGGAAATGTCCAGCTCTTCGTTGGCATGATTGGTGTCGGACCCTGACTCGATATAGGTCACCAGACCACCGACCTCCCCGGTCACGTCATGCCAAGGACGGACGTCGTAGTGGATGTGCTCGCTTCGGTTCTCCAGGGGAAAGTCCATCTCGCCCTTGATGGATTTGCCCATGAGGGCCTTGTCACAGACCGCCTCCCATTCTTCGGGGACGCGCCTGAAGACCTCGACCGGTGTCCGTCCTAGGATGTCCCGGTCGTACAGGTCAAAATCCGCCAGGAACTGGTCCGAGACCATGAGGTAACGCAGGTCGATATCCTGAATTGCCATGGCGTTAGGCGCATTGCCGACGATGTATCTTACCATCTCCTCCGAGTGATGGAGTTCGTCCTCCTTCCTCCGGCGTTCGGTTATGTCCCGTCCGTTGAGCACGATCTGGTTCGGGCCTAGCTCGGTCGGCATGACGGCGATGGATGCCTCCACAAGACGGTAGGTTCCGTTCTTGTGCCGCAACGATATCTCGTATCGTTCGGTGCGACCCTGCCGTATCGTCTGGATCACTTTGGATAGGTTCTCAACCAGGTCTGGATGCGAGTATGTCTGAAGGTTCGTCCCGATGACCTCATCGACGGAATAGCCAAGTATTTTTGAGATCGAGGGCGAGACGTACCGAAGGGTGCTGTTCCGGTCCATGACGGTTATGATGTCCATGGAGTTTTCGATCATGGCCCGGAAGCGCCGCGCGTTGTGCGTCATTGCATCCTCGGCCTGCCTCCTCCTGGACATCTGAATAAGCAGGTTCTTCAATTCCGCGAACTGTGACGAGGGCTCGCCACCCTTCTTCAGGTAGAAGTCGACACCACTGTTCAGGGCCTCGATCGCCACCTCTTCTCTTCCGCGGCCGGTGAATAGGACGAACGGGGTCACGTCCCCTTTCGAGCGCAGCGCCTTCAAAAACTCAACGCCGTTCATTGCTGGCATCTGGTAATCGCATATGACCGCGTCATAGTCCCCATCCATGACCCGGTTTATGGCCTCATCAACGGACGTGGTCGTATCCATGGTGAACTCGACGCCATCCTCTATGAAGTCCTTTGCGAGCTCGAGCAACAGGGGCTCGTCGTCGATATAGATCGTCCTAATCATGGAAGGCACCGCGATATCTCGAGACCGCTGACCATCTAAATCGACTGTGACGATAAAACATTAACTGTTGGATTCCAGACTGGAAAACCGTTTAGGGGCAAGGTCCGGGAACAAATCCTTTCACTCCTTGAAATGGCGGACGGAATGACCTAGAAGAGCTAACATCGTAGTGATCACCGAAGGTAACGTCTCCCCGGCGGTGAGGCCGTGAGCCCCTATCGCGAGCAAGATTACGGTTGAAATTGATGCCATCGAGGATAAAGATCACTGGCTGGAACCCGCGGAAGGTCTTCGACCCGGTCAGGTTCGGGGAGCTCAAGGAATCGATAAGGAAGCACGGGATCCTCGAGCCGCTCATGGTCCGACGGAAGGGAACGATGTACAAGTTCGTCTTCAGGGAGCGCCGCCTCGGCGCAGCCCGGGAACTCAGGCTCGTGCACCCCCCCGGTCATCGTCCGGATGCTCGACGAGAACATGCACCGCGCCACCCTCAACCCGATCGAGGAGGCTCACCACATACGCCGGATCATTGAGGTCTCGCACGTCACGCAGACCGCTTCGGGCGAACGAATGGGACGCAGCCAGGAATGGGTGGCGAACCACCTCAGGCTGACCGAAGCCAAGCCCGAGGTTCAAGCCCTGATTATTTCACGTGAAATAAGGCATGCGCTCATCCTCGCTCAATGGGATTTCACCTCTCACTTCCCGGTGATCATGGAGCGGCTCAAGCACGAGCTGGCGACCGAAGGCGGATGTTCCATCAAGCGGTTGGAGAAGATTATCAAGGAGGTCACGGAGCCGGCCGCGAATCGAAAGGCTGAAGAAGCGATTCCTGCTCCGGAGAACTCCAGGGCCCCCGCGTCTGAAGGATCATGTGAGGTAACACTCAAACATGACGCAGAAGCAATTAGTGAACTAGCTAACCTCTCTGATATAAAGCATGAGGTCAAATCCACCGAGGCCTCCGCACCGACTGAATCTATAATACCTAAGGCCCTTACCAACGATCAGGCCACGATAGGCGCAGAGGTCGATAACGAAATAGGCACTTCCTCGGATTTAAAGCATGACACTTGCCACCCGGAAATCTCCGCCGACCCGAGCCCGACGATGCCCCTGCACCTGGTGGAATAAATGATGATGAAGACCTGGCTGATATGGGCGCAGGGGCCTGTGATGAACTACGCACGCCATGGAATATAAAGAATGGCGCTGATGGGCTCGTCAATGGCGAGTTGAAGCCCCTCCTTTGTTATTCTAATACCACTTCGTTTTGAATACTTCCACATTAACTCCAGCCGCCTTGAAAAGTTCTTTGATTTCTTCATCACTCTTGGATTGAAGATATTCTTTTGTTCCTACAGTGCCTAAAAGTTCTTCTTGCATCTGGATCTCAGCTTCGGGGCCATATTCTTCATAAACTGATTCGAGAAGAACTATGTCAGTCACTATTGTACGTTTGTCTCCAAGATAAATCTTCAGCGTTTTTGCTTCATTCACATCATTGAAATTACTGATCTAAACACTTAAATTCTCCGCATCATAAACAACTGACTGCAAGTATTAGTGCTGTAATGATGGCCAAGGAAATAGAAGAAAAACATTTGGACTCATCGAATTATTGATAATATTCTAATGCCTCATACCCCACCTATCCAATATACTTCCCGAGGGGAACTGCCGGGTGTCCATGCCCGGCCGGGCCGAAGGCGATGGGCCGCGCCCGAAACCCCCGCCTGATACCATGCCCGAGACCTTCCCCTGCCTTGATCCAAATTGTAAAAAGACCTTCTCATTAAGCCGAGCCCTAAACGTACACCGATACACGCGAGCACGGCGAATATTCCGTTGAGATCGCCGAGGCGATGGTGCAACGGATCTGTCAACGGCTCGGGCGATACGACTACAAGGACGTCGTCCTGGAACTTACGAAGCGGCGCAACAAAGGACGTCTCTTGACCAATTGGCCGACCGATCATGAGGTCATCGAGATGATTGGACGAGCATCATGGAGCACCGCCATCGCAACTGTCGAGGATGGTACGTTCACAACCAGGAGGACGGTTTACATTTATTCAGATTCCAGAGGGACAATGAGTTTGGAAATTGAAATCTATAATTATAGAGGAACAGGATCAACATTGGAATATAACGAGTAACGATATTCTTAATATCCGAAATGTGAATTATTTATTGGGAATTAGCTTTGGAAGGTCCATCAGTAGCCCGTTCATTCTTCAGAACTGATTCCAGCGATACGAAACTGATGTGCCAGGTAGTCATTGTTGTCGGGGTGGTCATTCTTTTCATCGGTCTATTAATGCTATTGGGAACGTCTTCATCGTCAGGTATCAACAATGCCTTCTTACTGTGCATCGTTGGAGGCTCCTCAGTATTGCTCGGATCATTTGCAATTCGCAGAGTCCGAAACGGAACTAATGGCAATAAGAAGGTGGAAGAAAGAAAGGAGTGGAGGAGATTCTTCATTGCTTCTTCCCTCTATGTGATTATATCGATTGTTCTCGTTTCCCTCAACATCGACATCCAATTCGTATTTGGAATTCCATTGTCAATACTCTGCATCTATCTCTTCTGGTCTTACGTTCTCCCTAAATAATGAATAGCCAGGTATTGCTCTCAATTCGAAATGACGATAGACTAGATGTCGAATCCATGAATTGTCTCTCAGGTTACTTCGACCTCCCTTTATAAACCGCTTGACAACTCGAACGTCCCGTGGAACGGATGGAAATCCTCACTAAAGATTTCGAATTCGAGATCAAGGAGGTCAAGGAGCCCGCCGGGATATCGGCGAGTTCTCTGGCTACGCCACCGTCTACGACGTCGTCGACCCTCACGGCGCGGTCATGGACAGGGGATGCTTCAAGCGCACCCTGGACAGCACGGCTCGGACTACACATGGCCTATGCTGTTGGTCCCGCGATGCCCACGATCCGATAGGGACCTGGCTTTCAAGGAGGCCTGAACCTTTACATCATGGACATCCAGGAGATTCCGCCGGACGCCTACGAGCTCGTGCTAAACGGACGGCACGACGCAGACGCAAAACGATGTTATAGAGATCGTTTTCTTAGTCCTCGACATTTCCAAACATTGCAGGTTTGATGTTCCAAATAATAGCATATGTCGTTAAACAGAACACTTTCACCATTGCCGGCCCAATCCTATTTATGTCCCTCGCCGAAGAAGGTTCGATGCCAAAGGCCGAGCGCGTACACGGTCCATATCTTGCGCGAGGCTTTTCCGTCCTTTAAGCGCAAACCCTTCCCCATCCTTTCCAACCGCTTAGTTTCGAAGTGCACTTTCAAGAATTCGGAAGTATCCAGCTCGGCCAACGCCATTTCTCCCACTTCGTGACGCATCCAGTCGTCCACCGGCGTGGCGAACCCGGCCTTTTTGCGCTTCACGATCTCCGGGGGTAGTAGGTCCTTCACCGCCAGACGGAGCACGAACTTCTCCCCTTCGGAGTTGAGCTTAAGCGCTGGAGGCAGAGTGAACGCGAACTCGGCGATGGCCTTATCCATGAGCGGAAAGGCGCTCCTCGATCGAGTTCGCCATGGTGGCCTTATCCGCCTTCATCAGGTACTTCTCTGGAAGGCGGTTCTTGCAGTCGATGTACAGCATTCGGTCAAGCCGGTATCGGATGTCGTGCGGCATGATCGCCAGTGACTCCGAGTTGGACGGCTGTCTCCCACGCAACCACCTTATCTCCCGATCGCTCAGGTCGCGGATTGAACGGAGCATCATCTCCTCGATGTTGTCGGACTCGAAAGTGGACATTTCCTTTTCGTGCAGGTTATGGAAGATGTTGCCGCGCTGCGGATAGATACCCATGAGCGACTTGGCGATGCCGCCGTACATCTTGTGCATGGTCTCCTCGAACCGCAGGTTCTGGGCGTAGTTCGGATAACCGGCGAACAGTTCGTCCCCGGCCTCACCCGCCACCACGACCTTGACGTACTTCCGGGCCTCCTGCGACAGGAAGTAATTGTTCACGATGGCCTGGTCTCCCACCGGCTCGTCGTAGTGCCACGCTATCTTCTCCAGGTTCTTGGCTACCATCTCTGGAGTGATGATCAGCTCGTGATGGGTAGTGCCCATATGGGCGGAGACGACCTGGGCATACTCCAGCTCCGAGTGCGTGGGGAAGCCTACCGATATCGTGTGGTACTCGTAGTCGACGTATGGTTTCGTGAGGGCGACGACCGCCGACGAGTCGATTCCGCCGGACAGGAACGCCCCGATCGGCACGTCCGCGATCATGCGGTACTTGGACGAGCGCTCCAGCAGTTCCCGGAGACGCTCGGCCGCGGCCGTGTCAGTGGTTGTGGTCGGTTTGGAAACGATGTCCCAATACTGGGATATCGCAAAGTTGCCTTCCGATGCGCGCAGGATATTACCGGCCATCAGCTTCTTGATGCCCTTGAACAGCGTTCGTTCACCCAGACAGAACTGGTAGCCTAGGTAGCAGTCGATCATTTCCTCGTCGACCTGCTTGTTGACGCCGGCGGCCAATATCGCCTTGATCTCCGAGCCGAAGTATAGAACGCCGTCCTCTTGGCAGTAGTAAAGCGGCTTCTTGCCCAGTGGGTCCCGGGCCAACGTCAACCTTTTACGGCCAGAGTCCCAGATGGCCAGGGCGAACATCCCGTTCAGACGGTCGACGAAATGCTCCGGGTCATCCTCGTACAGATGGACTATTACCTCGGTATCGGAAGATGTGTAGAACTGGTGCCCCTTGAGCTCTTGGCGCAGCTCACGGTAGTTGTAGATCTCGCCGTTCAGCACGACCCAGACCGAACTGTCCTCGTTGTGGACCGGTTGGTGTCCGGTGTTCAGGTCAATGATGCTCAGACGGCGGTGGCCGAGAGCAACGCCTTTGTCGGAATAGGTCCCGCTGTCGTCCGGACCGCGGTGCAGCATCGAATCGGACATCTTCCTTATAAGTTCCAGATCGTCTTTACCGTAGGTACCGCAAATCCCGCACATCTTCAGTCACCCTTGAGCAGTTCTTCATACAGCCTTTCGTGTGCCGACACCATGCGCTGAACGGTGTATTGTCTCTCGACTATCTCACGGGCCTTCACGCCAAACTCCTTGGCTAGTGCCGGGTCCTCTACAAGCCGCAAGATTGCCTCGGCCAGCGGTTCCACTGCCTTGACCGGGACTATGAGACCGGAGACGTTATGCACCACCGCCTCGGGATTCCCGCCGACATCGCTGACAATGCACGGCAGAGAAAGCGCCATCGCCTCCAACAGGGCATTGGAGAATCCCTCGCCCATCGAGGGCAGGACGAAGACATCGAACGAACCCATGACCTTGAACCGATCCTTGGGCGAAGTGGAGAAACTGACCCGCCCTTCGATCTTCAGTTCTTTGACGAGGGCGCGCAGTTTCGTTTCCTCTGGACCCTCGCCCTGGATGACCAGGTACACGTCCTTATCCGTCCTTCCAACTACATCTGCGAACGCCTTGACCAGGTACGATTGGCCCTTCACCTCGCGCAGGTTAGCAAGGTTACCGACGACGACCGCGCCGGATGGAATGGCGAGCGAACTCCGGAAAGACTTGTCCGTTTTATACCTGGCGGCATCCACCTTTTCCAGGTCGACGCCGTTGTAGATGACCGTTATCTTCGTCGCCGGGACATGCTCGACCACGATAGTGAGGTCTTTGACCGATTCCGAGTTGGCGATTATGTGGTCCGTCATCAGGTTGCGCAGTCGTTCCCCCACGTGCATCTTGAGCGTACCGGACCAGTGCCGGATGTTCCTCCGCGATGAGATGAAGACCTTGATGTGAGACAACTTGCAGACGAGGGCATCCATAAAGTTCGGCCCGTACTTCAGCGACTGGACGATGTCGAACCGGTTCTTACGTATGTAACGCACCATTCCCAGAACATGGTCTGGTCGATACGGTAGCATCGGGCGATGGATGACCGTGACACCAGCCTTCCGCATCCCGTCCCCGATTGGCCCCCACTCCCCTTCGCACCAGACGGTCACTTGGAAGCGTTCCTTGTTCAAATGCTTGACCAGGTTCAAGACGTACGTCTCCGACCCGCCGGTCTTCAGCCAGGGAATGATGTAGAGGACCTTGATCATCTTCGGCATTACAAATCAAGGGTAAAGCAAGTACTGGTAATAAGGGTTGCACTCGATTGGCACCTGGTCGACACTAAAATTAG
>CAVWKV010000014.1:0-19904 GCA_963755265.1 uncultured Methanomassiliicoccales archaeon | reverse complement strand
CGTATGCAGCATGGAAGGCATCGACTTGGATTCGCAGACCAAACGGATGGTCTTTCCGTCAACTGAAGCTTTGGCATAGGGGCCATTGTCCAGCTCTATCGCCTTCAATATCGCCCGGGCCTGCGCCTCGCTCTCCAGGTCCATCTCCATATCGCATTCTACGGACACGGAAGGTGATTGTGCATTGGGTGTAATAAGTAGTTCGGGCCCTAGCCGGCCACCTTTCCGAACGTTTTGAACCCAATGTAAAACTTATCTATGTTGGCATGGACTATTGTATTTCCAAGAGTTCGAGGTGCACACGATGGACATAGTGAAGGCGATTGAGGAACGGCACAGCGTTAGGGGTTTCACCAGCGAGGATGTGCCGATGGACACGGTCACAGAAGCGCTTAGGCTAGGGAACCTGGCCCCATCTGCTGGTAATCTACAGGCAAGAGACTTCATCATCGTCAAGGACAAGGAGATGAAGAAAAAGCTGACAAAGGCGGCATATGGGCAGCGCTTCGTCGAAGAGGCCCCGGTCGTTGTGGTAGTCTGCTGCAATAAGAACCGCATCAAGAACTACGGAGAAAGGGGAGAGAACCTCTACACCATTCAGGACACCGCAGCGGCGATCGAGAATATGATGCTGTACCTGGTCAGCAAGGGATACGGCACGTGCTGGGTCGGGGCATTCGATGATAAAGAAGTGGCGCGGGTCCTGGAGCTCCCGGATTGTGCAAAGGCGGTGGCAATGATCCCGATCGGAAGACCCAAGGAATCGGGAAGGACGTCACCCAGGCTGGAATTGGACACCATCGTGCATTCGGAGAAGTGGTAGGGAGATTTCTACATAAGGGAAAGCCAATAAGGTTGTGTGGCCCATATGATAGAAGGATTCGAGCATGTGGCACTGGAGGTCCAGAGCGCCGAGGCATCGTTGAGGTTCTATGTTGATGTGTTCGGGGCGGCGGAGACGAACCGCTGGGAATCCATGGCTCAAGGCATCCGCCGTATCATATTCATCAACCTTGCAGGGGTGGTGATCGAACTTATCGAAAGGGGAGGTGCCAAGGAGCATTTCCATGACCATGGGGACGCTGGCATAAAGCACATCTGCCTGCGAGTGACGAACCTGGAGGCGGTGGTGGCCATGGTCGAGAGACTCGGCGCCAAGGTTGTCCAGGGCATCATTGTCATTGATCGTTCGAGATATGAGCCTACACTTTCCGATGGCACGTTGGACCTGAATAAGGGCATGAGACGAGCCGTTGTCGCGGACCCAGACGGCATTCTCATCGAGTTGTTGGAGAAATGAATGGTAGCCCCGTCCAGATTCGAACTGGAGTCGCTGGCTCCAAAGGCCGGCATGATTGACCACTACACTACGGGGCTGTTCTGACCGCGATATTCGTTCCGCCTATATCTAGCTTAGTCGTCTTCCTCACGCAAAATGATGCTGGCGGCAAGATGCGTGGGGGCGGCGGAAACAACCTTGACCATCACTTTGTCTCCCAAGCCAACATCCCCCGAGACCGCCACCGGGATGTAGGAATCGTTCCGCCCGATCATCGTCCGCCCCTTTCCCTTCTCGGTGATCGATATCTCCATCTCCTGTCCCACATACCCGGAGTAGACGTCGGAGATATCTGGAAGCGCAGGGAGGCGACCTCAGTGATCGTTCCTTGGCGATCCAACCGGGGACCTGGTGCTTGGACCGGGCCGCTGGTGTGCCTGGCCGGGGTGAGTATCGGGTGACGTTCACGACGCTCGGACGGACCCTTTGCATCAGCTTCACGCTCGAACGGTGGTCCTCATCCGTTTCGCCTGGAAACCCGGTGATTAAGTCGGTTGAAAGGGTCATGTCCGGGAACGCTTCACGGAATGATGCTACCTGACTCTCGAAATCCGATACGCTGTAGCCCCGGCCCATCGCCGCCAATATCTTGTCGCTCCCTGTTTGCACGGGCAGATGCAGGAACTTGTACACCTTAGGCTCGGACCATGCCGGAATCAGATCGTCAATTACGAGTGCCAGGCTGTCTGGGTTCATCATGCCGACGCGGATCTTGAAGTCACCTTCGATCCGGACCAGTCGGGATAGCAATGCCCCCAGATTCGTTCCGATATCAAGGCCGTAGCAGCCGCTGTCCTGGGCAGTGACGAGGAGCTCCTTCGCCCCATTGGAGACGTGAACCTTCGCCTCCTTGACCAAACGTTCCAGGGGGTAGCTCTCCAGTATGCCGCGCGCCTTCTTCGTGATGCAATATGTGCAAGATCCGAGACATCCCTGGGCGATGGGGATTATGGCGGTGACTGGCGAGAGTAACGATGGCTGCTCGAGCCCACGCCCGAACCTCGCCTCAAAGCGCGAAGCGAATTCGCCATACTCTCTCGGGGCGATGACCATAGCATCCGGGAACTCAGAGGATACCTCCTCACGTTGCACCGAGGCCATACAACCGGCGATGACCAGCCCTTTTCCGTCCTGGACAACGACGCGCATGCGTTTCAGGATCTTGAGTTCGGTGGGCTTGATGACGGTACAGGTGTTGACCACGACAATCTCTGCCTCGTCATAACTGGCCGCAGGAACATGGCCAAGCGAGCAGAGCTGCCTTTCCAGGTCCCGGCCCTCTCCCTGGTTCATCGTGCAACCGTATGTCTCGACGAGGTATCTCACGAACCGATGAATCGGCTGCTTCTATTTATTTTGTGTCGGGAAATATGACATTTAGACGTCGAGAAAAAGGTCATACGGACCGACCCACGCCGTTGTCGTCGGTCCGCCCTTCATGCCCTATAAAATGGGGTTCAGCTCGCCTCGTCGTCCGCTGGCTCTTCCTTCTGGCCCTTCGCGGCGACAGCGATCGGGACGACTTCGATCTTCTTGTAGATCTCCTCCGGCCTGACCGCTGACCCAGCCTTCATCAGGAGGTCTTTTTCGACGGATATCCCGAACAGGTTCTCGTTCTCCTTCAGATAGGGCATGAGCAATTCCCAGTCCTTGTCCGAAAGCTTCGAGATTCGCCCTCCATTGAGCTGATCCTCGGTGACCTTACCGTTCGGGTCGCGCACATAGATCGCTCCTCCGGACGCGAGCGAGAACAGGTTGCCACCAGGGTACGGTTCTGCCAGGTCGAACGCATTTCCGTCCGCGTCAAATCCAAGCGCGTTCAGCACCACAAATCCTCCTCCATTCAGAGGATCGCCCGCCATGATCGATTCGGCCAGGTAGTCCAGGCAAGTGCCGTTGATGACCACCCTGGGTTTGCCCACGGCATTGATCAACGGTCTGCCCGCGGCGTTGCCGCGGATATAGACGTTCCCGCCCTTAGCCCCGTACATGAACGTTTGGCCCACGTCACCGTGTACCACCAGTTTTCCGGAGGCAAGGATCTGGCCCAGCTGGTCCTGCCCATTGCCATGAATGGTGACCTCAGCACCGTCCAGACCGGAGGCCAGGTAGTCACCCGAGCTTCCGTAGACGTCCAAGATTATCCCGGCGGTGCGCGGACCGAGCCCGCAGCCGAAGAACCGTTGGCCGGTCGTCCCGAAGGTGATGATCCGCTTCCAACCCAGTTCTGCCGCCCGGCAGATGACGTGGGAGACGCCTTCCTCCCCCTCCATGGGGAATCCGGTGCAATCGATGGCCAATGCCCGCTGCCCGTTCGGTGCGATCAGGGACTGATAGTTCTTCAGGTCGACCAGTGCGGCGGACGAGACCTTGTTCGATTCCACGCGCGGGGCGGAGCGGAGCATCAAAGCTATTCCATCCGTCAGGAGCGTCGTTATCCTGGCCCTTCTCAGCTTCCCGGTCGGGTATTTGCGGTCCAGGGCCATTGTAATGAGGTCGATCCTCTTCTGGAACTCGTCACCGTTCTCGGCCAACGAGGAGAGCGAAGAGACTGCGTCGATGATTTCATGAGCGCTCGCGTTGAGCACGGCCTCCTTCCACATCTGGTAGCCCTGTTCCACCGTTCCCGACAGCATCCTGTCCGCCAATGCGGACTTCTTGCCCTTTGGCAGCGGATGCGCCAAGATGGTGTCCTGGGCCATGTCGAACTCCTTGCCCGGGACAGTGACCCGAGCCCCAAACTTGTTGTTGCAGGTTAGCTGACGGCCTTTGCCTGGGACCTCCTTTCCGAGGTTGAAAATGAACGAACCTCCGTCGGTGTGGCTTCCACCCCTGGCGTTCCAGTACATATCGGCCTGTAGCGGAAGCGTCTTGTACACGCTGGCCAGGCTATGCAAGGCGGAATCGATGGCCTGCTTCTCGGAAGCGATCAGCCCGATCTGCATCTCCCCTTCGACCAGCGCGAACACCTGCGGTCTCAGCATGGAGGTGTCGGTGATCCCGATCAGCTGGAGCTTGTCATTGTAATGATCGTTCCTGCTAATAATGAAGAACCACGGTCCATCGGGGGAGCGATGCAGATGAGTCGACTGGATCGCTCGGTAGATTTTCTGCTTCTCCTCCGGCAAAAGGTAGAAATCCCTTTCCGTGGTCGGTGCCAGCGCCTCAAGGATGTACTCGAGCGGATAACCATAGACCCGGTTCAGCAGGTCGAACAGAAGCACCGCGACCTCGGTGTCGGTGAGGAACAGCGGCTTGATACCCTTCTGTCCCAGGTACTCGGTGACCGAGACGTAGTTAGCGAAGTCCCCGTTGTGCACCAAAGCTTCGTCCAATCCCATGAACGGATGCGCTCCACCAGGATGCCATACGCGACCTTTGGTGGGGTATCTCTGGTGCCCGATCCAGATGTTCGCCTTGAAATCCTCCATCTTGTAGTACCGGATGACGTCCTCGGCGTAACCGACGATCTTCATGATCAGCATGTTCCGGCCCTGGGACATGACGAATGCCTGCATCGCGTTGTTAGCGTAGAACTTTTGGTTAATCTCGAAGCTGGTCTGGTTGACGAACTCGTCCTCGACCTGTTCCCGGGGAATATCCTGGAACTCGTTCTTCGCGATGAATCGGTCCAACACGCCCTTCTTGGCGCGGCAGAAATAACGGACCACGGTCGGCGGACGGACCTCTAACCTTGCCAGTAGCACCGGGTCGGTGCTGACCTCGACCTGTTGTGAGGAATGGACGTCGTACCGCTCAAGTATGAACTCCTTCTCCAGTTGATCGCGGACCTCGTCATTAAGGTACGCCACCTGGACCAGGTAATGGCTCTCCAGCGTGTGCTTGTCCACTCCCAGCTGTTTCGGGCAAAGGCCCACTGCAGATATGCCGCCCCCCTTCCCGTTACCGCGGTTATGCATCTGCTCAAGCGGCTGGAGTATGTGACAACCTTCCACCGGTTTTGAGGCGGCCAGTCCGACCACACCGCAACCGCCCTCGGCCTCCTGCGGCAGATATTTGAACGGGTCCTGGGTGACCTTCCTTCTTGATCTCAGTATTGCGTTGGCACGGTCCATCACAGCAGCCTCCCGGGCGTTCCGTTGTATCGAAGCAGGTCCGTCCTGCCCCTGAGTTCGGCTATGTCCTTCATGTCGAGACGATGCAGCAATTCCTTCCACTGCAACTGCCAGGACTGGTAGAGGTTGCATAGCCTCTTGGCCTGCACCGGTATCTGGTTCTGCATCTCCAGTTCTTTGTCAGTAGTGGCGATTCCCCGCGGGCAGCCACGGCCACTCTCGCAGTTCGCGCACCGGACGCATCCCATCGCCACCATCTCTGCGGTGCCGATGACCACGCCGTCCGCCCCCATGCATATCGCCTTGGCGACATCCATGGCGGTCCTCATCCCGCCGCTGCAGATCAGTGTAACATCTTCCCTGATGCCTTCCTTCTCCAGGAAACGGTGCACCTTTGGTATGGCGTACTCGATCGGTTGGGCGATGTTCTTCTTGGCGATCTCCGGGGCCGCCCCAGTGCCTCCATATCCGCCATCCAGGTGGACGATGTTAGCGCCGGCATAATAGCTGCCGACGGCGACCATCTCGACATCGTTCGGCGTCGAGACCTTCACGGATAACAGCGCCTTCGGGTTCACTGCATGTATCCAGTCGAGGTGCTTCTTATGGTCCTCGACCGAGTACACGCTATGGAACGGGAACGGAGAGAACAGGCTGGTGTATGGTACTGCCTCCCTCATCTTGGCCACCTCGGGCGTGTTCTTCTCGTAAAGTAGATGACCACCCAGTCCGGGCTTGGCCCCCTGGGCATACTTGAACTCCACGATCCGGGCTCTCTTGATGGTCTCCTCACGCACACCGAATAGTCCGGTGGCGATCTGGGTTATGACGTGGTCCTTGTATGGTATCAGGATGTCCGGGTATCCGCCCTCTCCGGTGCAGGTGAAGGTGTTCCACTTTGTGGCCGCGATGGCCTTGGCGGTCATGGTGCGCTTGCTGATGGAACCGAACGACATTCCCCCGCCATAGACAGGGATGTTGATCTTTATACGGGGCCCATACTTGCGATGGTTCAAATTGATCTCGGTGGAGATCTCCTCAGGATGGAAATTGCCCTTCGCCGGGGGCAGCTGGATCGATATCCTGTCAAAACCGCCGCCAGAGTTTCCTACCTGGGCATAATGGTCCAAAGGCAATGGCATACCGGTCTCCGCCTGCTTCCAGGTAGCAATGATCATGTCTGGGGTCCAACGCGGGTCACCCATGCTTGCGAACGCGGGGTTCGGGGTGACGGACAGCGACTTGGTGGGACAGTTCTTAACGCAGTAGAACGAGTTCGAGGAGCATGACGGCCCGATGCACTTTGCGTCCGCAGGGGGCAGTATTTTGACATGCCCCTCAACGCGGCGGTGAACGCCGTACGGGCATAGCGCCTCGCATAGCCCGCAGTTGATACAGTCGTCCGCCCTGATGACCCGGTACCGGGCCATTCTCTTCAGCAAGGTCGACGGAACCGCATTGAAATCCTCATCGATGAACTCGGTTGACATTGCACACATCTCAAGCACCTCCCTGAATATTGGCAAACGCATCCCTCTCCGCGTCCTCGTAGAATATGGCACGGCCTATCTCGCCCCGCAGGCGTCTGGCCTCCCTTACGCCCATGGCGCCCATTACCTCGAGCAGCTGGTCCCTCCAGGCCCCGACCATGTTGACGACCCTCCAATAGGCGTCGTCGGTCGTGACCTTGGTGCCATCCATCGGACATACTGGGCAGGATGGACCGGCGTGACACCCAAGCGCTACCTTCAACGCTTGTTCCAGCACCACCGCGTCCGCCCCGCAGATCAGGCTCTTGGGGACGTGCTCCGCCGCGGCTAGACCGCCAGCGGCGATGATGCTGACCGATTCCCTCACCGATTCCTTGGCCAGTGCCTTATTGATCGCCAGCAGCGAATCCTTGGCCAGGCGTGTGGTCCCTTTTTCCTGGCCTTGCTCGTCGTAGAGCAAATGGATGACGTCTATCCCACCCGAGACCAGTTCTAAGACAACCTTCTCGATGCCCTCTCCGGCCTCTACGCGGGCGGCGACGATCGAATCGGGGAAACGGGCCCGCAACGCGGCCAGGTCTTCCTTCCATCCAGATGACATACTGAGTTCGACGACGCTCGGCGAGGTCACGGTCTGCACCGATGTCTTGCCCGGTAAGAATACCGGAGCAAGTGACCGGACGGCGTTGGATGGGACCTCAGGCAGCTTCGCGTCCGCCGGGAAGAACAATAACGTTCCCAGCGTAGCGGCCGCCTTGATGAGACCTTCGAACGGTGTCGACAATAGATCGGCCGAGCGGCTCACATCCATCATCGTGGGCAGTGGCAGTTCGACGATCTTCGGCATCTGGGTCAGCAGTTTGCCCTCCTCATCGAACTCCAGGTGATCGACCCTTTTGCCCAGGTCAATACTGGTGGATATGTATTCCCTTCCGTGTATGCCGTCCCTGGTGGGACGCACGATCTCGGACATGTCGGTCCACATGGCATCGTAACCGGGGGCGGCGAACTTGCCTCTGTACCCGGCCCCGAACACAGGCAGCTTGCCAGTCTGGGACTCGTTCCATATGGTGGTGACCCGAGTGGGGGTCCATATCCCGCTGCCGAGCGAAAGGTATTCGTTTGAGTACTGCACGGTCAATGCCCTCTGGGGGCAGTTCTCCACGCAGCGTAGGCAGTTCTTGCACAGGTATGCCTTTGGCTCTGCCATGACCCGCGGGTCCTTGGCGTCGCGCTCATGCACACCGTAGATGCATTGTTCGGCGCACCGGCCGCAGTTCATGCAGCGGGCGTCCCGGATAACTGCATTCTTGGCGAACGGCTTCTCCGGCAATGGCAACTCCTTCTTGGGGAGGTGATAGCGCTCGTACATCTCAGTTACCCCCTTCCACGTTCTTACTCGGAGACCCGAGCACCAGCCCACGATCCACCAGAGCGTCGTAGGCCGCAGAGTTTTCCGCGCGCTCCACGAACCGCTTGACCATCTCATCGTCCTTGCCGTGGATCTCCGCCAGACGCCTCTCCATCTCCTCGTAGACCGGGATCAGGTGGAGCTTTGACTGACACACTTGTTCGCAGGCTTTACACCTCATGCATAGGAAGGTCACATGCGCGTGCTCCTTCGTCACCCCGCCGTATGAACCCATCTTCCTGGCGGTCAGCAGCTTGCCCCGCGCTGTGACCCTCTCATCCTTGGTCAGCATGTAGGCCGGGCAGACCCCTACGCACGCACCGCACATGGCGCACTCGTCCGCGGTGTCCAACAGCAGGTCCTTTCCTTGGCGCTCCATGATCTCGCCCGAGGCGACGATCTTCAACGCTGGGGCCGATACGGGTGCCAGGCTGTTGAACATCTTGAGCATGGATCCGAGGACAGCAGGACTGAACAGGGCGGATGGCACTCCACCCATTCTTCCGCTGAGTCTGGGGAACTTGCCCCGGTTCATGATATTGGCCGGGTCCATCTGGTGTTTGGCCTCGGTCAGCGCCTTCATCTCCTCCGCGCCGGCGTAGTCAACGAACAGGTGGTTCCAAACACCGAACGAATAGGGAACGGCACCCTCTTCGTACAGCGCCTTGCTGATCAGAAGGCCGCGGAACGAGTCCATGGTGTACTTCAGCTGCTTGGTCTGATCGGTTATGTAATAGCAAAGGAGCATACCGTCCCCGTTCCCCAGGAAATGTATCTCCATCATCGGCTCGAGACCGTGCTGGTCGCAGATCTCCAACGCCTTGGCCACGATCTTGGTCATGCTCTCCTTTGGTGCCAACACCTCGGAGCCCATCAGGCCCGGCCCGAGCTTGCGGAACTTCATCGGGAAGAACCTTTCGTTCCACATCAGGAATGACAGGTATGGCTGGGCCAACGTTGCCCCCTTGGGAACGGCGTTAGCGGCCGCATCCGTGTCGTTCTCATACGTGGCCATAATGCCATGGGCCTCAGGATAGTCTCCCCTTCCCAATACCTGGTTGAGTCCTTTGAACTTGGCCGGACTGAAATAGGTGAGGTCCATTGGTCTCTTCTCAGACGAGGCCAATTTGACCGCATAACCGATGGCACTCTCGTGGTCCGGGAAGAACACCAGCCTGGGCGCCGGCGCTCTCGGCTTCTCCCTGACCTGTAGTGTCACGGATGCGATGACGACCAGCTGACCCTCGCTTCCGAACACTGGATGGAACATAGGGTCCTTGGGCGTCAGTCTCTTGACCTCTCCCTGAGAAGTGACGACCTCGACCTCTTCGACCGATTCGATCAAGCGGCCGACGGAGACCGTTCCCACGCCGATTCCGCCGCAGGCGATCCAACCACCGATCGTGGAGAACCTGCTGGATGGTGATGACTTGACGCTCATGCCGTTCTTCTCAAGGAACCAGTCCAGGTCGGCCCAGCGTATGCCCGCCTCCGCCTTGACCGTCTTTCGCTCCGCATCATAGGAGATAACGTTGTTGAGTGTGTTCATGTCCAGAACGATACCTCCCTTTATGGGCATGGAACCGCCGAAGGGTGAGGAACCCGCCCCGCGGACAACGACCGGGACCTTCCTGGACGCTGCAAACTTAAGGATCGCCTGTATCGCGGGGACGGAGAAGGGCTGAACGACGACGTCTGGCACCGTATCGAAGAGGGTCGATCGGAGCATATCTGGGACATCCGCCTGATCTCTGGAATAGAGGGCCAGCGAACCCCTTGCGGAGGTGACCTTGAGATCTGGAATGTTCAGGGCCATAATGCTCTTGAAGATCTTCCCTCTCTGGGCCTCTTCCACTTCTGGGAAGAGATCCTGGGCGTTCTGCTTTACCGTCCACGGGTCGATCTTTCTCTCTTTTTCAGAGCCATCGAGTACATTTGTTGAAGTGGCGTTCATGCTGGATTTCTCCTCTACAAGCTGTCGTCCTCAGAAGTCCGTCGAATGCAATCATTACGATGAACAATATCACGTTGATCGGAAGCATCGCATGGCAGTATTTCGAATCGGATAATGGCCGAGGCTATATTGACCCTGTCAGTCATATATCCTGCATTCGCCATTTCAAGCCACCTTGCATGCGCCGATCATCCCAGGACCGTCAATAATCCGTCGGACCCCTGTTCCTTGTCGGGGTCAGACATCGATTGTTATGGTACCGTGGGTCGCGATAGCAAGCCACAATAGTTAATCAGGTCTTATACCTTATGCATATGTCTAATTATTGCCCCGAAAGACCTTCGAAAACCGATGCATGCACGCTTTTCTTAGAATAATTTAGACGAATGTCGTTTTATTTCATATTCAACACGGATTTTGCAACAATGAATACAACAACTACTGCACGAAGGATGAACAAATGCAGTACCGCGATGATATTTGTCGATGTCGAGATATCAACGGGCCGAGGATTTTCGAATTTCAGCATCATTCCCCCGGCAAGATATGGCAGGCCGTCGACCGCTGAACTCATCGTTCCTTTGTGATCCATTGCTTCTGAAAGCCGAGTGATCGGAGGTTCCTGAGTTCGCACACAATCTCGTCCATGAGCAGTATCATCTTCTCCATGTCCATTCCGGTCTCGGCCGACATATCGATGAGTGCGGTAAGGCAGTCCTCGGCGCCCCTGCAGTATTCCAGGGACGGCCCAGGCTCCTCGCAATCCATCCGATCACTTCTCCTTGAAGGCGCTCTTGAAACGTTCATGGAACGTCAATGCGCGAATCGTAGACGCTTCGCACAGCATAGCGGTCATCATCTCTATCAGCTCCGCCTTGTCCGCATTCTGTGCACCCTCGGCCGCATCCAATAGCGCTCCCATGCTGTCCTCTATGCCCCGGTAGTAGTCCGGGCTCAGATCTTCCATTTCCTTGATGGTGTCCATGATATTCCTCTATAGTGTATAATAGTGTTGAATAGTGTTATACGATACAATGTTTAATAGTTTTCTACAGTGTTAGACACTATATGCCTCGTAGCGTAAAAAAGGACCAGACAACTATCACTTTGCCACCCGAGATAATGAGCTGGCTCGACAAGATGGTCGAAGAAAGGGTCTTTGCCAATAGATCTCACGGGATCGAGCTTGCATTGATCAGACTAAGAAAGGAAATGGAAAGCCAAGAATCTTAGCCGAGATATTTGGCTAAATCATCGAATGTGGGTTGAAGTCTGATTGCTATCTCTGGAACAGCACGAACGATGCCTAGATCGAGAGTATAATCTTCAGGTCGGAGCGGTAACGGTCCCTTTTCTGAATGTGAATATCTCGCAAATGATTCATGTGGAAATAATATTGAAGACATCAGATATAGGAAACCAATTCTTAGCTGAATCCTCCACATCTCTAGTATTACTTCAGGATTCGATCTGTATTCATCCAACCGATTTGTGATGTCTGCCTCCTTGATTGCTAACGTGGGGATTGCGGTACCTATCGCTGCCTTCAGAGTTCTCGGTAAATCCGAAGAATCAAGAATCCCAGGGACCTTTTCTTTCAATGCATCGATGATCAATTTCCTGAACGAATCATATGCTTCCAACAACTGGACAATATCTTTGTACTCAATATTGGCGATTATTATCATGTTCTTATCTAGTTCTTTGATTTCCTTCAGATTCGCCCTTAGCCTCGGGAAATTCTTCGCAAAAACAGTTGTTAATGCTGAACACTTTTCCAAGAATTTGATATAGCCTCTGAGAGAGTCGTGGCTTATATCCCTAATCTCTCTTGCCGTCAGGAAATTAGTATTCACAAGGAAAGCTTTTGTCATCTTTTCAGTGGCCTGCTGAAGGTGGTATACTGATGATGCATAAAGCCCGTCAGCAAATAGGAGCTTGGCAGCCTTCAAATCCTCAATCGCTGGGCCGATGAATCCCAATATCCGTTCATGTCTTTCGCTATCTGGCATTTCCTCTAATGTAGCCCCTTGGATAGCATTCCAACATTCCTGGATCTGCTTTGATAATTGGTCGGGATTCATAGGAGTTATCGTCATTTATTCTGAATATCGCAGTATTTCTCGGAACAATTCTTGCATTTATTTTTAAGATCAATTTCAGAACTCCATTCATTCATACATTTTATCGGAATGAATATCGACCAGTCATCGATCGTTCCTTCTCTTAGCCCCGCTAAGACTTTCTGTGGGATTTGTTTTTCGATCCTGGATAATGGAATTGAATGGGCTTTCGCGGGAATTACTTGGCCCTTGAAAGTTTCGAAGAATGCATACCAAGTGCTAATACCGATCTGATTTTCGAAATTTTGCATCCTTTCAAATTCTCTATAATATACTCCAAAAGCTGTAACATTTGCCAGAATTCCATTTTTGCCAGCGAATCCCTTTTCTTTCGTTTTGACTTCGATGAAAATAGGCGCGATATCGGGAATGTTGATAAAGAAATCAGGGCGCTTCTCAGAATTCATCCACATCTTTGAAGAAAAGCCTTCCTTGTCCTGGGTTATATGAAGAGATTCACAATCAAGTTTATTGCAGAGATCGGCAAATGCCTTTTCCCAAGATCTCCGATCGATTTGCCTTCCTCTTCATTCATGATATGGGGTTGAGTTTGCTAGAATATGAATGCTCGCTATTATTTACGGACTGTCAAAATAATATCTAACCGAATCGGGTTCTGTCCAGCTCAAGCTCTGCCTTTTCCCCGGCCCTCCGGATGTAGTGCTCCGCCATCTTCAGCTGTTTCCAGCCGAATAGGTCTATTCGGTGGAATCTGTGACGTCCGTTGGGGGTGTCTCTCGGTTCGGATAAATCTCATCATAGTAGTGCATGATGGCGTCCTTGGCATCTATCCACTTCTCCTCCGGATGGTGCTTCCTGATCAAGACGGAGAACTTGGGAAGGTCATCGAAGTAGTTGCCCTTCGTCAAGCTTCCCTCAAACCCCGGTAATTTGTTTTGCTGGATGGAGCCAGATACAAAAACCCTCTGAATGACCGCGAAATCATGACAACGGATAAGAAAAAAGCGCGAAGAGGGGAACCCACTCTAAGCGTATCCAGATGGCTCGTATTTTTTGTCAATCAATGGACTAACGTACTTTTGCTCTTCTGCGGCCAGAGGCTTTGGAACCTCCGCCTTGAACGCTTCCGAGTTATCAACCCAGGCGGCGTTCAGCTCCGCTAGCGCCTTTTCCGTCTTCATGCGCCCGTAGTAGGTCTCCGTGGTCTTGGTGGAGGAATGCCCCATAGCCACTGCCACGGCGTCTATCTTGACGCCGCGATCTATGTTCTGTTGGCAGAAGGTGGCCCGGAATCCCTTGATGCTGAACAATATTTCACCGTCCAGATCCAGATTCACCTTCGCCTCGAGCTCGGCCTTCATGCGTCTGAAGCCATTCGAGGAGTAAAAGCCGCCATGATAGGCGGGAATCAGGGCCTCACTTATGATGCCCTTTTCCTTAACCCTCTTCTCTCGTGCCTCCAAGTACCTGAGCAACGGGGCCCGAGCTGGTTGGAGTATGGGCGCTGTCCTCTGTCGGGCATAGCGCTTCTCGCCCTTGGGATGACGTACCCAGATGGTCCATTTCTTTATGTCGATGTCCCCAAGTTGGGCCTGCCTCAGCTCACTCGCCCGAAGCCCTGTATATGGATACATCCAGACCAGGAATCTAGAAACCTCGCCGGTCCAGCCTCTCAGCTCCTCCGCTTTTCGAAGGACCGTACTCAGATCGTCCTCGGTCAGAGGATGTATGTCCTTTGGCGTCTTCTTCGGGAGCTCCGATCCGTCAGCCCTCATCTTCAGGAACACTCCATTCCCCGCATATTCGCATACTGCCTTGATGAAGCCCAGGTTCTTCGCCTTGTAAGCGTTCTCATGCCCCTCTTCGTCCATCCATAGAATCAAGGCGATGATGTCCGCCTCGGTCATGTTACATGGGGAGGTGGTGCTGATACGCTTCGCCCGCTTTAGCTCGGCAAGCTTCCTGTTCAGATACTTCGCCTTGCGATGGAACTCTTCTAGGCTGGACTTCGCCAAAGATGCTTTCCTCCGATCCAGATATTTCTCAGCGTAGGCTAGGAAGGGATAACGCCCCATTGAACGCGCCTCCCTCCTCCGGCCTCCGCGAGACCTACCGCGAGCGCCGCCTTCGTTATCGGCATTGGCGCCCTCGCCTTGAGCATGTCCTTGGCCGGTATATACCGCTTCGCTGATACGACGCGGGACCGGAACGGCGGACGATGCTTTAGACAAAGTAGTACCCCCTTATACCCCTGGGAGAGTTACCCTGTTACCCTCATTGGGATACTGGCATGCTCGGGAACACCAGGGTAACATGGTAATTCAGTTACCCCTCTCGCCGAACTTCCGCAGGTTCACCGCATAGACCGATTGGAACGTGTCAGGGTCAAATATAGACTGACGATGCTGGCCCCGTTTCAGCTTGAACCCCAGGGACTTTATCATACCCGTTACCACATTGGTCTTGACAGGCTCCCGGTTATCATCCTCCTTGCTCAGACAGGTCGAGATTGAACTGCTCCGCTACCGCCCTGGTGGTTATCTTGGAGAAGTTGCGCAACTTTTTCCCGTCCATGCCGGCCTGTTCCAGCTCGTCCTGGCATTGATAGACCGCCTGGATCGCGGAGAATGCCTTCCCTTCGCCAGTGTCCTTTAGTCCATCATCAGCGAACGCCTGCGAGCTTGCCACAACTCCGAGTATCGCGTTGATCCTGGAATCCTTGGACTCGCCCTCGATGATGAGCGGTGGAAGGAGCAGCGCCGCCGCTATCTCGATCGAGCGGTCATCGAGCATGATGGGCTTTTCTTTGCCAGGGAATTCCCCGTTCGGCTAAGCGAGAGGCTTCCTTACTGAGTGGTTTGAGGTCGATCGTTCCTATCTGGACCTTGTACCGGAGTGCAAGGAGGCGCCCACGGAGAGCGCGGGCGGCGTCCTTGTCGATTCTCCGAGCTATCTTCGCCTCGGACGGCTTGGTAAGCATCTGGATCATTACGGAACGGTTGAGCTCGTCCTCCTTGGGCATGCGGTTCTTCAGTCCGATGGCGATCGGGGAATAGACACTGTAGAAGCTGATGGCCGAGCGGTCCTGGTCGTTGTCGCAGCGCGGGACCTCCCCACCGTCCTGGAAACCGCTCTTGAATATCGATCCGATGAGCGGCGTCACCTCTTGGTTGAGGTCCTGGTACTCATCGATGAATAGCGAGGGATGAAATGCCTCGATGAGACGGAACATCGTCGCCTGGGTCGGAGAGCTCATGTCTAGGCCATGATATGACAGCTCCCTCAGCGTGTTCAGCGCCCGGGTCTTGCCCGATCGCGTTGTCGCATAGAAGATGAGCCTGGGCGATGTCTCCATGAAGTCATGGACCCATGTGGTCATGGTCCACGCGGCGAGCACTGCGTAATATCGTTCGTCCGGTATCCAAACGTGCTGCCTGATGAACTCTATGAGGTCATCTAATAACGACGGGTCCGCTTCCAGGACGGGCTGGGCCGCCGCGTTCTGCATAGATTCTAAGCAGCTTTTTGAACTTGCCCTCGAGGACGGTCGGAACATCCTTGTCTGTCTCGCTTCCCCTCAATTCCTCGACCCATTCCGAAGAGGTCCTGATGCCGTCATGTTTGTAGTAAGGAAGCGCGAAGCCGAGCTCGCCCACATCGGTCAGGAACGGCTCCCAGCCCTCGATGTACTTCGATAGGTCGGCCTGGGTGTCCTTCTTGTTCTGTTTCATGGGACCGCCTCAGATGCCTCGCCTCTTGCGGTCCTCGATGATATGAACGCCCCGAACCTCGGAATAGCTGACCTCGATCCCGTGATCATCGAAAAAGTCCCTTATGACATCCATCAGGCCGAACATGTCGCCCTTCGTGAGATAGAACCGATAATTCCAGGTTTCGTATTCCTTGGAAGGGTCGAACATCAGAACGCCTCCTCCTTGAGCACGATCTTGTTATCGCTGCTCTTTGAGAATACAAAGACGCAATCGGGATAGCTTTTAATGAATGTCAGCAGGTCCATGAAGGACTGGTCCGTGGCCCGGATGACGATCGCCCTGGTCTTCAGGTTTCTTACATTATTAGGCATGGGATCGCCTCAGACCTTTTCGTTGTCGGGGCTTTCCGCAGCCTTTGGACAGGATGAACACTTTTGTCCCAGGCCCTTCCTTATGAGATGCTCTAAATATTTGGTCCTGGGAATCATCCCTCGTTCTCGCTCGATGCGTTCAAAAAGGTCATTTGGCAGCGTACATCCGAATGATTTTCGGTGGTTGTCAGGGTTGTTCATTGCTAACCAATCTGCCACTTATGTTAAATAGTAGCAACTTGCATACATAATTGGTAGTAAATTGCAGGAACGACCATGATCTCTCAGGAAGAAACCGACAAATTCTTTTGGCAAATGATGTTCAAACATGAAGGTTTCAAGGATTATTATTACTCCATCAGATCCAGGGACACCCGGAAGGCTTTAAGTTACCTAATCGTCGACATCCAGCTTGGTTTGAGAGAAAACGGGGAGAGGATAAGAGACCTTCACTATAGTGAGTTGAAGAAAGCCCGAGTCATAAATGAAAAGGACAAGGTCCGGGGAAAAACGCGTAGGATTGATGCCAAGCAGGGCAACACAGATTTCAATTCTCAGATTGCAGAAAATGTTTTAGAAAAAGAGAGTGATGATACTGCTCCGAAAGTATTAACTGACATTGAAAGTCAAAATGGTAAATTCGGATATGAGGAGGCATTAATTAGGATTCTTCATAAATTAGAGGACATAGGGGTTTTATACAAATATCCCAAGACCGAACCCATAACGCGAAAACATAGAGTGGAGAAAACCAAGACCATATGGTATTATTGCCTAGATCATAGGGGAATGGCTTGGGCACCTTATGAGCCAGAAAGGTGTCAATCTGAATATGACAAATTGGTATCAACAACGGCGAAGGTCTATCAAAGGTTGGAAAGGTCAAAAGAGATTGGGATCGAGGCTTACATCGCGTTAGGCAAAACGGCTGATGATTTCTATGCAGAATATAAGAAAAGAACTGACAGGCCAGCCCTTTTTGACCGTGGATGTCACGAACTCCCGGAAGAGCAACGCCAAGCTCTCCGTAAGGCGGCCTCCGACCTAGTCATCGACCAGCCCCAATGAAAGAGGTCAAATTGATCCCAAGATAGAATTATCTAGAGAATCTAACCCATGGTAAATTCCTCCACCGACGCTTTATCAAATCACGGTCCTGACCTCCAGCTACTAACCCTTTGTTCCAGGGACATCGTCCAGACCTTCCAGATCGAGGTCAGAGCTCCGCCCCTTCAAGTTCTCTCTCCGGGACTGGACGGCCTTTGCCGCCCGATCCTTGAGCATGATTCGTTTCACCTTATCCGGTTCCGGAGTCATCCGTTCATAGCATGTCCCGCACAGGTACAGCTCCTTGGAACCGCTGCCGTTGAACAGCGATGGCTCCGAGCCCCTCGGGTCCTGTTCCATCTGTTCCGTCAGAGAATAGCACCCGCAAGCGTGGCATTGCGCGATGCCGATCGAGCGGAGCAGGTACATCTTATGCCCGGGGATGGGAACATGCCTTCTGGAGACCAGGGGAACGCTGATGCCGTTCGGTCGCTTCGAGCCGTCGATCTGCACCCTTATCAGACCCACACCCAGGTGATCGGCCATGAACACCTGTTCGTCCGTGAAGGTATCATCATCTTTGAACGGCACCCCCAGGTAGCATCGCTCTCCATATACTGAGTAGCCGAGGGCCTGCCCGATGGACTTACCGAAGCTGTTAGTGGATGTCTTGACCTCCACGAAGATCAGCTCCAGGTCGTTCAGGAAACGGCCTCCGACCTCGTAGGCCCCGATCACATCGACCAGCCCCAGGGATAGGTAGCCCCGGTTTATCCCCACGTTTAGACAGTTGTACTTCTTCTTGATGAAATCGGCAATGAATGGGTAGTAATCGGACTCAGCGACCATGTGGACGCAATGATTTACGAGCATAATAGGGTAACTCCACCCTCTAGTTACCCCATGAGTTACCCCCATTGTTACCCTAAGGATTCCTTAAGAATATTTACTATCCAGTAGATAAGAGAGAGAAGAAAGAAAGAAGAAAAAGGGTAACAGGGTAACAAGAAAGGGGGGGTATAAGGTGAGGATTAGTCAGTTAAGGTCGGACCTTCATTCTTAGTTTGTCGTTTCGCGGTCCGATCCATTTGACCCGATGGACCGTTCTATTCTTCTCAGGGACCGAACAGGCCCCACATTCGTTAAGGTCGTTTGAGATCGTGATACCCTTCGGGCATTTTGGCGGCGCTCCCTGGCCCCAATCCACCAAATGACAATACTCGTCATTGGGCTCTACCTTATCTTCCAGGGCTTTGACCCGCCGCTTAATTGATCATTGTCCCGCCCTCTCGGAGTCGCGCCTTGCCATGAGCGTTCGAACCTTTCTCTCCATGACCGCGCCCTCACTCATGTCGTCGGTTGCCGGTGGGTCACGCCTGGCGAGGATCTCCCGAGCGCGGCGTTCCAATTCATCATAAGGCATTTCTTGCAGCGTCCGGGCCCAGGTCTCATCCTCGGTTTCCGTCGGACCGGTGGCGAGCTCCAGGGTCTCTATTCTTCTTTTTATGGTCATTTCTTCGCCTCGTTGAGCTTGAGCTTTTCCTCAAGGGCAGTTATCCTCGTTTCCAGGTCGCTCCCCTCGATGGATTTCATCAGAGCATTGGCGACGCTTGAGAGCGCGGTTAATCGGTTGGTGGTTATGTCACCAGCCATGCCCGCGTTGAAGAGCTCGGACAGCGCCCCGCTCAACTGCTCGATGGTGTCGATAGGGTGCGAGGCCCAGTTCTCCAGACCGTCCTGTGCATTACATTCTCCGGTTACCCCTCGCCCGGGAACGTTCCCTTTTGGCGATCGCATCCGGGCTCGGATCGTGATAGAAGCAGAATACTGAATCCTTAACCGCATAGGCTCCACAGGCCGCGCCAGTCTTGGATATGTGAGCGCAGTGGGGTCTTTGAAGTGTTGACTCGGCTGGAACTGTGGAAATAGGTTGAAAGTCGGGGCTTCTCGCCCCATTTGTGTCTTTCTCTTGGGCGGTCTCGCTCACTCGATCGCCCCCGCGTGATCAGGCCGAGCGCGGTAACTCTCTCCTCTTCGATGTCCTCCAGGTTCTCCTCCGCGAACTCGGCGGCCTGGTCGTTGCTCATCGGCTCGATGAACGAGCGTTCCCCCTGCCATTGCGTCCAATGGAACAGGTAGAACACCGAGCTCTTGTCCTTGCATTGATGAACATAGAGATCCAGCCCCCTGGTCGGGGAACTGCCCCCGTGGTATGCCCTCGCTCTCTTCGAGTCGTAGAGCATCTCATCGTTGTCCGTGTCTAGCATTACTTTCTTCTCGCCTATCCTTTCTATCTTTCTCATGGTTGCACTTTCCTTTCTCTCTCGCGTTTCCCTCTTAAAGTCGGGTTTTAGGATTTGAAAGTGCTAGAGAGCCAGAGGGCAAATGTACGCAAAACCCCTGATTGAGCTCAAAATGC
>CAVWKV010000013.1:0-27339 GCA_963755265.1 uncultured Methanomassiliicoccales archaeon | reverse complement strand
ACCAGCCGCGGCCATTCAGCACTGCACGGGTGTATTCCCAAGCCAAGCCAAGCCAAGCCAAGCCAAGCCAAGCCAAGCGGAGGAGGATCTCGCGCTACCAAGAAATGTTGTAGCGTGGGCGCGGGGGACACGAAGCTGGCAAAGAAGCTAAACTCGCGACAAAATAAGCTGAAATAGGAATTGGTGGATGATTATACTCGACGTACCGAGAAGCGATTGAGCAAACGAGGCCTCGCCGCCGCCGCTGCCGCCGCGGTCGCCGCCGGTGGGGATGTAGCGCCCACGGCTGGAACGAAATCGAAAGCAAAATCAAAGCGAGGATCACGCACCAAACCGTCACCAGCCATCTTCATCTTCACCTTCATCTTCATCTTCATCTTCATCTGCTACCGATGCTACCGCCACCGCGACCAAAGAGAGAAACCCAAGCGAGGTCGACCCAAAAAAGAAAAGAAAGAAAAGAAAGAAAAGAAAGCATCGAAAAAGGAAGCAGGGGCTCCGGCAGCAGATGGTGATGACGGTGGTGATGATGAAGATCGCGCCTACACTGTAGAAGCGATTCATGGTCGACGGGTGGTGGATGGGGTGGTACAATATCTGCTGAAATGGGAGGGCTTCAGGAGAAAACATGGGAACCCGGATTCAACATGAATTCGAATGTATTAGTTGCTGCCTGGCATGCGGCACATCCCGAGGCTACCGATGGCGATGGCGATGGCGATGGCGATGGCGATGGCGATGGCGATGGCGACGGCGAGGTAGAAGAAGAGAAGAAAGCGGCGAAACCAAAAGCGAAGAAAGCACGAAAGATGTCCATTCATAACAAGCCCACACCTGTCCGAGCACGACCACCCCCCAAACCTCGTGGTGACGATGCTGTCGCGGCGCCCGCACCCACACCGGTGAAAGAGAAGAAAGAGAAGAAAGAGAAGAAAGAGAAGAAAGAGAAGAAAGAGAAGAAAGAGAAGAAAGAGCGAAAGGTAAGCACAAAGCCGAAGCGAAAAGCTGTTGAGAAGCAAAAAGAAGAAGAAGCAGCAGCAGCAGCAGTGGTGATAGAACCCGAAGATGACGCCGACGACGACGCCGACGTCCAGAAGATGGGCGACGAGCCACCGCACGAGCCGGACCGCACACGACAACACCAAAGCGAAAACCTCAGCCAAAGATGGCGGGCATCAAGCGAAAAGCGGTTAGCAAGAAGAAAGCATCTGTCAAAGAGAAGCCAAGATCCAACTCCGATGACGCTGCTGCTGCTGCGGGCGGTGGCGGTGGCGGTGGTGGTGGTGGTGATGGGGAGACGGCGGTGGAAGTAGATGAGCCACGAACAACCCGTGGTGGTAAACGGAAATCAATGAGTGTGAGTAACAGTAAACCAGCGGTGCCCGCGGTCAAAGGCAAATTGCCGGCTAAGAAAAACAGCATTAAAACTACCACCACTGCTAAACCCAAAGCGAAGAAACCGCCTGCCAACCTGAAGAAACGGGTCAAACCTAGTTCAAAAGAATATGCGGTAACACCCCCCCCCCCCCCTAAGGCGCGTGACATCTTCGCTGACCCGGTCGCAACCCCACTTCGAAGCTCGTGACCTTCACCCGACCCAGTGGGGCCGGTTGTGCCCGAGCGAAACCCCGGAAGGTCAAAACTGCGGGCTGGTGAAGAACGCCGCGCTGATCATCGATGTCTCGGAAGGGTTCCGCGAGGAGGACGTCGCCTATCTGCTGAAGGACCTCGGCGTCAAGGAGGTCAAAGGCCAGAAGAGCGGCACCCGGGTCTATGTCAATGGTGATCTGAAAGGCGTCACAGAGAAGGCCAGGGAGCTTATCGCAGAGATGCGCCATCGCCGCCGCAGTGGACTGCTCTCGCATGAGATCAACATACGGTACGACCAGGAAATGGACGAGGTCATCATCAACTGTGACGAAGGCAGGCTCAGAAGGCCGCTGCTGGTCGTCAACGACGGCAGGCTGGCCTTGACCCGCAAGAACATCGAGGACATCCGCGAAGGCAAGAGCAAGTGGTCCGATCTGATACGCGAGGGCGTACTGGAATGGATCGATGCTGAGGAAGAGGAGGACGCCTACATATGCGTCGATCCCTTCGAAGTGCCGGAACGCTGTGAGAAGTGCGGCCGCGCCCTATCCCCGATCGATGTCGATTGGATGAACCCGGGCACGAACGACAAGCAGGCCAACCTGAAGTGCAAGCATTGCAACCAGATCATCTCCGGAAAGCTGCTGATGCACAAGGACCACACCCACATGGAAGTGGACCCGATGGTCATCCTCGGAGTCTGCGCCGGGCTGGTCCCGTATCCGGAACACAACTCTTCGCCACGTGTCACCATGGGAGCAGGAATGTCCAAGCAATCATTGGGGCTGGCCTCCAGCAACTATCGTAAGAGGCCGGACACCCGCGGGCATGTCATGCATTACCCGCAAAAGCCTATGGTGCAGACCAAGACCATGGAGTTCGTTGCGTTCAACGAGAGGCCCGCTGGCCAGAACTTCGTCGTCGCGATCCTTTCCTACCACGGCTACAACATGGAAGATGCGCTTATCCTGAACCGTGCCAGTGTCGAACGCGGACTGGGTCGTTCCTCGTTTATGAGGACGTACCGGGCAGAGGAGCGCCGATATCCAGGCGGGCAGGAGGATCACTTCGAGATTCCGCCACCCGACGTACGCGGAGCGAGGCAGGACCTTTCATACAGCAACCTGGGAGAGGATGGACTGATAAGCCCGGAGACATCGGTCACCGGCGGCGATGTCCTGATCGGTAAAACATCACCCCCGAGGTTCCTGGAAGAGGAGACAGATTTCCTCACGCCTCAGAAGAGGCGCGAGACCTCGATCACATGTCGCGCAGGGGAGACCGGCTGGGTCGACTCGGTAATGCTGACGGAATCGGAGAACGGTTCCCGCCTGGTCAAGATCCGCGTCCGTGACGAGAGGATACCGGAGCTGGGCGACAAATTCGCATCCAGGCACGGGCAGAAGGGGGTCATCGGTCTGATCGCCCCGCCAGAGGACCTGCCGTTCACCACGGATGGAATAATACCGGACCTGGTCATCAACCCGCACGCTATCCCATCCCGTATGACCGTAGCCCACATCCTTGAGATGGTCGGAGGGAAGGTCGGTTCGATGGAGTCGAGGCTCATCGACGGAACCCCGTTCTCAGGCGAAAGGGAGGAAGCGATCCGTGAAGCGCTGGTGCGCAACGGGTTCAATCACTCTGGCAGGGAAGTCATGTACGACGGTCTTACGGGCCAGATGGTCGGAGCGGACGTCTTTATCGGTGTCATCTATTACCAGAAGTTGCACCACATGGTGTCCGGTAAGATGCATGTCCGGTCAAGAGGGCCGGTCCAGATCCTTACCAGGCAACCGACCGAGGGTCGTTCCAGGCAAGGAGGTCTGAGGTTCGGTGAGATGGAGAGGGACTGCCTGATCGGGCACGGAGCGGCGATGGTCATCAAGGACCGTCTGCTGGACGAGTCCGACGGAACGTTCCAGTACGTCTGCGGCAACCCGAGCTGCGGTCATATGGCCATGCTCGACCGGCGTGGCTCGTTGCGCTGCCCGGTGTGCGGTAACAACACCAATGTTCACTTGGTCCAAACCTCGTATGCGTTTAAGCTGCTACTCGACGAGCTGCTGTCGCTTGGGGTGGCCATGCGTCTTCAACTGGAGGACTTGCGATGATGCGAGGGGTATCAAAGAGGATCGGTTCGATCAAGTTCAGCTGCCTTTCTCCTGACGAGATCAGGAAGATGTCGGCCACAAAGATCATCACCGCCGACACGTACGACGACGACGGATTCCCTATTGACATGGGTCTGATGGACCCGCACTTGGGTGTAATCGAGCCGGGTCTGCGGTGCAAGACCTGCGGGCACAAAGTCGACGAATGCCCCGGACATTTCGGGAACATCGATCTGGCTATGCCAGTCGTGCATGTGGGCTTCATGAAGGAGATCAAGAAGCTTCTCCAATCCACCTGCCGTTCCTGCGGCCGCCTGTTGCTCACAGAGGAACAGGCCAAGGAGTACAGGGAGACGATGGAGCAAGTCGAGGAGCTCGGAGGCGACTCGATGGATGTCCGCCTGGTGTCCAAGGATACCGCCAAGGACGCCGCCTCGAGACAGGTATGCCCACATTGTGGAGCCGAACAACTGAAAATCACCTTGGACAAGCCGACCACCTTCCGTGAGGACGGCCACAAGCTGACTCCAAAGGAAGTGCGTGAGCGCCTGGAAAGGATCCCGGATGCCGACCTGGTCCCGCTGGGCATAGACCCAGCATCATGCCGCCCGGAATGGATGGTGCTTACTGCTCTGCCGGTGCCTCCAGTCACCGTAAGGCCGTCGATCACCCTGGAGTCCGGCGACCGATCCGAGGATGACCTGACCCATAAGCTCGTCGACGTGCTGAGGATCAACCAGCGTCTCAGGGAGAACCGTGACGCCGGTGCACCACAGCTGATCGTCGAGGACCTATGGGAGCTGCTGCAATACCACATAACCACCTATTTCGATAACCAGACGTCTGGAATCCCGCCGGCGAGGCACCGGTCCGGTCGTCCGTTGAAGACGCTGGTACAGAGGTTGAAGGGCAAGGAAGGAAGGTTCCGTTCCAATCTGTCCGGTAAACGAGTCAACTTCTCGGCACGTACCGTGATTTCCCCTGACCCAGCGCTGTCGATCAACGAGGTCGGCGTGCCCGTGGAGGCAGCCAGGGAACTCACGTTGCCGGTGCATGTGACCGCCTCGAATCTCGCGGTATTGAAGGAAATGGTCAAGCGCGGACCGACCCCGCACTTCGAATACTACGTGCCGGGAGTCAACTACGTCATCCGGCCAGACGGTAGGAGGATCAGGGTCACCGACAAGAACGCCGAGACCGTGGCAGAGACGGTCGAGATCAACTTTGTCATCGAACGGCACCTGATGGACGGAGACATCGTACTGTTCAACCGGCAGCCATCACTGCATAGGATGTCCATGATGGCCCATACTGTCCGGGTTATGCCAGGCAAGACTTTCAGGCTGAACCTGTGCGTCTGTCCGCCATACAACGCAGACTTTGATGGTGACGAGATGAACATGCACGTCCTGCAGTCCGAGGAGGCCCGGGCCGAGGCGACGATTCTGATGAAGGTGCAGGAGCACATCCTGTCGCCTAGGTTCGGAGGTCCAGTCATCGGTGCTATCCACGACCATATCACCGGGACCTATATGCTGACCCACAATAACCCGCTCTTCACCAAGAGCGAGACCCTGTTCATCACGTCTAGGCTAAAGGGAAATGAACTTCCCCCACCGTTGATCAAGGACGGAAAGGAGTACTGGACCGGGAAGATGATCTTTTCCTCCATCCTGCCCAAGGACCTGCGTGTGGTGTTCAAGTCCTCCATCTGCGAGAAGTGCACGCAGTGCAAGAAGGATAAGTGCGAGAACGACGCCTATGTAAGGATTAAGGACGGAAAGCTCCTCACCGGAACGATAGACGAGAAGGCCATCGGTTCGATGAAGGGAAAGATACTGGACAAGATCGCGCGTGACTATGGTTCGAACTACTCGCGTGAGTTCCTCGACAGCGTGACCAAGATCGCCATCGGCGCCATCATGACCAAGGGATTCTCGACCGGGATCGACGACGAGGATATCCCGAAAGAATCTCAGCTCCAGATCCAGGACATGCTGCAGAACGCATCGGACAAGGTCGACCAGCTGGTCACAGCCTATCGCAAGGGCGAGCTAGAGCAGATGCCCGGACGGTCCATGGAAGAGACCCTCGAGGTCGAGGCCATGAAGGAGCTGGGACACGCAAGGGACGAGGCCGGACGGATCGCAGGAGACCAGCTCGGTCTGGAGAATGCCGCGGTGCAGATGGCAAAGTCCGGAGCCAGAGGCTCCATGCTTAACCTTTCCCAGATGGCCGGATGCATCGGTCAGCAGGCGGTCAGAGGAGAGAGACTGTCCAGGGGATACTGGAACAGGACCTTGCCCCACTTCCGCCAGGGCGACCTGGGTGCGAAGGCTAAGGGATTCGTTACCAACTCCTACAAGTCAGGGTTGACACCGACCGAGTTCTTCTTCCATTCTATGGGAGGTCGCGAAGGACTGGTCGATACTGCCGTCCGTACCAGCCGTTCTGGTTACATGCAACGGAGGTTGATCAACGCGCTGGAAGACCTGAAGCTGAAGCAGGACCATACGGTCCGGAACACGGCCGACAGTATCATCCAGTTCGAGTATGGCGAGGACGGAATAGACCCATGCCGCGGTGTCAGTGGTGAAGCGATCGATATCGACGATGTGTTGCTGGAAGTTCTCGGCGACGAGGCAGAACTGCTTCAGCGCATAGAGGACAAGAAGGTCGGCACGTATGGAACGGTCGAGAAGGACCTGATGGAACTCTCCGAAGAGGAAGAGGAGTCAGAGGAAGTCGAGTTCGAGGGCGGGGGTGAGGAGTAATGGCACGCAAGGATACGGTCAACGCGCTCCGTCGCCGCAAAATCTCGGACGATGTCGCCGACAAGATCACTACCAAATTCGCCTCCATCGGAGAAGTGGAGAGCGCCACTAAGGAGGACCTGCTCGCAGCCGGTCTAGCCAAGGATGAGGTCGTCGATGTGTTGGAGAAGCTGAACGCTCAGAAGTCGAAGCGCACGCCGGTGCGCAAGACCATCCGCAAGGCGGCGGAGCCTGAGGCGGCAGCCAAGAAGTTCGACATCAGCATACCGGACAAGCAGCGCAAACAAAGCACCTTCGAGAAGCACCTGGACGACACTTGCAAGAAGCTGAACATCAAGCTGTCGAAGAAGGTCATCCACGACCTGGCCGACAGGATCGATGGCATCGGCGTCCCGCAGGCAAAGATCGAGAAGATCCTCAAGCGGGCGGGAGAACGGTACGGGGACCACATGATGGACCCGAACGAGTCTGCCGGCATTTTGGCGGCCCAGTCCATCGGTGAGCCAGGCACGCAGATGACCATGCGTACCTTCCACTACGCTGGAGTCGCAGAGATCAATGTTACCTTGGGTCTTCCGAGGCTGATCGAGATTGTGGATGCCAGGCGCATCCCTTCGACCCCTATGATGAACATTTACATCGAGCCGAAGTACCGGAACGATGTGGACGAGGTCAGGCGCATCGCCTCGGAGATAGAGACTACCAAGGTCCTGGACGTAGCGACTATCGAGCCGGACAGCAACAACATGAGGGTCGTCGTCCGTCCGGACGCACGCAAGATGGAAAAGAAAGGGCTCACCTTGGAGTTGATTCATGAGAGGTTGAGCAAGATCCGCGGCCTGAAGGGCAAGATCGAACTTGTCGACGACACGATCGTCCTCTCGTCAGAGGAGCCGTCCTTCAAGAAACTGCAGAACATCATCGACGTGGTCAAGGACTCCAAGATTCAGGGGATCGAAGGCATACACCGCGCGATCATACGGAAAGAAAAGGCACTGGACGAGTACGTCATCTACACCGAGGGCTCCAACCTCCAGAAGGTTCTGGAGAAGGACCGTGTGGACAAGAAGAGAACCACGACGAACTCCATCCAAGAGATATACGAGGTGCTTGGCGTCGAAGCGGCGCGCAACTCGATCATCGATGAGGCGTCCACGACCTTGGACGAGCAGGGCCTCACCGTCGACATACGGCACATCATGCTGGTCGCGGACCTGATGACGAATGACGGGGATGTGAAGGCAATCGGCCGTCACGGTATCTCCGGTCGTAAGTCTAGCGTCCTCGCCAGGGCAGCGTTCGAAATCACAGCGGCGCACTTGTTGCACGCGGCATTGACGGGAGAGGTGGATCACCTAGACGGCGTTGCAGAAAACATTATAGTAGGGCAGCCGGTTACTCTCGGCACCGGAGCCGTCAACCTGGTATATGCACCTAATCGTAGGGGGCAGTAAAAATGATTGATATGGGAAGAGCTTTAAAGACCGCAATATCCACTGGCAAGGTGGTATTCGGTGTACAGCAAGCAGAGAAAGCAGTGAAGAGCGGAGAGGCTAAGCTACTGGTCGTTTCAAACAATTGCCCGAGCGAGTTCCTCGTGTCGAAGACCCACGGCGTCCCGGTCCACGTGTACGAAGGTACCAATATGGACCTTGGTGCCCTGGCTGGTAAACCATTCTCGGTTTCGGCAATAGCGATTATCGACAAGGGCACATCTAACATTCTTTCGTTGGGATGATATGGCAGAGATCACTTTCACCGAGGAGACGCTCAGGTACATCGCCCTGTTCGAGTCATTGACCAGAACTCACGTCAAGGACTGTCTGGAGACCGAGGACAAGCTGGTTTTCGTCGTGGATCCGGGCCAGGCCAACCGCGCGGTAGGCAAGGGCGGCGAGAACGTGATACGGCTAAAGAACACCACCGGCAAGAACATCCAGGTGGTGGAGTACTCGGACGACCCGGAGACGTTCATCAAGAACGTGTTCTACAACTACAACGTCCAGGGTGTCGTAATCGAGAACCGTGGCAACATCGTGCACGCAACGGTAACGGTCGACCCGAAGGTCAAAGGGCGCGCCATCGGCAAGAACGGGCGCAACCTGAAGATCGCCAGGGACATTGTGAACCGGCATCACAACGTGCAAAGCATCAGCGTTGCCTGAACGCACCAAACCCCTACAACCGCTTTCTTCTTTTCTTTGCTCAGCGCAGCGGCCGCCGTTCGACCTCGAGTTGGTCCGCCGTCGGATAGACCTCGATGATGTAGCACTCCAGTCCCAGTTCCGGATACAGTTCCTCGAGTATCCATGGGGCCACCTCGAGCCTCTTTTTTTTGATGTCGATGCCCATCATCGTCTGCGGGACATCGTAATCGGACCGCAGGCGCGCCGCGACCGCCTCCGGATCGATGTTCTCGATGATGCCCTTGATCAGCATCCCCTCGTCAGTGACCAGATCGTACCTGTTCGCCACCCTACGAGCCCGGCGCTTGATCCGGTTCCGCAGCTGGACCGCATCCTTGAAGCTTGACGAGCAGAAATGGACCGGGATTCGGCGCTCCTGTTTGACCAGCTTCCTGGCCAGGGGGGCGCTTCCCCTCACCGCACTGGAGACATCATCGACCACGTCGAATCCATTCGTTCTAAGGGCATCAGCGTTCGTCTCGGAGAACTCCAACTCGTTCAGGTTTACGAAATCTAGGCCGATCCTGTCTGCGAAATCGATCAGCCAGGTCAGTCCTTTTTCTTCTCCCGGGATCGATGGCACCTCGAATCCGATCGGGATGCCCAATCCTTCGACCGCCTCTTTTATCCCTTCTTCGTCGAGGTGTTCCCAAGTCTCCACCTGAGGGTGGATCCTAAGCTCATCCAGTCCAGCATTTACCAAGGCATGGAACTTTTTCCCGTCGATGGTCGATGTGTAAAGGTGAATATGATGTTCCGGCCCGAACTCGGTTTTCAACAATTCGATGTAATGGAGTGTCCGATCCATCACGTCCAACGGGTCTCCTCCGGTTATCCCTGAGCCTTCCGCAGCTATGCTCTTGGCCTCGTCCACGATATCCGAATCGGATAGGACCAGTCGCTCATTGGCGAATATCAGGTCCTTTCCTTTCTTCTTCTCCGACAAGGGACAATAGTAACAGGACATGCGGCATTGTCCAGTCACCAGCAGGACCATTTTCGCCCCCTTCTTGCATTGGAGGCATCCTTCGGGAAGTTCGCCGGTATAACATGACCCTGCTTGCATACGTTTGATCTGACCCATTCGGGTTTCGCACGCCGACCGGACTAATAAAAACTTCCTAAGCAGGCGCAAAAGATACTAAAGGAAATAACGTTTCCTGTTCAGAGGACGATGCGAAAAAGATCAAGGCTCATTCTAGCGCTGGACGAGACCGATGAGCGAAAGGCCTTGGAAGTGGCCGATTCGGTCGGCGACCTTGTGGACGCCATTAAGATCAATTGGCCGATCGTTCTTTCCACGTCGCCCGAGATCATCACAAGGCTCTCTCGCTCGGCAGAGGTCATCTGCGATTTCAAAGTGGCAGACATACCGAACACGAACCGTCTCATCGTGTCTGAAGCGATCAAGCGGGGGGCCTCCGGAGTCATCATCCATGCCTTCACCGGGAGCGATTCGGTCAAGGCAGCGGTGGAAGCTGCCAACGGCAAGGACATCTACGTCGTCACCGAGATGAGCCATCCCGGAGGCGTGGAGTTCACTGCTCCGGCGGCAGGGAGGCTGGCTAAGATCGCTGTGGATTGCGGAGCGTCGGGTGTCATTGCACCGGCAACACGTCCAGAAAGGGTCAAGGCAATCAGGCAGATAATCGGCCCGAACCTGTCCATACTATCGCCGGGGGTAGGCGTCCAGGGCGGCTCAGCGACCAAAGCCCTCGAGATGGGGGCAGACTACGTCATCGTAGGCCGAGGGATCTACGAAGACCCAAATCCGAAAGAAGCGGCTGTACGATACATCAGGGAAATCGAAGGCCTAGGATTAGAGCCTTCGTAAGGGTCGGTATTGTCCTGTCCAGACAATCGGGAGATATGTCCTTCAGCTGAACTAAGGTTTTAATAGCGGGTTCTGCATAAACTGCTAGATTTTCCTAAGGAGAATATAGATGGCATCTGAAGAGGAGGGGTCGAAAAGCCCTGCCGAGAAGAAGCGTTCCGCAGGAATTTCCAGATTGAATTCGAAATTTTCGAATACTTGGCTTGGAAAGAACTGGCAATCTGTGCTCATAATTATGCTGCTGGTTGTCGTGGCGGTATTCGTCAGAGCATATTTCGGTTATTCGACCGTGGTCGACAACGGATTCCCGGTCGCTGGTGGTTCTGATTCATATTACGAATTGCATTTGGCCACGAACTTCGTGAACACAGGGCAGTATATATTCCATGATCAGATGCTGAACTACCCGATAGGGATAAGGCAAGAAAGGCCTCCTCTTTATTCTTTCAGCGTAGCCGTATCTGGTATGTTATTGCATGACATCACTGGAATGTCTCTGACCGATGGGGTAGGTAATGCCCTGGCATGGTCCACCGTCATTTGGTCGGCACTGACGATAATTCCCATTTACTTTATCACAAAGCCTGTCTTTGGTAAGAAGTCTGCGCTGTTGGCGGGGTTCCTGTTTGCATTGATGGCAGGAGATATTCAACGTGCGGTTCTCTCCGACGCTGACCACGATTCAATGGATCTGTTCTTTTCAGTGTGCGCGTTCTTCTTCTTGATGCGCTCCCTTCAGACTATAAAAGGTGATAAATGGGTTGCCCGTTGGGGAAATTTAGGAGATATCAAAAACGGGTTGAAATCATTCGCCGCATTGAACTCAGTTTCAATGTTGTATGCTGCTCTAGGGGGCGTATGCGTAGCGGCAATTTCAATGACCTGGACTGGGTACGACTACCTGCTGATCATCGTTCTCATTTACATGGTTATTCAATTACTATTGGACCGGTTCCGGAATGTCGATTCGCTCGGCTTGGTCGTCTCCATTGCTGTAATGTGGGGCGTAGCATTTCTTGTGATGGCCCCATTCTATATTCAAATGGGTTACGTCTCTCCTTGGTTAGATGTTCCCCTGGAGTTGACCTTAGTCGCAATTATCGGTGGAATGGTGTTTGTAGTGACGAGGAACTATCCTTGGACCCTCACGCTACCAATCCTCGGATTAATTACGCTTGGAACTCTGATCGCAATCGGGATCCTTTCGCCTGGTTTCTTTCAAGCGATTATCACTGGCCAGGGGTATCTAGTTAAGAGCAAGTTGTATTCGACGATAGCAGAGGCGACTGCGCCTACGTTTTCAACGCTGGCATTATCTTATGGGGCAGCCACGTTTTGGCTAGCTTTAATCGGCATTGTATTCGCAGTCAACAAAATAAGAAAGAGTTTTTCCCCAAGTATGATTTTTATAGTGGTCTGGACGGCCGTTACGATATACATGGCCTCCGCTGCATCCAGATTCTTATTAAATGCCGCACCAGCAGCAGCAATGATCGGCGGATGGGTCCTTGTGATGATAATCGACAGGGCACAGTTCAGTGAGTTTTATAAATCAATGGCGGGATCTAAAAAGACCTTTTTCCATAGTCTACGAAAGTCTTTGAAGTTCCGTCATGTCTTCGTTTTCCTGATCGTTGTCGGGCTTGTAATACTTCCAAATGTTTGGACGGCGCTCGATGCAGGGATTCCTGCAAACAAAGAGACACAGTACGATAAGCAGTTATTAGCTGCGACGCCGGATGTGCTAAAGCCTTCGAGCAGCGATATCGCAAATGGCACCTGGTATCTCGGCGCCTTCGGTTATGACCTGCCACTCCCTTCCCAGTACTATCCTGCCGCTTGGTCCTGGTTCATCCAACATGATGCCAACATTTCGAATCCTCTCGAGAGGCCCGCTTTCCTGTCCTGGTGGGACTATGGTTTCGAAGCCGAAGAGGCTGGAGGCCATCCAACAGTGGCGGACGACTTCCAGACCGGTTACGAGATGGCCGCAGCTTTCCTCCTTTGCTCGAACGAGACCGGAGCGATCGCACTGCTGATTACTCGAGTGCTGCAGGCGGTACCCTTGGACAACAGCACGTCCGTATCGGTCGCAGCGGTGGCCCAGCTCGAACAATACGGGGTCTATGACGAGATGTATCACATCATGAAAGACCCGGCTGATTACATAAGCACGATTCTGTCCAACCCGACGGTTTATGGCAATTATACCTCCGATATAACGGCGAATAACGCTCTGTATGCTGCCGCCCGGGTCGAGCTGTCCACAATCGGTGAGAACAATCTCACTGCCCTGTACCACAACCTGCGCGGCATTACAGGATTTAATATCGGGTACGTTGCGGTCGACAGTCGGCTGTTCCCATTCTCTGCCACCTCACAGAACGTATTCTATGCCCCGGCAAAGCTAGGAGATCACGCCATTGACCCGCTGTCCGGTGCGCCCACTGACTACTATACAATAACGGCGGTGGATCAGTACGGAACCGAGTATTCCTTGGCTGACTTCCCTTCGACTGAGACTCCCGCTAGCTACAACATACACTACACCAGGTTGTTCTACGAAACCATGCTGTACCGTACGTTCATGGGCTATGGGCCGTACGATGTGGGCGCCGCGGCCGACGGAATTCCGGGCATCAGCGGTAGCCTCATCTATTATCCGCCGATGGAGGGTTGGAATTTGACCCACTTCGAGATGGTCTACCGGACGGCGTACTATAACCCGTACACGGATTACAGCAATCATACCGGTGCCTGGGTAGCGATCAGCTACGTACAAGGCCAAGAATATCAGGCCTTAATAACCGCTGGCAAGATGAACGGAACGGTCGACCTTTCCGCAGGAGGACTTGAAAGTGGGGTCGTCTTCCTACAATATTATGATGGCGTGACCATATCAGGTACTGCATTATCACAAAGCGGGCAGCCCATGGCGAACATCTACGTGACCGCTCTGGACGACAATCGCGATGCTACCTATTATCCATATGGGATACCTCACCAGACCGTCAAGACCGATGCCAACGGTCACTACAGCGTCATAGCCCCATTCGGAGACAACATCACCATCGCCTACAGCTATGGTACCCTAAACCCGCTTACGCAACTGGCGACAGTAATAACCACCAAATCGTACAACATCAGCTACGCCCAAGCTATGGGGTTGACAGCGGCCGGCGAGGACTCGACCAACACGACGATAAATGGTAACATCACCCTTCCCGCGGCGAGCCTCTCAGGTAAAGTGTATTGGGATATGAATGGCGACTCGACCTTCACCGTGGGTACCGATGTGCTAATCACCAACGCCACCGTTGTGCTGGAGAACGAGACAACCGGTTACTACAAGAGCACAGTCAGCACAGCAAACGGATATTCGTTCGTCGGTCTGCCTCCCGCTACCGTCACGATGTATGCCATATACGAGGGGCACATCATCGGTAACGTGACAGTCGATTTGAGCCCGAATAATGGCAACATCTCCAAGGACTTGGCGATAGAACCGTCCCAAATAAAGGGAGTGATCATGCTCCCGTCGGGAGAGGTCGCCGCTAGGGTCCAACTCCAACTGAAGGATTTGACGACCTCAAGAACAATTAACACAACGACTAGTGTCACCGGCCAGTTCACTTATGGTCCGCTCTTCTCGGGCAACTATACACTTAGTTCGGCAAACTCATCGATGAGTCTTGGCGAGCAGACATATAGCCTGACCGCTGGCGAGACCCTCAACAAGGCATTGACCATCTACTACGCCATGACACTTAACGGGCACGTCACCAACAATGGCCAGGCTGTGCCTTACGCCATGGTGGAGATAATGAACGGCAAGAGGCAGATCTGGACCACAGCGGACTCCAATGGGGCCTACTCGATCACCGTGCCCCTAGACAACTACACGATATACTCGTTCGCCACCGTCAGCGGGGTCCAGCTTGTGGCCCTGACCAATGTGACCGGTTCCGCGTCCTCGGTGACACAGGACTTGAAATTGGTGGAGGGCAGCACGGCCATCCTGAGGGTGGTCTCGACCACGGCGTTGAGCGGCGTTCAATTCGTCATCCGGTCCAAGACCATTCCGGCGGAGATCTATGCAGTCTCCAACTCGACTGGAGGCGTTATAGTACTGCTTCCATCGGGTTCCTATTCGGTCTATGCCTACGAGGGCACATCGGTCTATTGGGCTGATGTAACGTTCCCCGGAACTGGCGTTCAGAACATCACGCTGGCAAACGCCGCTACGATTTCCGGTAAGGTATGGTTCGACGCCAATTTCGACGGAATCATGGCCGCCTCCGAGGGAGTGGGTAACGTGACCATAACGGTCTCGGACCAATCGGGCAACCAGATCACCTTCTATACAAATAGCACTGGGGCCTATAGCGTGCCTCTGGTCATCAACCGGAACTACACCTTGACCGAAACGTTCCCGAACTACGTGACCTACAGCGTCACGTATCAGAATTTCAACACCTCCACGGTCAACAACATCAAGCTCGTGCCGACGAACCGCACCGTCTCGATGACCGTAACACTAAACGGTGGAACTCTAACAAAGCCTCTGAACGTCACGCTCACAGCTATTGGCAAAGGCGCCATCACGATCAAGGGAGTGACCTCGTCCACCGGCAACCTGACGTTAAACGTCCGCCCGGGACAGTATAACATCACGATCGACGAGAACGTGACCAACAACAATAGCTACATGTACCAGCTGCAAGATGAGGCCGTTCCGCTGACGGTATTGGTCGGTCATGACCCGACCCCGCTCGATCTGACCGTCGTGGAACGTGTCCTCGTCACCGGCACAGTCTCGGATAATGGAACGGCCAAACTGGCCTTCACCGGGAAGGATGTCAAGACCCTAACCCTGAGCGCCGGAGCTGGATACAGCATTTACCTCAGGACTGGCGCCTATGGTGTCTATGCCGATGTGAACTTCACATCTGGTCATTTTGCGTATTTCGACATAACGAACATAGCCGGGCCGACCGTCCTAAACATCACGGCCACATCGGCCAGCCTTGTGCAAGTGCAGGTCCAGTATGGAGGAAAGGCATTAAACGTCAGTGCCCCGATCTCCTTCATCGCGGCCAACGGTGGGACATATAACGCCACGACCAGCGCCACTGGCTACCTTGGCGTTTACATGCCATATGGGCTGGTGACGGCCATAGTGGACGTGGGCACGGTCGGAACCATCAACGGGATGCAACGCTACCTGAGATACACCAATGAGACCACAATCAATGTCAGTACCACAACCTTCCCGCTGAATCTGGACACAGTCCGGTCTCTCGATAACACTACAGTGACCGGAACGATGACGGCAGCTGGAGGGGGCGCTATTGGGGGCGGGGCCACGATAATCTTCGCTCCCGATTCCGCCACAGCGATGTGGTCCAACTACACCACGACCACCGGGTCCATCAACGTCTCGCTGGCGCCTGGCACCTACAACGTCTATGCCAATGCTGAGTCTAGCGGCGTCTTCCTGGGAAAGGTCACGATATCGAACTATCTAAGCCAGACAGTGAATATCCAACTTGTTCCCGGGATTGTATATTCCGGAACCACTCTGATTGGGACAACGTCGGTCGCGGCAAGCCTGACCTTCGTTGCCACCGGCAACGTGACAGCAAGCACCGCTGCGGACGGCACCTTCTCGATCAACCTGCCGGCAGGTAGCTACTCGGTGAACGCATCGACAACACAGGTAGAACACGGTTCTAACGTCCAATACTCGAAGACCTATGCCCTTTCGCTGACTGCTGCCACGTCCGCCAACATAATCCTGGACCGGGCTAACACACGCAGCGTGAAGGTGTATTGGGATCCGTCCCAGAGGGCCACCCTGAACGCCAATGAGACCGCCGTGTACAACATCACGGTGACCAACACCGGCGATATAGCCGACCTATACAACCTGGCCGCGTCCGCTACCGGCTGGAACGTCACGCTGTCGCAAAAGAATGTCAGCCTCGACTTCGGAGCGTCTGGAGTAGCGACCATCCAGATGACCATAACGCCATCGAAGACGGTCAAGGTGACGCAGAACTCGATAACGTTCACAGCCACCTCCAGCAACAACGCATCCGTGGTGGCTAGCACAACAGCCTATGCCACAATCGTGCCGCGGTTTGAGGTGAACGCCACACTGGCCCAGGTCTATTCCAGTAATGGCACCAACTACCGTTATCAGATCAAGGTAAACAACAACGGAAACATCGACGATTCATACCTGATAAGCGTGGTGAACAAGGTCCAGATGGCATCATTGGGTTGGAATGTGTCCCTCGATCTGACAAATGTCACGGTCACGAGCGGGAGCTACCAGTACATCGTGTTCTCGATGGTGCCCACAAAGCAGAACCCGGAATTGAACCTGAGTGCGTCATTCCTGATCCAGTCGGTTGGCAACAACAGTACATCGTTCAACTACACGTTCTCGCCTGAGTTGCCGAATGTCAACATCCCAAGCAACGGTGTGACCGTGACCGGGGACAAGACATCGGCTTCGCTGGTTAGCCTGCCATCGGAGACCACGATCCTACTGGTGATCGTGATGGTGTTGTTCGTGCTGCTGATCTACCTTTCCATCAAGAAGGGGGTGTTCACACGAAGAAAGCGCTGATCTCGTTGACAATGGTATTGTGCATGATCGTGGCATCAATAGCTATCATGCCAGTGCAGGCCCAGGATGATACAGCGATCTCTGCCAAGATCGTTGGGCCTTCAGTGGTCAATATAGGGGATGTCACCCAGTATACGATCACGATCAGCGGGGGTCCGGCCCAGGCCACTAACGGGACCTATTCGTATACTGTCACGATGTCCGGCTATGCCTCCACCAATGCCACGTTGACACCCAATACCGGCAGTTCCACGACCGGCGTCTTCAACTTCAACCTGACGACACCGAAAGTCACGGGCGGTCTGACCCTAAAGCTTTCCGCCGCTTCGAAGAACCAGACCGGAACGGTAACAACCTACAACAATCTGACGACGTTCAGTGTGAATGTCGTAAATCCAGTCACGTTCAGCGTGACGATCAAGAACACCGGCAACATGACCGTGACGAACATACCGGTATATTTCTATGTGGACCCAACGAACAACCCCAATCCAATCTACATCACCAATGTAACCATCAATGCGTTATCCTCGAAGACGGTGACGTACAATTGGACGCACACCACATTGGGAGCGGGCTCTCACGAGCTGAAGGTGCAGATCGATACTAACAAGACGTTCGTACTGTTCGACGTCGGCGGAACGGTCATGACCACGACGTTCTATTATAACCAGTCCGGATACGGGACGACGAACGCTTTGCTGTACGTAGCATTGATCGTGCTGGTGTTCGTGGTCATCTTGGTCTATCGCAGGCCGATGCCGAGAAAGAAGAAGTGAAAACCTTTCCCAATTCCCTTATTTTTCTAAGAATATTCATTAGCACAAGCGATGTGTTTCTAACTAGAGTTTCTTGTCCAGACTGGCCAATTTAGTTTCCAATCTTTTCATGCTGACCGCCACCGCTACCTCTCCCCTGGTCTTCTCCAGAACGGAACGGGCGATGTCCTGCTTGCGCCTGATGGAAACGATGGCGTCAGGATAATCGAACTTCATCAGGATGAGGAACATCTCCTCCATCATCTCTAAGAATCGGACAGCGTCGTCATTGCGCCCTTCCCTGAGCGCCTCCAGCGCGAACCTTCTCAGTTCACCGATGGCGTCGGCGAAGCCCATCAGATACGCTGTGACCGGGATATCCAGTTCATCCGGCTCTGGCAGATCGAGCCCCTTTGTTATGTTGAACACGATGGCCGCCTCGGCCACCTCCTGGAGAGCGTCCTGAACGATGCCAGAATGCCAGATGTCGGGGTGCTCATCCAGTAATGATTTCAATCGCTGTGACTCGTCCATCGTGTCCGCCATCAGGTTCTCCACGTCCTCTTTCTTGTGAATGCCATGGACGACTCCGGACGCCAACCTGGTGGTCGCGCGTGACGACTTGATGGCGATCTCCCTGACGGTGTCCTTCTCGTCAAGCCTCTCCTGTATCTTGGCGACGATCTCATCCAGGTTGCTCATGGTTTGACCTAATGAATTGTTCCGTTATTTATCTTCTCAGGGCGTCCATGTGATCTTTTCGGCGCTGAACGATATCCTTCTTTCCGATGTCGTGCCTCACGTAGATCGCCTCGCCCTTGACATGCCGCAGGGCCCTTTCACATGCTTCTTCCGCCTTCTCCATGGTTTCATCGACCCCGACGACGCCGACAGCACGGGATGACGTGGTTAGGATCTTGCCATTCACTTCATCGACCATCGCGTAGTACAAGCGGGCGCCTTCTTTTTCGATAGCCGCCTCGTCCACCTCGATCGGCAGCCCCGATCTCGATTCCATTCCATAGCCCAATGGGACCACGTACTTACAGACGGTGGCCTTGTCCTGGAAGTTCACGCTGACCTTGTTCAGATGACCGCCAGCGATGCCCTGACACACCTGAGTTAGATCTGAGGAAAGGATGGTCAGGACGTTCATAGCCTCAGGATCCCCAAATCTGGCGTTGTACTCTATGACCTTGGGCCCGTCCCTGGTCAGCATGAACTGGGAGTAAAGGATTCCCCTGTAGGGGCAGCCCTCCTCCTTCATTGCGACGATCATCTTCTTGACGATCTCCACCGCTCTCAGATATTCGTCCCGATGAACGAAGGGGAGCAGATGGTCGGCGTCCGAGTACGAGCCCATGCCACCGGTGTTGGGTCCCTCATCCCCCTCGAACGCTCTCTTGTGGTCTTGCACTAGCGGCATCGGCGCGATGTTTCGCCCGTCGCAGAACGACTGTAGCGTGAACTCTTCTCCGATCGCCTTCTCCTCGATTACGACCCCAGCTCCTCCAATATGCTTTTCGAAGATTTCGTCGATGTACGCGCAGACATCTGCTTCGGTCTTAAGGTGTTCCCCCTGGACCTTGACGCCCTTTCCGCCTGTCAGGCCCACTGGTTTGACCGCTACTTCCATCTTCATGTCCTTCACGAAGGCCTTAGCGGTCTTTGGGTCATCGAATGAATGGAAATCGAGGTTCCCAGGCACGTGATGCTTGCGCATAACCTCTCTGGCAAAGCTCTTGGAGGTCTCGATCCTGGCCGCAGCCCGGGTCGGTCCGACGCACTGTACCCCCTTTGATTCGAAGCATGTCTACCAACCCCACCTCCAGCGGTGCTTCCGGTCCGATAACTGCCAATTCGACCTTGCTTCGGAGAGCGAAATCCGCCACCTTCGTTGTTTCGGTCTCCTTCACGAGGAGGAGGTCCTCGCTAGCCCTGGCGATCCCCGGGTTGCGGTTCCTCATCGCGGAATAGATCTCAGAACCGTCCCTTTCGAGCGCCTTGACGATGGCATGCTCCCTGCCGCCCCCTCCTACCACTAGGATTCTCATTCAGATCGGGCGGGACAATGGGCGTTGCCCAATAAAAAGGATGTTGGATGAAAGAATTGCCCGCGTCAAGGGATGGCGGATCGGAAACGCCTGTCACTTTGAAGCGCCTATCGCCTTCATGACCGCGTCGAGGCCTTCCCCTGTCTTCACGCTGGTCAGATACAGCGGCTTGTTCTTGACGATCTTGGAGTAGTCCGACCCAAGCACGTCCACGTCGACCTCCATGTAATCGGCAAGGTCGACCTTGTTTAGCACTGCGACATCGGAAGAAGTGAAGATCATCGGGTGCTTCCGTACCATATCGTCACCTTCGGTCACGGATATCACGACCATTCGAACGTCCGTTCCCAAAGGGAAGTCGGCCGGGCAGACGAGGTTACCCACGTTCTCGATGAAAATGAAACCTATGCCATTCAGGTCCATTTTGTCCAATGTTCGTTCGATCAGGTTGGATTCCAGATGGCATTCCTTTCCAGTATTGACGTTATAAGCCTCTATGCCAGCCTCCTTGAACCGCTTGTAATCATCCTCGCCTGTCACATCACCGGCGATCACGGCCACTCCAACCCCGTTCTTCATGAGATGGGTAGCCATCTTGATGATCATCGCGGTCTTTCCGGAGCCGATCGAACCCATGACGTCGACGGACCGGATGCCTTTGGCCACAAGCCTTTCGTGGTTATGCTCGGCCAGGTGCGCGTTCTCTGCTAGCACGTCATGCTCCATGTCGATGCTCTTGATCTTGTGCACGGACCTTAGATGAATATTCCTATCTTAACGGTTGTCATTGAACTATCTAGACAGAACTAAGCAACAAGGAATACAATTATATTATCATTATAATATTATATCAGAACGCATGGATTCCGTGGGAAACTTATGATTCTAATGTCCTCTATTTCATTCATCTTTTATAATTTAAGGGAATAAGTTTAAATTATCATATTCTGTTATTTTGTTAATTCTTAGGGAGGGATTCGGGTTATGTATTCAGAAGTATTGAGTCAGAAGAAGTCTATATTAAGATTATTTGACAGACGAAAAGGACTCTTCATCGCAGGGGCGATCCTTTTCCTCTGTGTATTTGTACTATTGCTCAGCTCATCAAGTGCGAGCGCGGCAGGACCGACCTATGTATATCGTAATGTAACAACCAATACGAACTGGAACGAGACAGGTTCGCCGTATATCGTCAACCAGACTATAACGGTGCAGAGCGGGGCCACCTTGACAATTGGTCCAAATGTTACCGTGAAAGTTAACCCGAGTCGTATGATATGGGTTGGCGGGTCGCTTATCGCAGATGGCACAGCGGCAAATATGGTTAACTTCACTCAGAACAGCACAACATGGAACGGTATCATTGCCGAAGGCAATTCCGTTATTAACTTCAATTATGTCAAGTTCAACAACGCCACAGGCATAACAGTTCAGAACACTGGCGTTTTCACTAACTCGAAGTTTAGAGACATCACAGACAACCCGATCTATTTCGATATCTACAGAAAGAATGGAAACCTGACCGTCAACAATTGTAATTTCACCTTGACCGGCACAGCGGCAAACGATATCTTTGGGGACATTAACGCCTGGGCTAATGCGACCAACACGATTACATTCTCTGTCCCGATGTCGATTACAAATAATTACTTCGGACCAGGAATGGCTGGAGACGCAGTCATAATCAATGCGGCAGTTAACCCGGTTAACTCCGCAGTACTTACCTTTAACAATAACATCCTGATCAGCGGTAACTGGTTTAACATAGGGGCGCGTCCAGCCATCGCAATTACTCGTACCATAGATGCCTGGGACAACTCAACCGTGATGGTCAATGGAAATCTGAGCATCAACACAAATCGGTTCAATTGTGGACCAGCGGTGTCATACGTCAACAATGTATTTGTCCATGACTTGGCCAGCCCAATGATGACGCACGTCAACTCTGTTGTAGTCGCAAGCAGCGTCCAATTCGTAAATAATGACCTTAGAGGCGCCTCGTCCTACGGTCTAGACGATATCGCAACGTTAGTGGCATACGGGCAAAAAACATCCTCCATCACTGATCCAGTCACCGTGACTGGCAACAATTTCACGCTTTCCAGTGGTGATGCGGTCCTCATTCAAAGGACCTCAACGACATTTGAGAATGCTACAGCCAACATCAACGGCGACGTCTTGGTCGACAAGAATATGATGGAAAGCGTCGTGCGCGGAGTGTCCATCTACAAGATATTCAACGCGGAAAGCCTCTATAATGATACAATTACGTACACCAGCGCAGAGAAGATCTCCAACAACACCGATACTCTCGGCACAGGTGCCTTCCTTACGGACGAGCTCAGTTCTAGTGCAACAGGTTATGGGCATCTGAGCGTCGCTGATGGATTATTGGTGTCAGACAACACTGTAACAAATATCGGCGCCTTAACTGCAATCGTGTTGCAACATTCTATGAACACAGCCAGCCACTCCGTTGGTTCGGTGGCCGCCCCGTTAACAATAATTAATAACAATGTTAACACCGCGGGAGGTCTTGCAACTATTGGTCTCACATATACATCTGCGGGATCATCGTTCTTGACGGTCACAGACGACACGCTGATTCAGAACAACGTTGGCTCGAATCTAGGTGCCCTCGGGGTTTACACCACACCTTTGGTGCTCACCGCAGGTGACAGTTCCACTTTGGTCTACACCAGTTCATGGAACGTCCTGGATAACGCATGGAACGTAGCCGCAGGAAATGGACTATACCTTCAGCTGACCGAGACCGCGACCTCCACGGGCAACGTTAGCGTGAACATGCCAATACAGGTATCACGCAACAAGTTCAGCACTGATACAAGTGGCCCCGTTCAAATCACTATGAACATCATAGCGACCAACAATGCCATGGCCTCGGAGACCGGTGCGATAACCATCAACTCAAACACCGCTCCCGGAATTTTTGTGTACTTGTATCCTCAGGCAAGTGGCAGTGGAACCATATCTACAACGTGCAATATCCAGGTGACCGATAATTCAGTCGATGCGAAGAATTCCTATGCTATGAACATCCAGAGGGAACTAACTCTGTCGGGAGATTCCACAGGAACGATGACGGGCACACTCAGCATATTGAGGAACACTTTGATCGCAGAGAATGCACAGGCCTTCGTCGCCTATAATATTGTCAGTGCCATTGACGACTCGAAAGGGCTCCTCATCGGCGACTTCACCGTATCGAACAACACAGCGTCCGTATACGACAACTATGCCTATACGATTGAAACAGAAGCATATGCATCAGTGACACTTGTTGGGAAGACCTCTACCGCTACCTATAACGGTAACGTCGTGATAGCTGACAACAAGGCAACCCTGACCTCTGCCACCAGCGACGATAATCAGTTCTATATCTGGTTCGATGGGCAGGCTTATGCGGCCGGTTCTGCGTTGGGCAATAAGTGGGCCAATGCCACACTGGGAAACATCCAGATCCTCCGCAATGTGGTTGACTTGAACGGTAACTATGGCATTGGGCTCGAATACGATCCAGATTTGATTTCAAATGCTACCTATGGTGGAAGTGCGACCGTGACAGTTGGCACGCAACTCGTTGCTAACAACGAGGTCACAGGAATAGGCAATAACCTATACGGTATAAAATTCGACCTCGATAACCTGTATGCCAACAGCAACATCGGTAATGCGACCGTAACATCTGGCTCGATTTCGATCAGAGACAACACGATTGATATGAATGGTAACAGCAGCTATGGAATCAATGTATACAACTGGGCTGTATTACACGGCTCTGTCAGTGACATCTATGCCAAGGCTTCTTCCAGCGGACTCGCATCATTTATGATCGACAGCGGACTGAGCATCAACAGCAACACAATCGTGATGGACGGGAAAGGGAACAGTGGCATCAAGGTGGACAAAGGAACCGCGATATACTCGGAAGTAGACGCTTCCAATGGTCTGGCAGTATTGAAGTTCAACATAAGCATTAACAACAACGTGTTGACCATGCCAGGGTCATTTAACGTCGGAGTATTCCTTGAGGCGTACGCCCTGCACTACCATTATTATGATGGCAACGTCACCATGATAACAAATGTCCAAGTGATTGGCAACAACATAATGCTGAACAGTATAACCGGAGAGGGAATGGAAGTCAATGTTCCGCTAACCATCGACAGCACATCCTTCAATGGGTATGCGACAGTAAGTGCCAAAGTTTCCGTCCTTAACAATATCGTGGCGAACGGCGACTACGGCATACACCTCCTGGGATCGGGTGACGGCATCATATATGTGACCGGTAACAAGGTGACCGGGACCAACACAACCGCGCTAGCAATTGAGGGCTGCAACGCGGTAGTGGAGAACAACGTCATCACAGAGAACCAGGCTAATGGCATATGGGTCGGGAACAACGCGTACTCGACGAACATAGTGATTGGCAACAATACGATCACAAACAATGTCGGTATTGGACTATGGATCGTCAACAGCAACGGCGTGACCATGTACAATGGCATTTTCGAGACAAATACGGGCGACGGTATCTACGTCCCCGTCGCCGAAGGCAGCACTCCTGGTAGCCAGGTCAAGTGGATAATTAACGCGGCAGCATCGGTCATGGACAACGACGTGTTCCTTGGCGGTAACGTGGAGATCATGCAGTCTGGTACACTGACCCTAAATTCCGTCAACGTCTTCACGATTGGAGAGGCTTACAACGGGCTCACAATGCTAACAGTCGATGTTGGTGGATCGATGATCGTACAGAACTCCAAGATGTACTCCGATAATGACATGGGGTTGTTCCTGGTCTATGGTAACCTAGATATGACCAGTTCATCGGAATCTGAGTGGTCCGAAATCTATCTAGCCAACACATCTTCGGCCCAGATAACGGCATGTACGATCGCTGACAATAATCGCAACGGTATCCATATCGATGGAGCCAACCCGACCATATCCTCAACCACTATCACAACGAACGGAATGGACGGTATATTCATCAATAATGGATCGAAGCCGACAATCAAGAGCTGCCTAATCGCATTGAACGAGCGCGGCATTTATGCCAGGAACGCCGACCTGGATAATGTGGTCGACAACATCTTCGTTCTGAATTCCGTGGCCGGGGTCTATGTCGAGGGTGTCACAGGCAATATCCATGCCAACATCTTCCTGCTGGACAAGAACGAGATATTCGTCTACAACAGCGTCGTCTCGATAGAGGACAACGAGATTGGCTATACCGGCCTCGCTGACCAAGTGGCTGGATATTCCCCAGTGCTCTCGTTGCTCCTGAACTATCTGAATACCTCGTCTTTGACGAAAGGACTGACGTTAGGTAGCCTAACATCGTCCAGTTTGATCGAGGAATTTGCCCCCATTCTCCTATCGCATGTCGGTGTCTATACAGTCGACTCGAACGTGACAGCAAGCGACAATACCTACGGGCTGTTGACATATGCGGTATACTCCGAGAACTCGACGATATCGTTCAGCGACACGGTACAGTCGAACACGATAGTCCTGCAGTGGCTGAACAGCAACCTAGACGTGAAGAACATAACCATACCGACGTTCGTGTATGACGGAATATACATGATCAACTCGAAGTTGACCATGACCGGGGCCAGCATCCAGTGTGAGAATGATGCCGTGTTCCTGGATGGTTCCAGTGCCGTGATATCTAACTCGGCGCTGAACGCTTCGAGGTTCGACATCTATGCAATGGACGGGAGCAACGTTAGCCTCAGCACCACAACCCTTGGCGGAATGCTGAAGGTTGAGGACAGCAGTATGATCACCTGGCTCAACCAGTTCACGGTCATAGTCAAGGACGCCAACGGCAACCTCGTCTCAGGCGCGTTGGTCACCGTCAGTGGACGGCAGCGGCAAGCTGATCGCAAGTGGGAATACCAGCAGCAATGGCCAGTTCTTGGCTAATGTAGTTGGATGGACCCAGACCGCGAACGGCATGCAGAGCGTCACCACACCGTATTGGGTAAACGCCACGATTGGCGGAAAGATCATATCCCAGTCGGTCGACGGTGGCCAGAGCCAGACCATAACGGCCCAGGCGCAGAAGAGCTTGATCGACTCGATCATGCTGCCACTGCTCCTGATCATCGCCCTGATCGTCATCGTCGTGGTGATATTGGTCGTCCTACGGATGCGGAAGGCATAACCACGAACCCCTTTCCCAACCCTTTTCCCTTTTCTTATTTTTACTGATTCTCAGCCCAAGCGCGCAAAATGATTAAGTGGCGAACGACATTCTACGTCCAGGTGCATTGATGGGCTGTTCTCAAAGACTCCTCGACGTTCTCCGTTCGCTCAATGCCGAGGAAGGCGATACTGTCCTGGTCAAGGACACGGGTCGGGAGTACCGGGGCATACTGATGCCCCATCATGAGTTCAGCGACCCGGACGTGGTCGTGATCAAGCTAAGATCCGGATACAACATCGGCATTAGGACTGGCGCGGGAACGACCATAGAGGTCATTTCCAAGGTCCAGCCGAAGGAAGGGAAGCCGCATCAAATGCAACCTGCCAAGGACAAAAAGACGGTGTCAGTGCTTGGCACTGGAGGTACAATCGCCTCCTACGTTGATTACCGCACCGGGGCGGTTCACCCGGCACTCTCTGCAGACGACTTGGTGGCGGCGGTGCCGGAGATAGGGGAGATATGCAACATCCGCTCCGAAGTGATCTTCTCCATTTTCAGCGAGAACATGACCGTCGATCATTGGCAGACGCTAGCAGCAGCGGTCGCCGACAGGCTGAACGGCGGTGTCGACGGATGCATCGTACCGCACGGCACAGACACGATGGGCTATACTTCAGCGGCGATATCGTTTATGCTCGAAGGGCTGACCAAACCAGTCGTCCTAGTAGGGGCCCAGCGTTCTTCCGACAGACCTTCCACCGACGCCCATACGAACCTGGTGTCATCGGCAAGATTCATTGTGGAAGGAGATGCTGCCGGTGTCTACGTTCTGATGCACGAGTCATCATCGGACGCCGCCGGGGCGGTCCATCCGGGCACTAAGGTGCGCAAGATGCACACCAGCCGGCGTGACGCCTTTCACAGCGTGAATTGCAGTCCCGTCGCGCGAATCGAGTTCGAGGGCGGGATCGAATACATGGCGGACCATCAGAAACGGTCCGAGGGCAAGGTATCAATCCGAGAAGCGATGGACTCCAACGTGGCATTGCTTCAATTCTATCCAGGAATGTCACCATCGGCATTCGAGTCGGTCATTTCCTCACATCACGGAGTGGTCTTCGCCGGGTCCGGGCTCGGTCACGTGTCTAAGGAAATGGTCAAGGTGATCGCCAAGGCCATCAGGTCAGGGACCAAGGTGGTTATGACCTCCC
>CAVWKV010000012.1:0-5622 GCA_963755265.1 uncultured Methanomassiliicoccales archaeon | reverse complement strand
ACACATCCCTTCTTCAGCGTATTGTCAACGAAGTTCCTGGATATGTCCTGACCGGTGACGCTCTGAAAGCACGGCCAATTGTAGATCTCCTTCTCCGGATAGAGGATGCCTGGCTGTCCGCCAGCCTTATCGGCCTCTATGATGACAGTGCGCAGTTTTCTCTGCACCGCACAGATACCTGCTGTCAGACCAGCAGGTCCGCCTCCTATGATGACCAGGTCGAAGTCCATCGATAGTCAATGAAAATACGGTATTAAAGATGTTCTTCCTGGCCCGGTTTAAATAAGCAGTGTACGTATATATCTGTAAGTTGACCCTGGTTAGGTAGGTCATCCACGAACCATTGTGCATATGCATTAAATAAAAAACGCCCATTATGCACCAAACCGCGTTGCAGAAGGCTAGAGACGAGGTCTTCCTGAGGGTGACGACCATGAACGCCAGGTACTTGATAAATAAGTTGATGCCAATGCCATGGCCTGGAACACTCGCCCCGGCGCTAAATGTCCGTGACCATAGGGGAAAATCAGGATGAACGATAATTGCCTTACCGCCGTGAGGATAAAACAGGACCTATGCAGTAGATGCGAGGTTTGTTACTCCCTTTGTCCATTCGATGCAATAGTCCGTCAGGCCGAAGAGGGCAGGCTGAATATCGACATCCAAAAGTGCCAGATCTGCGGTATATGTTACAGTGCTTGTCCGGTTTCGGCCATAGAGATGTCGTACTACGATTATGAGGGACTGCTGGACTATGTCCGTTCAGCCAGCAAGGACATGAGCTCGGACACGCTGGTCTTGATGTGTAGAGGCAACTCGCCTAGAAACGGCGAGGTAAAGGATATTCTCGCTGGCCAAGGATTGGATGGCACGGGCTATATCCCTATGCGGGTCCCTTGTGCTGGAAGAATCCCGACCAACTTCATTTTCCACGCCCTCAAGTTAGGCATGAAGAACATAGTCTCGATCCAGTGTCATGACGAATTCTGCCGCATGAAGGAGGGCACCAAGATCGGGAGCAGACGCATACTTCTGGGTCAGGCCGTCATTCGGCAACTTGGCTACCCCGAGGACGCGCTCAAGGTCGTGAAGTATTCCCGAAAGGTGGTCAGGAACAATACCGAATGTGTCGGGTGCGGCAAATGCGTCTTCATATGTCCGTACGGAGCGATAAAAGCGGAACCATTCTCCTCACCCACCACGGACTCGGAAAAATGCATGGGTTGCGGTGCATGCCAGATCGTTTGTCCGCACAACGCCATCCATGTAAAGGGTTATGAGTTCGAGGACATCCTGACATCCTATGGAGGGGCTGTAGAGAACATGAAGGCCCGTGGAAACAATCCATCAGTCCTGGTTCTCAGCTGCCAGTGGTCAGAATACTCAGCCCTGGACAATCCCGAGAAGGCGCTCAAAGGAAAGAACGCAATGATCCTTGAGGTCCCTTGCTTCAAAGGAATGGACCCGGTGCATGTCGTAAGCGCTTTTGAACGGGGGTTCGATGGGGTCATGGCCGTGGTCTGCTCGGCCGAGGACTGCAAACTCAAACAAGGCAGGGACACCTCAGAAAGGCAGCTTGAGGTCCTGATAGCCTACCTGAAGAAGCTGGACCTGCTTGATCGATTCGAGATACACGAACTCTCGCCGAGGTGTGAGGGCGATTTTATCACTAAGTTCGAAACTTTCTATGAAAGAATCGCTGTCATGCCACCTCGCGCTGTTGCAGCTCAAAAGGGGACCAAGTGATGACGTACAAGATAGTGTCCAAGAAGCAGCTAGCCTACAAGAAGACGTTGTTTGAAGTTGAGGCTCCGGACGTGGCGGCCAAGGCTCGGCCAGGACAGTTCTTAATCGTTATCGCAAAGGAAGAGGGCGAAAGGATACCTCTGACCATCTGTGACTATGACGCTCTGAAGGGGACGGTGTCCTTCGCTTTCCACGAGGTTGGCAAGACAACGAAAGAGCTTGGCACATTCGACATACAAGATCGCCTCTTCAACGTCACCGGGCCCTTGGGCAATCCATCTGAGATCAGGAAGTTCGGGCGTGTATTATGCATGGGCGGAAGCATAATGATCGCTCCAGTACTCCTTCAGGCAAAGGCAATGAAAGCAGCGGGTAACCATGTGACGACGGTCCTCGGCTGCCGGGGGGATGAATTCCTTTTCATGAAGGAAGAGGCCGTAGCCTTCAGTGATGAGGTTTTGATCGCATCTGATGACGGCACGGCCGGTGCAAAGGGATTGGGATTCCTGAAAGAACTGTTGATGAGGGAGAGATTCGACCGATGCGTCGTCATGGGTCCGGTCGAGATGATGAAGAGGGTAAGCGATATCACGAAGCCCTATGGCATTCCGACCATGGTTACATTGACCCCGATAATGATTGACGGCATGGGCATGTGCGGCGTATGCCGGGTGACGGTCGGCGGCAAGATGATGTTCGGCTGCGTGGATGGTCCGGAATTCGATGGACACCAGACGAACTTCGACGAGCTGATCATGCGCCAGCGTACGATGCTTCCAGAAGAGAGATTGAGTTCCATCCTTTGGGAAACGAACGGAGGCTGCAGATGTGAAAGGAAATAGGCCCGAGATAAAGGAAGCAACCGTTCGTACGTCGCACGACGAGGATGTGCCGATGCCAAGGCAGAAGCCACAGGAGCGCATCAAGAACTTCAGCGAGGTCGCGCTAGGCTACACAGAAGAGATGGCACTTAAGGAAGCGGCAAGATGCCTGAAATGTAAGAATCCGCAGTGCCGGAAGGGCTGCCCCGTGGATGTGCCGATCCCCGAGTTCATTAATTCAATATTGCAAGGCGAGTATGCTGAAGGAATAGCCATCATCAAGTCAAAGAACGCGCTGCCAGCGGTCTGCGGTCGCGTGTGTCCCCAGGAAGGACAGTGCCAAATGAAGTGCGTCAGGGGCAAGAAGGGCGATCCAGTCAACATTGGACGCCTCGAGAGGTTCCTCGCAGATTGGGAGAGGGAACATGGGGTCCGGATCCCTGATAGGGTGCCTCCCACGGGAAAGAGGGTGGCTGTAGTCGGAGGCGGACCTGCAGGACTGACGGCAGCGTCCGACCTGGTCAAACTAGGTCACAAGGTGTCGCTGTTCGAAGCCCTACATGTCGCAGGAGGTGTGCTCAGCTATGGTATCCCGGAGTTCCGCCTGCCCAAGGATATTGTCCAGAAGGAAGTCGAGTATGTCCAAGAACTAGGTGTGGACCTCCGATTGGGCAACCTCATCGGAAGGATACATACCATCCCCGAGCTAATAGCTCAAGGTTACGATGCGATATTCATAGGCAGCGGCGCTGGTCTACCTCAATGGACGGGCTGCCCCGGGGAGAACCTGGGTGGCATATACTCCGCGAATGAGTTCCTGATCCGAGTCAATCTCATGAAGGCCTTTGACTTCCCACAGAAGGACACACCGATACGTGTTGGCAAGCATGTCGTCGTCATCGGAGGAGGAAATGTGGCGATGGACTGCGCCCGCATTTCGATGAGGCTCGGGGCCACGGTTTGCTTGAACTACCGGCGCTCACGGAACGAGTTGCCTGCCCGACGCGAGGAGATCGAGAACGCAGAGGAGGAGGGCTTGATGTGCAAATTCCTTAGCGCTCCTGTCGAGTTCTGTGGGGACGAGAAGGGATGGGTCAAGTCCATGAAGTGCATCTGCATGGAGCTGACCGAACCCGATGCAACAGGCAGGCAGGGGGTCCAGCCTATCATCGGCTCGGACTTCGAGATTCCGGTCGATACCGTTATCGTCGCTATCGGGCAGACACCGAACCCTATGATCCAGCGTACCACTGTAGGATTGAAGACGAACCCTCGGAACGGGACCATCTGTGTCGATGAGGAAGGCAGGACCAACCTGAAAGGCGTATTCGCCGGCGGGGACGTGGCCACGGGGGCGGCGACGGTCATCAGCGCCATGGGAGCTGGAAAACGTGCAGCCAAAGCGATGCACGAATATCTCATGAACGAAGTGCCGAGGGGGGGACGAACATCGGCAGAAAATTAAGGATCGCGTTCTATTGGGCCGCCAGCTGTGGCGGATGCGAGATAGCGGTCCTGGACATCAATGAGAAGATCCTCGATCTTGTGAAGTCGGCGGATATCGTCTTTTGGCCTGTGGCAATGGACGTTAAGTATAGCGACGTCGAGGCGATGCCAAATGGCCACATCGACGTCATGTTCTTCAATGGCTCGATCCGAAATAGCGAGCAAGAGCACATGGCGAAGATGCTCCGCTCGAAATCCAGGACCCTGATCGCGTTCGGTTCATGCGCGAACGAGGGTTCCGTACCGGGATTGGCGAACCTCAGCGATGCCAAGCACATTCTCGAGCGGGTCTACCTCGATGATCGGAACGAACTGACTGGGGATCGCGTCATCCCGAGCTCGGAGACGGTAGTGAAGGAAGGAACTCTCAACATACCGGTGTTCTACGACACGGTCAGGACGCTTGGCCAGACCGTGGAGGTCGACTATTATCTGCCTGGCTGTCCGCCCCCGGTCGCCATTATCGTAAAGGCGCTGGATGCGATCCTGAAAGGCGAACTGCCTCCGAAAGGGTCCGTCCTCGCACCTTTACCAGCTGTTTGCGACCAATGTTCACGCAAGCGTGAGAACAAGAAGATCTCCAGCATCCACCGCGTCCACGAGATAATCCCGGATCCAGAACGCTGCCTGATGGAGCAGGGTATAATCTGCATGGGGATGGCTACCCGCAGCGGATGCGGGGCGCAGTGCCTCAAGGTGGACATGCCCTGCACAGGCTGCGGCGGAGCGGCGCCCAACCAGCCCGATATGGGCGCTGGAATGATCACCGCCTTGGCTGCGATCTTGAATCTGGATGGAGACAATGAGAAGCATACAGATGAGGAAATAGGCAGGCTCATCTCGCAGATCAAGGACCCCGTAGGCGTCTTCTACATGTACAGCCTGCCGTCGTCCATCATGCAACGGAAGGTGACGAAGGAATGAAGGAGATCAGCATCGACCCGATCACCAGGCTCGAGGGGCATGGCAGCGTGTCCATCTTCCTCAACGACGAGGGAGAGGTAGAGAACGCATACCTAAAGGTCCCCGAACTTCGGGGTTTCGAGGCATTCTGCATCGGACGCCCGGCCGAGCTTATGCCCATCATCACCACCAGGATATGTGGAGTCTGCCCGGTGGCCCATCACTATGCCTCAGTCAAGGCCCTGGATGCGGCGTTCCACGTCACTCCTCCTTCCGCGGCGAAGAAGTTGCGAGAGCTCCAATACATGGGCTATCTCATCTACGACCACACGCTGCACTTTTACTATCTGGGTGGGCCTGACTTCATCGTCGGGCCAGATGCGCCGGCGGACAAGCGAAACATCCTGGGTGTCATTGAGAAAGCAGGTCTCGACGTGGCCATGGAAGTCATCAAGCACCGAGCCTATGGACAGAAGATAACCGAGATCATCGGGGGAAAGGCCACGCACCCGGTTAGCGGTCTGCCAGGCGGCATGAGCAAACCTCTCAGCGAGGAATCCCGGGCCGCCATCCTGGAAATGGCCAAGTCATCGGTCCAGTTCGCGCAATTCACCCTGAAGATATTCCATGATCTGGTCCTGGACAA
>CAVWKV010000011.1:0-5720 GCA_963755265.1 uncultured Methanomassiliicoccales archaeon | reverse complement strand
AAGAATGGCACATGCGTTGCGAGCGCGGCATTCTCTCCAAACCGTTGGAGATGGTGGGCGATGCCACCGGAACTGGCACGACGATCACGTTCATGCCGGACCCGGAGATATTCCCCGACCGCAACTTCGACGACGAGGTGCTCGCCTCTCGCATGAAGGACCTGGCGTTCCTGAACAAGAACGTCGCCATATTCTTCAAGGACGCGAGGAACGGCCGCGAGGAGAAGTTCCACTACGAAGGCGGTATCGTCGAGTTCGTTCTTTCGATCAACAAGAACAAGGTGGTGCTGCACGAGAAGCCGATCTACCTGATCACCGAGAAGGACGGCGTCATCGTAGAGGTGGCGATGCAGTACACGGACGCCTACAGCGAGGCGTTCTACTCTTTCGTCAACAACATCAACACCATTGAGGGCGGGTCCCATGTCAACGGTTTCCGTTCGGCGCTGACCAGGACCATGAACGATTACGCCCACGAGTACAAGTTCATCAAAGAGTCTGACGAAGGGCTCACCGGCGATGACGTGAGGGAAGGGCTCACCACCATCCTCAGCCTCAAGGTGCCGGAACCGCAGTTCGAGGGCCAGACCAAGACCAAGCTGGGCAACTCGGAGATCAAGGGCATAGTCGATTCGGTGTTGAGCAGCAAACTGAAGGAGTTCTTGGACGAGAACCCGAAGGTCGCCGAGGTTTGTATCGAACGGTCGATACTGGCATCGCAGGCAAGGGAAGCGGCGCGGAAGGCAAGGGAGCTGACGAGGAGGAAGGGATTCCTCGAGTCGGCGGCGCTGCCGGGCAAGCTGGCCGATTGCGCCGAACGCGATCCGTCCAAGTGTGAGATCTATATCGTCGAGGGCGACAGCGCAGGCGGCTGTTTCTCAGGCGATACAAAGGTGGCATTGGCGGATGGCCGTTCTCTTTCATTCAAAGAACTGGTGATGGAGAACGAAATCGGAAAAGAGAATTTCTGTTATACGATTCGAAACGACGGCAAAATCGGGATAGAACACATAGCCAACCCAAGGATCACCAAGCGCGATACAGAAGTTGTCAGGGTAAATCTGGATAATGGAGAGGCTATCGTTTGCACTCCAGACCATAAGTTCCTGCAAAGAGATGGCCGATATAAGCAAGCAATAAGCCTAGCTCCTGGCTCATCTTTGATGCCACTCTACCGTAAGGTATCGAATAAGAAAGATCAAGGGATTACCACTGATGGATATGAGATAGTGTGGGATCCTCGTTCCGATTCCTGGCTTTTTACTCATGTCCTGGCTGACTGGCACAATCGCTGGAACAACGTATATGCAGAAGCAGATGGAGAACACTGTCATCATGTCGACTTCAATAAGCGGAACAACAACCCCACGAACATTAAAAGGCTCTCGAAAGAAAGACATCTTGCTCTATATCGCCAGCATATTGCTCTAACCCTGCACGCCGAAGCAACCAAGAATAAATGTCGTGAATTGAGGAAGAGCGACTCATTTAGAAATGCTATGAGTCAGCGTATGAAGGCTCCCCCGACTAGTGCGGTGCTTTCGCGGAATGCCAAGGTACAGTGGTCGAACTTGAAATATAAATCATTCATGGCGGCTGAATGGCGGAATTATTACGAGTCTAATGAAGAATATAGGCAAAGAAAAGCCGAACAACTTGACCAAGCTCAAAGAGATTATTGGGCTTCTGAAACCAATAGGCAAATTCAATCCGAAAGAGTTAGAAAATTCTTTGTAAATAACCCAGGTGCCAAGAAAGAATTAGCTTTAGGGGCTACGGTTGAATGGCAAGACAAAGATCTCATCGAATGGCGCCGCAACAAGACCAAAGAACAGTGGACCGCCGAATTCCGTACTCGTCGTAAAAATACCCTGAATGCGACATATTATCAAAAGACAATGACAGCCTTGCGGCGCTTCCTGAATGATGGAAAGATTGATTTCGAGGCCTACCAGAACTATCGACTGGCAACAAATGACAAATCTCTGATTAAGTACGACAATTTCTGCAGTAGGCATTTCGAAGGAGATGCTTCAAAATTATCAGAAGCTGTCTTACATTTCAACCACAAAGTCGTGTCTGTCGAAGTCCTGTCGCAAAAGATCGATGTCTACGACATCGAGATCCCCCATACTCACAACTTTGCTCTGGCATCCGGTGTATTCGTTCACAACAGCGCCAAGCAGGGCCGAAACCGCGAGTTCCAGGCGATCCTGCCCTTGCGCGGCAAGATCCTTAATGTCGAGAAGGCCCGCATGGACAAGCTCCTCAAGAGCAGTGCCATCCGCGACCTGATAACCGCGCTCGGTACCAACATCGGCAACGAGTTCGACCTGGCCAAAGCCCGTTACCATCGTGTCATCATCATGACCGATGCCGATGTCGACGGGGCTCACATAAGGACGCTGCTACTGACCCTGTTCTACCGCTACATGAGGCCGCTGGTAGAGAATGGTTATATCTATGTGGCCCAGCCGCCGCTGTACAAGGTCTATCGCGGCCAGAAGGAAGTATACGTCTACACTGACCAGGATATGCAGAAGGCGGTCGAGGAAATGGGCAAGGGCGCGAACGCCCAGAGATACAAAGGTCTGGGAGAGATGAACCCGCACCAGCTCTGGGAAACGACCATGGACCCAACCACTCGGGTGATGAAGCACGTTACGATCGAGGACGCTCAGAAGGCAGACGAAATGTTCACCGTGCTCATGGGAGACGCGGTCGAACCGAGGCGGGAATACATCATGGCACATGCCAAAGAAGTAGAGAACCTGGACGTGTGAGGTGAGCTAAATGGCAGACAACGAGGAACAGAACGATCAGCCCGCCGAACAGAGTGAGCCGGAGAAGAAGGAAGAGCAGATCATACCTGGACCGGAGCAGGGTGTGGCGGCCTTAGCCCCAGTGGTGCCGGATGACAAGAACGTGGGTTTCCAGGTGGTTCCGAAATCGATCGAGATCGAGATGAAGAAGTGCTACATCGACTACGCCATGAGCGTCATCGTCGGTAGAGCACTTCCAGACGTGCGTGACGGTCTCAAACCGGTGCATCGGAGGATCCTCTACGCCATGAGCGACCTGGGGATCACATCGAAATCAGCACCAAAGAAGAGCGCCAGGGTTGTTGGAGAAACATTGGGCAAGTATCATCCACATGGCGATACGGCAGTCTATGATTCGATGGTCCGCATGGCCCAGACGTTCTCTCTCCGTTACCCTCTAGTGGACGGGCAAGGCAACTTCGGTTCGGTCGATGGTGACTCAGCTGCGGCAATGAGGTACACCGAGTGCCGTCTGCAGAAGATGGCCGAGGAGATGTTGGCCGATCTGGACAAGGAAACGATCGACTGGGTTGATAATTTCGACGGTTCGCTGAAAGAACCCTCCGTCCTACCATCCAAGCTACCGAACCTGTTGATCAACGGCTCGTCCGGTATCGCTGTCGGGATGGCGACGAACATACCGCCTCACAATCTTTGTGAGGTAGTCGACGCAATAATCTATCTGGCTGACCACCCCGACGCAGAGGTCATGGACCTAATGCAGTTCATCAAGGGCCCGGACTTCCCGACCGGCGGCATCATCTACGGCATCAACGGGATCGTCGAGGCCTACCAGACCGGCCGTGGCAAGATAAAGGTGCGGGCTAGGACCAAGAAGGAAGAGGTCGAGGGCAAGCAGCGCATCATCGTCAACGAGATCCCATATCAGGTCAATAAAGCGACCCTGATCGAGGCGATCGCTGAACTGGTCAAGGACAAGAAGATCGAGGGGATCACCGACCTGCGCGACGAGTCTGACCGGGACGGGATGAGGATCGTCATCGATCTGCGCAAGGATGTCATGGAGGAAGTGATCCTCAATCAACTGTTCAAGCATACCCAGATGGAGGTGACCTTCGGTGTCATCAACATCGCGCTGGTCGACAACCAGCCCAAGGTGCTCACGCTGAAGGAAATGATGCAGCACTTCCTCAATTATCGTGTCAGTGTCGTCACTCGCAGGACCCAGTTCGATCTGAACCAAGCGCGGAAACGCGACCATATCCTGCAGGGTCTGATCAAGGCCGTGGACCAGTTGGACGAGACCATCCGCATCATCCGGGCGGCCAGTTCACAAGAAGAGGCGAGGCTAGGTCTCATCGATTTCCTGGTAATAGACGAGGAACAGGCAAAGGCCATCCTCGACCTAACGTTGAGAAAGCTCACCGGGCTGGAACTGGTGGCACTTCGCACCGAATACATGGAGATCGAGAAGCTGGTTCGCGAACTGGAAGCTATACTGGCATCCAGCGAGAGGATCCTGGGCATCGTTAAGAGCGAGGAGCTTGAGCTGCGGGAGAAGTACGGCGACGACCGGAAGACCGAGATCGTGGCCAACGCGCTCGACTTTGACATCGAGGACCTGATCCCGAACGAGGACATGGTGGTCATGGGCACGTCCGACGGTTACATCAAGAGGATACCGCTGGACACATACAAGCAGCAGAAGCGCGGCGGCATCGGCTTGATCGGCATGGAGACCAAGGAAGAGGACAACGTAACCGACATGTTCGTCACGCTGACGCACAACAAGCTGATGTTCATAACGAACCTCGGAAGGGTCTATGTACTCAAGGCATGGCAGCTGCCGGTCGGCGGCCGCCATTCCAAGGGCAAGCCCATAGTCAACCTCCTGCCGAAACTGGAGGAGGGCGAGAAGGTGGTAAAGACCCTCCCGGTCAAGGAGATCGGCGGAGACAATTACCTGGTGTTCGCGACCAAGAAGGGCGTCATCAAGAAGACGCTCTTGGAGGCATACGTGAACGTGCGTTCAAGCGGCATCATCGCTGTCGGCTTGGAGGAAGGCGACGAACTGGTCGATACCAAGCTGACCGATGGCACCAAGGAGATCATATTGGCGACGGCGAACGGCCGGGCCATAAGGTTCTCGGAGAGGGACGTCAGGCCGATGGGCAGGCCGGCACACGGTGTCCGCGGCATCAGGCTGGGGGAAGGCGATAAGGTGGTCAGCATGGCCATCGTCACCCAGGACGCCAAGTTGTTGACAATCACGGAGAACGGCTTCGGCAAGATATCCATCGTCGGCAAGCGTGGTGAGACGGAAGAGGCCGGGACCGAGGGCCCGGGGACGGGAGCTCCGGAGGAAGAGGCGGAAGAGATGGCGGAAGAGGAGATCGAGGAACCCGAGGAGGCCGAAGAGGTCGCGAGGAGGAGATCTACCCCGGCGCCGAGCAGCGCGACGTGTACCGCAAGACCCGCCGCGGCGGTAAGGGTGTCAAGGCCATCAAGGTATGCGAACGGAACGGGAAGGTGCTCCAGGTGCTCGAGGTGTCCGAGGAGGACGCGATCATCCTGGCCAGCAACAAAGGGAACATCATCCGCTTCCCGGCTTCGGACTTCCGCGTCCTGGGTCGCGTCACCATGGGCGTCCGGGTCAAGCGCTTGGAGGAGGGGGAGAAGGTCATCGCCGTGGCCAGGCTCATCGGCCAGGGCGAGGAGCACATGGTGGAGGAGACCGAGGCGAAGGGGGACTCCCTCCAGGTCGAGGGCGGCCAAGAGGAGAAGAGTGATCCGTTCCCGCAATGGCCGGGGTATTTCCCGGCCCCTTCCTTTTATATGTCGTCGGTCACGAACGCCGTCCATTGGGACAATTATCAAAACCGAGGCCCAACTGGAAAAGGTTTATTACCTGACAGCCGATAAAATACCTGAATCCGG
>CAVWKV010000010.1:0-6294 GCA_963755265.1 uncultured Methanomassiliicoccales archaeon | reverse complement strand
ACCAATTGCCGGGATGCCTTGGCCCATTCCTTCTCTATGAACAATCCAAGGCGGATGTACAGCACATTTCTCTCGCCTTTCTAGTTGAATAAAAAATAATCGATAGAAAAGTTTTTTTGGAACACGCAAATATAGTATTTTTAGTGTCTGTTGCATTGGGGTAATGAGGAAATACGATATGACTAGACCTGAATTAGTTCCGGAAAAACAACAGATAATGCTTCCAGACGGACGAATGATGAATGCTACCGAGGTTGATTTCGAGGTCGAGAACGAACCTTGGACTGTCGCTAAGTGTAGTGACGGCACAACCATTAGAATGAAGCCGAATATAACCAAGATATTCAGGATGGAGGAGCACGACCCAATCAATGGGGATCCGGCATACTTCATCCAGTCCGGAAATATCATGAGGGTCCAAGCGCCAAACTCTTTGAAGAAGTTTCCGAAGGCATCAGTTCCGACCAAGCCTGACGGAAGGGAAATCGCATAGACAAAAACTTCTTACCCTTTCTTAGCTTAGTTCTTTATAGACCGCTCCAATCAATTAGGAGGGTCGTTTTTCCCAAACAATCACAATCTATTATGCTCGACCTTTTACCGCCAAATGATTCGGCGGTCGTTATATTTGGAAAGCGAGGTAATGGCCGCAGAACGTGTCCTAAACACTACTAAGCCCAAGATAGCAGACTGAGGCCGGGAGCCACGATTGTACTATTGAGAAAGGTATTTACTTTGAAGTGTGACATATTCCTCCGGTCTTGTCTATGAAGAGCTTGGTTATATATATTTCAGTATCACATGGAAATACAGAGAAAGTGGCCAAAGCAATCTCGGACGTCCTGGGCGCCGATTTGATGGAGGCAAAAACAGTTGATCCTAGCATTCTCCCAAATTATGAACTGGTCGGCTTCGGCTCGGGTATCTTCTATAGCAAGTTTCATGCGGGCCTGCTCAAGCTGGTAAAGGAAATGCCCAACTCGCAATCCAAAGCCTTCGTTTTTTCCACCAGTGGCTTTGGTACTACCGACTTCCATACCAAATTGAAGAAAGAACTGGAAGCTAAAGGATACCGGATTGTCGGAGATTTTGCCTGCAAAGCCTGGGACACCTGGACTCCGTTCAAACTAGTGGGTGGAATAAATAAGGGCAAACCGGACGAGAAGGACTTGGATAATGCGAGGGAATTCGCTAAAGGGCTTAAGATCTGATATCGTCCTAAAAAGAAAATGAGACAACGGCATTCAATAGTTTCAACGTGTTGCCATTCTTTCCACGTAGTATGGGGGTCGGCACTTTTATCATGTTTAACCTTTCCTGGATGTAATAATTGCGTGATGCTTCTAGTTGCCTTTTGAACGCATAGTAAGGCTGATGGCCACTTCCAAATAATCGATTGCTCCTCAGCCATTTTACAAACTTGTACCGGCGGGGGAATACTATGCTCCTTGGCTGGGCTGTCGTCGAGATCAAGACCAAGCTTCTTACAATTTCTGGATATAATATTGCCAGCGCCAAAGCAATTCGCCCACCCATTGATACGCCAAGAACGTTCGATGGAGTAAAATCTAAAGCTTTGAGCAAGCCCATTGTGTCTTCTGCCATCATTTCTATCGTATATGGAATGTCTGGCTTATCCGTGCGCCCTACACCACGGTTATCAAACGCCAATACTTTGTACTTTAGCGAGAGCTGTCGAATTATCGCCGTGTATGGAGATATATCGGTCCCAAGACCCGCTATCAGTACTATCGGCTTGCCCTCTTCGTAGATCTCATAATAAATGTTTATGTTATTGATTTCACGGTTGGCATCTAAGGGCCCTTCCAACGGTTTGGCTTCCACTTCTGGAACGATTGGGTTTTGTTAGTAATGTTCCAGCCTTGCTCTTAAGAGAACGTCGATCTTCAGTTTCCTGGTTTGCGCTTCAGAAAAATGCTTAAAATCAACCATCTAATCCCCGCCGTGGTAGAATGGGTTTTGGGTATATACGGACTGATGAACCGCTCTCGGTAGAAGGTGCATATGAATCTACATCTGCTTAATGACCTCTAAAATGCCATTGATTATAAATTGAACCGCAATCGCCAAGACAACTATCGCCATGAGCGCTGTGACGACTCGTAGGCCATCATCTTTGAGATGATTAAAGATTAAGGTGGAATACCTCAAGGCTATGTAAGAAATCAGGACGGCGATGACCACTCCGACGAAAACTATAGCGGAATCGATAATGCCCGATGATTGTGAGGTCAGTAGCACTGCCGTGGTGATAGCACCAGGTCCAGCTGTAAGGGGGAATGCCAACGGAACGATGGCTATGTCTCCTTCACTTGAAAATAGCTCTCCCTTTTTGGTATTGAGCATTCCTAGAGCCACCGTGATGAGAAGAATCCCACCAGCAATCTGAAATGCTGCTACCGTGATGTTGAAGACCTGGAACATCAAGTGACCAGTAATCACAAAGAAGACGAGAACTACAAGGGAGACCTTCATCGATTTACCTATGGCTCTTTTTTTAGCCGCCGCGTCCATGTCTTTAGCCAGGGCGATGAAAACGGCCACTGTGCTGAACGGCTCCATAACGGCGACGAGGGAGCTAATAGCGATAAAGGCGAACCCAGAGATTGTCAAGTTTACTTCTCGTTTCCGCCAATTTGCTCCGTGGATATAAAATCATATGGAATTACTCAAATCCACAATTTTTATTACGGGTCAAATGGCCGTTAGTTCTCTTCAAAGAAATCCTAGGATATTAATTGAGATAATTGCATCAATCAAAATCGTAATTTCTTGAGTTGTCTGTGATAAAGACACTATCCAGATCAATTATATTAATCGGAAGAGACCATCCAATGTCCCTACCACAACAACAAAAACAATTCATCAACCCCGACCTTTGCTTCATGACCCATTCTTTTACAACGGCTTCTCCAAAGAACATTACGCCAACTACGACGAGGCTCACAAGATCTCAGAGGAGGACTGTTTCTGATGTGACAAAACAGAATCGAGTCCAATCAATTAAGTGTGGCTACCAATGTCGGGGATTATGGGATGACGTTAAGCAATGAATAACTTGCTTTCATCAATTAATAATCAACGTCTAGGTTCGCGTCACGCTAAATGGTCATCTCGTGACCACATATGCCCAGTCACTATATTTGCTAGGAACACAAATAGCCCTATTGGAGTAATAAAATGAGCATCACAAAACCAGGCAAGATCGAAATTGCATTCGTTCTGATGGCATCCAGAATAACTCGAAAATCCCGATATCAGAAATTCATCGAAGAAATTGGCTTGAAGGGTGGAGAGAACGTTCTAGATTTTGGAGCCGGTTGGGGAGACAATTCCTATTACATCGCAAAAAGCCTCAACCAAAAAGGAAGAGTGACCGCTCTGGACGTCTCTGAAGAATGGCAAACAGTCGCCAAGAAGAGGCTGAAAGAATTCCATAACATCGATTTCGTTCAATCGGATATCAGGTCTTCTTCTCTTCTGAACGGCTCCTTCGATGTGATCGTAGTAAGCTATGTTCTTCATGACATCCCCGCCAAAGAAAGATCAGAGATCATCAAAAGCCTGGCAAGTAAGCTCAAACCGACTGGGTTCGTTCAGCTCCGGGAGCCTACCAAGGAGAGACATGGAATGCCAGTGGATGAGATCAGGTCGTTAATGAAAAAGGCTGGGTTGAAGGAATCCGATTCGACAGTGGGCAAGAAAGAATTCAAAGCCCGATATTCTAGGAGCTAATTGTTTACTGTTGATCTGTCTTAGAATATATTAGAAAATAGCATCAGTATCTCTCCGTATTTTATATTGATTGAAAATATATGGCACAACAGAGAATCGCATATCGATGTGGTATTGCAGCCTATGTGACTTGGACCTGGGAGAAATATCCGTAGACAATAACCAGAATAATCACCCGACATGCCCGTATTGCCATGGAGCGGTCGAAGAAGATCATAAGCTCAAGGAAATGGATCTGAAAGAGAGCAACATCCAGGAGGAGATAGGAGCCTGGCTTCTGGATGAGGATGAGGTAGAAAACAATCCCACCATGAACTATTATCAAATAGACGCATTCGATAAGATGGCGGAATTGCTGGTCGATCATGTCTTCGATATCATTGCCATTTCGCTCGACGAGTCACCATATCGTGAATACAGAGACGATATCGTCCATATAATGAAGGAGGCGTTCAAGCCGCAAGCCAAAATCGCCTACACGGAGATCGCAAAAATAATCACTGAAAATTATAGAAGCGTAGATGCTAAGTTAGACCGCTTTAACTAAACAATGTGGTAGTATAGCGAATTCTCCGACCGGAGAAAATCCCGATATAGATTAGGATCTGCATTCTATTCCAAGACTTGAAATAAGACCCGTCCTAAGGCTACCGAACTGAATCGATCTGCAATGCTGGTCCGGTCTTGGGCATCATCCTTTTTGGAGTCTTGCCCTCCAATTGGTCAACTCTCTTTTCTAGTTCATTTATCCTTTCGATCACCTCATTCATTTTTTCCGCCTTTATATGATCCCCCATTTTAACTTTTGACAGTGGTTTTGCCATCTTCTGCATCTCCCTAAAGGTTATTATTTCTTAGAATATAAGAATTATAATTAGTAATGGACCAGAACACTGGAAAAAATATTCTAGTATGGTATGTTCTCAATCTATATGGGTAGTTACTACTACATTCGATAGTAACATATATGATAAACGACAATTATAATCATCGTTCAGATGCTTACAATGGGGGCGATGAATTGGAAGGGAAGCGTGGTCCCTATGCTTGCCATTAACAACACTGGACATGAAAACATAATAACTCCCAATGTCATTTCGCCTTAGCGAGGAATCATGATGGAAGCAACTTCACCTATTAGAAAACCAAGAAGGGTCAGTTCGCCTGCGGTCTTGTTTGCCACGGTCCTTATCGTTTGCAGTCTTCTTGCAGGAGGATTGATTGGATGTTCGTTAAACCAGCCTACAAATTCAGGCGAAGTGGCTGACCTTCAAAACCAAGTGAAGAATCTGCAGGGTCAGTTAACGTCTCTGGAAGCAGCGAACGCATCACAAAATCAATTGGTCCAGGAGAATGTTTCGCTGTCTCAACTCTACAAGAACGTTCAAGACTCAGTCGTAGTAATAACAGACACCATGACGGAAACAACAGTCTACGGTCAGCAAACCGTGGAAGCTCAGGGTTCTGGCTTTGTCTACAATTTTACAGGGCAAATGGTCATCGTCACTAACTATCATGTGGTCGATAATGCAACAGGCATAAGCGTAACGTTTAGTGACGGCAATGGGTACTCAGCGACTGTTCTCGGTTTCGATGTATATAGTGATCTTGCCGTACTCTCTACCAATGCACCAGCAAAAGAATTCAAGCCTCTTCAGATCGCCAATTCGTCAACTCTTGAGGTCGGAGATTTTGTCGCCGCTGTTGGAAGCCCGTTTGGATTGGCAGGTTCAATGACAAGCGGCATCGTCAGCCAGTTAGGAAGAACTATAACTGAAACAGCCTCTGGCAACTATCTTATTTCAGATATAATTCAGACCAGCACACCGATCAACTCTGGAAACTCGGGAGGACCGCTTATAAACGACAAGGGTCAGGTGGTAGGCATTACCACAGCGGTGGTCTCAAACTCACAGGGACTCGGTTTTGCCATCCCTTCAGATTCGATATTGCGCGAAATAGTGTCCTTGGTCGATAATGGTTCCTACAACAAACACCCTTATCTTGGCATATCAATGGAAGATATGAGCTATGATATAGCCACAGAAATGAGTTTGAATACCACTTATGGTGTACTAATTGCATCAACAGTAAGCGGGGGGCCGGCGGATGCAGCAGGCCTTAAAGCAGGCACCAACCAAGCAGTCATAGATGGGAGCCAGGTTACCGTCGGCGGAGACGTGATAATAGCAATCGACGGACATCGAATCATCAACTCTGAATCTCTCTCGACTTATCTTGAGGAGAACACTCTGCCGAACCAAACCATTGATCTCACGATCAATAGAGGCGGTGTCATAATGAACTTGTCCTTAACCCTCGGAACCAGACCATAAACCTCACAAATAAAAACGAGTGAAATAGAACGATCATGCTGAGCGTTGTTTCAGCGTGAATTTTTTTTTAATTTCAAGAACATGGACTATTCCATGATATACTGATATAGACTTCAAAATGAGACAATAATAATCGGACTTGGGAGAATAAATAATAAGAGATACCGAATAAAGCGTATGGAAAAAAGTAGACAGATCAATG
>CAVWKV010000009.1:0-15364 GCA_963755265.1 uncultured Methanomassiliicoccales archaeon | reverse complement strand
CAATTTATCCTAATGGTATGGTCTACTGGAACGCCAGTATTCCAAACGGCACATTGGATTCTTTTCCTCCGGTAATAAGGAATGATGGAATTATCTTGTCTTACGGGAACAGGGGCATTAGCGCATTTGACCGAAACGGATCTGTCCTTTGGACATACGTGAGCAAATATCCTCAGGTCGAAATGAAAGACGTTATTTCCGGTCCAATAGTGGTAGATGCAGAAGGAAATTCCTATCTCAGATATGAAAATACTACCGTCGGAAATGATGGAAATTATGTTTTTCGATACTATCTTCTTTCGCTGGATGCACAAGGCAATATCAGGTGGTCTCTAGACAAAGACATTAGACTGCGAGCGGTTAGTGCAGACGGGATATTGTATGGAACGACGGATGACCAATTCGTTGCCTTAAGAACTGACGGAAGCATTTATTGGGAAAAGAGAGCCCTAAGCAGCCCTTCGCCTCTCGATGAGCCCGCTTCTGCATCCGATTGTGTGGCTATCGGATCCAATGGGACAGTTTATTTCATCGGGCATATCAGTACCAGTCTCGAAGGCCATTCATACATTATTGCCTTCAGAGGCTTGCCTGTTACCGATGATTCTGGGTCATCACTTCAGCTTATGATACCGGGAATCTCAGCCGGAGCGATCATCATTGTCCTGTTGTTGTGCTATGTTGTCAAGAGGCGGGACAAAGGGGAAGGAGCGTGATTGAATGGATGTTACGCAAACAATTGGATTGATACATTCCATCAGTGCCCTTATTTCCTTGACGATAGCGTTGATCGCATTAAGGGGTTATGCCAGATTTAAAAGCTGGAGACTATTTTTCATTTCCACTTCATTCTTTTTATTATCCGTTCCGTTAGTGATCGGGTTGTTCGATTTTATCGGTTTATTTGACTATACATCTAGCTGGAACGTTCCATACTCGAATATCTGGCGTTTATTTTCACAATTACAGCCTTTGTAGCTTTTGGTCTTCTGGCGTTGATCTACTTAGACCAGCAGAGAAAGAAATTCATTTCTTTTTCAAAGACTCAAATTATTGTCGGTTTCGTTCTGATAATTTTTCAAATAATGCTATCGCTCTGGATCTCCTCACGGGTCAATTTCTCCGTATACTGGGGTTATAACGATATTACATACCAGATATTGCTGTGTTTCTCGATAATAACATTTATTCTGATTTGACCTGTTCGAAGACATCTTTCCAAAGATCTCCCAGATGTCTTTGGAATAAGATGTTCTAAAACGGGTCAGAAATCACAAAGAGGGGGTGCGACCATGCTTTTGTTTGGAGACAAATCGAATGACCGCACCCAGTGGATATACTGTAAGGTACGATATTAAAGGTGAGCCCAGGAAATTATGGAATGGGAGCCAGCAGCTGAAAGACTTCATGCATCGCCTCCGCCGGGAGGCGGTCCTCCTGGCCGAGGAGGACGGGGTCAGGAACGTGGCGGAGAAGATCCGTTGCTGCCCCAGATCGGTAAGGAACTGGATCACCAGATGGAATAAGGGCGGCGAATCCGCCTTGCTAGACAAGAGTCGCCGACCCAGAGAGACGCACAACCTGGAACGAGAAAAGGTCGACATGATCCTGGGGATCCGGGACCGCCAGGGCTACGGATGTTCTAAGATCGCATTCGACGTGGAATGCTCGTCCAGCACCGTCCACAAGTACCTCAGGATCCACTCCAGGCCGATGAGGAACGTCGACAAGCGACGCTTCCGTTCGTTCGAACGGAAGCATTCCAACACGCTCTGGCAGATGGATTATACGCAGCTCTGGAAGGACGTCTGGGTGCTTCAGATCGTGGACGACCACTCCCGTTTCATCGTCGGGGCCAGGGTTTTGATGTCACCGGACGTAGATGAGACCATCCAGTTGCTGAAGGAATGCATGTCTGACTTCGGAGTTCCGGAACAATTCCTGACCGACCATGGAACCCAGTTCTATGCGGTCAAAGGAGGCGAATGCTCCTTTGACCAGTTTTGCCAAGAATGGACCGTCCAGCATATCCTGGAATCGGTTGCGCATCCGCAGACACTGGGAAAAACGGAGCAGCGGCACAACATGATGAAGAACTACCTCTGGCAGGCCCTGCCGGACCTGGACCTGGCGTCCAGGGACGAAATCAGGGAGGCGGTCCACGATTGGGTGGACCGGCACAACTTTGACAGTCCTCACGAATGTTGGATAACATATCGGATTGGTGACTGGGTCAAGAAGAAGAGATTCCACTTCATCCCGTATCTGAGGTTCGTTTGCCACAGAAATTAAATCGGTGAGTGTGAATACATGTTCTCAACAAAAGCGTGGAAATATCTCCTCGAATAGCTCAAACATTTATTCTGATTACTATAATTATACTGTCATTGTATTCATATTATCGGGCCAATCGATCTTTAAGCACACTGATAACAATGCTTGGTTTCCTATGTTTTTCATCAGCTATTTTTCATATAATTCAATGAATGCGATATATTCAATAAGCGGTTTGTTTCTGGTCTCGGACACTGGTGTAGCTTTCTTCGGTCTTCTTGGTTATCTGGCATTCTTAATTGCCCTATTTGTTTCGAGGGTATCTCGATGAGTTCGGGCAACATAGCAGGCTATCGCTCAAAATGCCGTATCTATGCCGATATTCTGCGAGCCATTTGCGATAGTGAGGATGCCAGAGTAACGTATTTGATTCACAAGGCCAACCTATCGTATGATCGGTTGATAGTATACTTGTCCGAGATGGAAAAGTCCGGTTTAATCCAGAAGAAAGAACTTGATGACAAAGCGGGTTATCTTGCTACAAATAAAGGTCTAAAATATCTCACCGAATTCCGGAAGATTGAGGATTTTGGAGAGGTGTTTGGTGTGAAGATCTAGACGATGTAATTTAAAACATCGCAATATTCCATTATTGACTGGATAGAGATAAGGGTGATTTCCTACGGGAGCAGTAAGATGAAGGATCCTTTACATGAAAATGTCACGAAATAGAGGAATATGTCACATATATATCTTGAAAAGAATTGGAGCCACATAGTACGTGATAGCCTTCCCTTTTAACTGCCAAGACCAGCAACTCCACTCCGGGAATAATCGACACATAAGTATTGTACGCCGTAACCGGTTGATAGATCAGCAAATCGAACCAGTATTGGCCACTCTGATGCCATATCTGATTTGTTTACTCGGCAATACTTCGATAGTTCCAAGGTCGAACCATTATCTTCCATTCGAATGTCCAGATTTTAATTTCTATCTATATAATTATAATAATTAGCGTCTCTCCTTATATACGGGTATTTCTAAGGATTATCGAAGGGAACGAATGGATTTGGGACGAAGGCATGGTTAGACTGGACTTGATTTGGAAATGATAACGAAATAATGTGTTGAAAGAGCATTACCTTAAAATGAAGGAGGCACAAGTTCCAATAGATATTCTGTTTTTAATCACCAACGTTCCACAGCTTGAATCCCCCCTGTTGCCTCAAGTATTCTGAGCGGATCTGAATATAAGAGATTAAAGAAAAAGTAAAAATCATCTGTCCAGAAAACTTTCAAGAGTTTTCAGAAGCTCTAAAAGACTGGAATATGAGGAATTGGAGAAAGCGAATAGCGTCAGCTATCAAAATCATCGTCAATATTCGTCGTATTAAAAAAATAAATGGCTATGAATATTTAAAAAAAGGGAGAACCATTAAATCGTACTTTGCGCAATCAATTTCGGTGAGGGAAAGTTTGATTCGCTTGCATCAAATGGGAAAGGCCGTCTATGGCCCATGGTATTGATTATTATCGCTATTGTCATCTCATTTTTATATCTACCTTTGGAATATCAATTTTCATATGTATCTTTCGATTCCTCACTCGAATATTTTCAGTTTTTGTACCTCTTTGCGGTACTTAATCGGTATTTTGAGACTTTTAGCGTCGTATGCTTGATTGGCTGTTGTCATTCTAAGCATCCCTGATATTACTGGCTCCCCTGGTCTATATTTTGGGAATTGTTTTCATTCACCTTGATAAGGTGGCTGGAAAAGGAGAGAGGCTTCGGCTGTCCGCGTTGGGAGGAATAACGCTTCTGGCAGGTGGAGTTTCTGGTATTGTAACATATGGTTATGAAGTCAACAACGTATTGACTTCAAATTCTCAGATGCAATGGGATTACGCTATTGTGTTCCTACTCCCGGTGGCTGGAATTGTAGGTTCGTTCTTGGGAAGTTACTATGCACTAAAAAGAAAATCTTTTACCGGGGCAATGGTGGCCGGTAGTTTTAGCGTAGTGATGGTGCCGTTTGTTTGGCCGTTTGCTCTGATCGCGCTTGCCCTTGGCAAAGATGACTTTTAGAAAACAGTATCTTTTGCAGGTAATTCAGCAGTTACGATATTCAAGCAGAAATATCGTTCATTTATGCCGAAAAAAAGGTCTCTACGATATCGTCTCTGAATGATCTAGATGTGCAGAAAATAATTCGTTTCCCCAAACAGGTCGATAATAATGATTGGAGAAGACTTGAAGCCTATGCACTAGGAATAGTAGCTTTATCGTCTGGTCTTAGGAATGTGGAGATTCGTTTCTGTGATGTTGCAGACCTTGACACAAGAATTGGGTCATTCGGACTGAGCGTGTCAAGGGACAAGGATCATATGGGGAACCAGACCTGTTAAATTAAGACCGGAAGCCATCGAGATATTGAAAATTTATCTTCCGTTGCGGATGAAGAAAGTAAAAGAGAAATGCCCAAACAATCCAGCTCTCTTTCCAGCTTTGAGAGATAAGGGTGATGGATATTACTCATCCAATGGAATCCGCATGTTGAAGTATATCGTTGAGAGGGGACGGATTTGAAGTTCGAACTGCGGGCGTGCAGAAGGACCTATGCGCAAAGAGCCATAGATGATGGTGTAGGACTCGATTCTGTTTCAAATCTCATGGGACATAAATATACACGACGACCACAGAGAGGTTTTACGGTCGCAAAAGGCCGGAGGATGCAATTAGGGAAGCTCAGGATATCTGGAAGCAGATGTCGAGTGACCCAGGTGCGAAATCCCCTAAAATTGATTCTAAATTTGAGGTGACTGGATATGCATAATGGTGCAGGGGAAGGGATTTGAACCCTTGGACCGCTAGGGATAGGATCCTAAGTCCTACGTCTTTGGCCAAGCTTGACTACCCCTGCTTATATATTAATGGACATATTTTAACTCTGTTTTTACCCCGTCCACTATTAGGGCAGAATGCTTCACTGGATATAATACATTTCATCCAAAATCAAGCTGATTTACCTCTTCATATTCCATTTTTGAAGTGGGATAATACGAATCCATCTAGTCTTTTTACGATTATTCCCATATTATTAATTAAGGGATTTCACTTGATTTAATCGAAACATCTTCTTATGTCTGGCTTTGCTAGATACACATATACACATGAAATCTCCCGACCGATAGCCTACAAGAACAACCATTTGACCGGTACCATACGCCCTAGGATGGGGTTCCCAATGCCCCCCCCGGGGGGTGGTCTTATATATTATTATTAATATCATTAAATATATTAATTTTCAAGGAGAGATTTAATGAGCAAAGGACAGATGCGACCCACATAATGAGCATCATTGAGATACATCCTCAATGAAGAAACCCCTAAGCGGATTGTCAACAGCGAGGATTGGCATTGCATTAGGTACTCTCTTTATCGTCCTAATTGTAGCAGACTCATTGCTCATTGCCAGCGGACAATTGGAGAATGGCAGTATTCTCGGGGCTTTGACGATGGTCTTTGGGGTATTTAGTGCTTGGATGGTTTTCAACAGGTTTAAGGTTGAAGGGGCTAAACAATAAACCTACCAACATTTCTTCAATCTTTGCCAGCAGTTTCTCTAATGTCTTGTTTCGATTATTTCTGTTCTGATAATTAAGACCGATGTTTCAGGATGAAATGCGTCATCTTTCCGGCTGTTATTCATTGTCAGGGATGGAGTTTCATGAATCGAAAGATTACGGTTGGGTTTCTAACATTTCTATTGCTAATATCCTCGTTCGCAGTTGTAGTAGGGGAGTTTTCGATTGGCCCTGTATCTGCAATTTCGGACAGCGGTTATTCTTATACCGTTTATAATAACGCTGCAACGATTACTGGATACACCGGTATGGGTGGGGCAATAACAATCCCACCAATGCTGGGTGGTTATACTGTTAATAGTATCGCAGGTACGTTGACCTTGATTAATGCATACCCCGGCCACCAAGGAACATTCATTTGGACTGGAGCGTTCCAAGGTCGCTCCGACCTGTACTCGGTGACCATTCCTAACAGTGTGACATCCATTGGGAACAATGTTTTCCAAGGCTGCACCGGCATTAGTTCTGTGACCATTCCTAACAGTGTGACATCCATTGGGAACAATGTTTTCCAAGGCTGCACCGGCATTAGTTCTGTGACCATCTCCAGCAACATTACGAGCATAAATAGTGGAACTTTCGATAGTTGCATCCAACTAGCCTCCGTGACCATCCCTGGTAAAGTTACCAGCATCGGAGACGGGGCATTTTCCTCCTGCACTCACTTGACATCCATAGCAGTAAATGCATCCAATCAAAACTATGCCAGCGTTGACGGTGTTCTTTATAACAAAGCTATCAATGCTTTGATTTTGTGTCCGGAACAAAAGGCCGGAACATTGGCGATTCCAAATAGTGTCACAACAATCTTTGACTCTGCATTCCTCTCTTGTACTGCTTTGACTTCGTTGAACATAGGCAACGGCGTCACAACCATATGGAACGGAACGTTCTCTTCTTGCACTTCGCTAACTTCCATGACAATCGGAAGTAACGTCACTAGCATTGGGAGCAGTGTATTCTCCCCCTTGTATTCATTGACATCAATTAATGTTGTTCCAAGCAATACTAACTACGCCAGCATTAGTGGTATGTTGTTAGATAAGGCGAAGACGACATTGATTCAATGCCCCGAGGGGATGATTGGAACTGGAGTTATTCCTGGCGGGGTAACTTCCATCGGGAGATATGCGTTCAACGGCTCCTCCTTGACCAACGTGACCATACCCAACAGTGTAACCTTTATTGGGGACTATGCATTTGAAAATGGCACTCATTTGACTTCAATTAGCATAGGAAATGGCGTCATCACAATCGGTAAAAATGTGTTCCTCTATTGTCACCACCTCAATTCGATAATGTTTTATGGGCAAGTTTCGCCAGACAACGTTGGGACGAATTGGTTATATGGTACAAACACTGGGATAAAGGGTCACGCTTACCTCTCTTCGAATTTCCCTGCACCTGGTAGCACCTATTACGGCTTGCTGATGGGGTCGAATATACCCCTTGTAGCTCCTGGTGTTCCGACAAGTCTCACCGTCACTCCTGGCAAAGGACAGGTTAGTCTGACCTGGCAGGCACCTGCTGGTCTTATCACTGGATACAACGTATACCGTTCCACATCCGAGATAGGTACGTATTCCCTAATTTCCTCGCCTTGGGTACTGACCTATACTGATACCAATGTAACGAATGGCCAGACCTATTTTTATCAGGTCAGTGCTGTAAACTCTGTGGGTGAAGGTCCGGAATCGAGTGGAGTTTCTGTTACACCTCTAGGAATGCCAACCGTTCCACAGAACCTTCAAGGAACACCCGGTAACGGTCAGGTTATTCTTACATGGTCTGCCCCTGTTTCCAACGGGGGAGCAAGCATAGATTACTACATTGTCAGTCAGAATGGAGCGGATGTAAAACATGTTAATGCTACCTCGACCACAATCGACGGTCTAACGAATGGACAAACTTACAACTTTGCACTAACCGCCCACAATTCTTATGGAATAGGGACTCTGTCAACTGCAATTTCTGTGACGCCATCCTCTGTGACATTACCGGGGATTCCAAGCAATCTGGTTGTTACGCCTGGTGACGGACAGGTTACACTGTCATGGACTGCCCCATCAAATGCTGGAGGTTCTGCTATTGATTATTATATCGTTTATCAGAACGGTGTTGATGTAAGTCATCCAACAACAACATCGGCCACCATCGCCGGATTGACAAATGGTCAGAACTATATCTTTACCGTTGGAGCACATAATTCGAGAGGAGCTGGTACTCAATCCTCATCGCAAACCATCTCCCCCAAGGCTGGTAGTTCCAGTAATGGGGCAACGACATCTCCTGGGGGTAATGATAATATGATTTACTTAATCGGGGCGGCAATCCTTGTCGCCCTGGTGCTAGTTGGGATTATGTTCATAGTTAGGAGGAAAAGAAAAATATAGACAGTAATTGTCAATCTCATTTGATTTTATAACAGAATTAAGAAAAGGTAGCAGTAACGAAATTACTTTAGGTCAAAAGGTTCCCGATAGTACTTAGGTTGGCCACATTTTATTACAACAATAAAGACCCAATTTGTACATCACCTCTGATGATTAATCTGTAACTAACTTGTCGATAATGGAAATAATGTCCTCTAGTTTCGGACTCCAACAAGAAAACTCTAACGATGGCTCTACCCTGACATCATCCTTTTCGATTACGCCCGATGAAATCAATTGCTGGCGAATAAAATCCGATTTATTCTTCAGATTATTATCATCTAAATATTTAAAATATATTTGTAGAGTCCCATTACATTTGAGAGAGAACGGGCCAACTTTCGCTAGCTGGGAGAAATTTGGTTTATAAGTCCCTCCTGAAGATGTAGTGAATGAAGAGTCGTCCTTAGAAACACGAAGGAGATATTCATAGAGACGCTTGAATATTCCGAAATTTTCCTTCAACTCTTTTTCTGACAATATGAGGAATTCTTCTTCGCTCAAAGCAGAACATTTTTTGTTTCCCTTTGATGAACGGGATTCTGCCTCTTTTCTGTCTGGAACACCATAAAGCTTTGGGATGATTATTTGAATACCGTTTGTTTTGTAATAATCAACTCCTACGAGATAGATATCAAAAAAGCTGTTCCTGTTTACATATTTGACTAAATTAATTAGGTCCTCATCCACCTCATCCATATACACAACGAAACGGAATACCCCCTTTTGCCAGTTATTACTTATGCCATCCTTGTACGATTCAAGTTCTTTTTCGTCAAGTGCAAAAAACTCGTTGGATTTTATGAAGAAGGATTTGCCGAATAGCTTCATGGAATATTCATCTAACATATCAAGAAACTGCTCAGATGACTGGTTCCATTCCCATAATGATGCCCCATAGTCCAATACTTGAGCTAGTACCTGTCTTTTCCCTCCAAAATTCTTTTCAAGCTTCGTTTCGATGAGATAGATATCACCGTTCTTATCGAATGCAACAGCATCGGCGTATGTGTTTGTCTTGGTCCCTGGGATTCTTAGTTCCTTTATCATTGTCAGTAGACGAATTCCTTCCTTGATTTCATGAACGGGTATCATGTCGGGATGCTGAAGAAGCATGTCTCTCATGTTGCATTCTTGGTTAAATTTGGTTTTTTCAAGGCTCTCGGGAATACCATCATCTCTCACAAAAATGACAACCATAGAACTATGACTTTCCGATTCTATTTAAATGGCAAGAAAATGAAAAGTGGAGTCAATAGGTAATATTGTCGAAAACGTCTGGCCGGAATAACAAAGAAGGATGTGGAAGAAGCATTGGATATCATCGATAAAGAAGGTGTGGAAAAGGGAAGGGATTCAAAGAGATGGGTCCTGAAAGATAGAGGAAATGAATATCCACCGAAGAATGTAATTTCCGTCGCAGGTCGCCGTCTCAACGGGGGAAGAAACGTTGACCATAACTTGTTTGGAGCCAATCGAGCAATCAGGAGACTGACAGAGTTGGGTTGTCGCATCTACGATAAAATTCGGGACTGTCTTGGTCAGACGACTAGAGGTTTTGGTATAAGGGTCATACAAAACATGTTCCAATATATTGACAGTTATCTATTAAATAGTGAGCTATTAAATAGGATTAACTTGGATGCAAAACTCAATCTTATTAAATCCGGGTCTGACAAGCCATAATTTAGATAATTAACTAACGAAATCGTCCATTAATGTCTAATTCTATTTCAGAATTGCCTTTAATAGTTTTAAAAATATATTCGATTGGACGTAACAATTTGATTAACATTAATTTAGTATTCTTACTTGAAATATATCTGCCGATATCATCCCAAATAATCATTCTCCTTGCCCCCAAACTTTTATCTGTCAGAAAACGTCGGTTGGTTACTGCAAATAATTCTCTTAATTCTCTGGTAATTTGTTCTGGTTCAGATTTATTAATTATTTTATACACTAAAAGTTCATAGCTGTTTAAATCTTTGAAGAAGACAATGCATGGTAGAGAATCTATGGGAATTCCTAGTTTAATGGCAATGGAATAGGCTTCTCCTTCTTTATATGGTTTAACTGTTCGAAAGCCTTCCCAGAAATCTTTATCATTATATTCTTTCCAGTATTCTCTTGTTTCAGCCTCTTCAAGCCAATTTTTTGGAGGCTTTTCAACCAAAAATACTCTACAATCCGGACCAGTCATTCTATCAATTTCCAAAAAATATTTTCTAACATAATGGACAATCGTGGTATCCTCGTCTGAATAAAGAAAGAATGCGTAAATCGCACTTTCATTTCCCCGGCGAACCCAATAGTCCTGTAGTTCCTCAAGACTTCGTATAGGATTCATGACATCAATCCATATGGCATTAATATTAATGATAATTACGCTTTAGGTGCAAACCGATTTATCCTCGGAAATACACATTGAACCTGTAGCCAATGAATGATATGCCCAGTCTTACAGAATAGAGAAAACGATGTATCGGACGTAAAAGAGTGAATGAAATAGTACAGAAACCGAATGGTTGGCCCCTTAAAAGTGTAAAAGAAGGGACGGGTATGGCAACTATTAGTGGTGGAAAGATTTGTGTTCAAGGGCCAATCGATTATCTCGGGGGCCAGAATCTGGAGGACCCGGCTTGGGAGACTGGATACAGTCATTGTTTCCTCAGACCATTCTCCTCGATAGTAATTGGGCGAAAGGAAAACAGAAAGAAAATAGTCTATCTCGGAAACCCTGGCCATATTGTTTATGTTTTATTAGGGGTTGCTAATGAAATAGGAAAACTTGAGGGACTTAGGTGTGCAGGGGCCTTAACGCTAAGCGGAGATGGCGAGGACCTTACCTTATGCTTCTTTCCCTCACTACCAAAGAGGAGAAAGATGGACTATGATTTGGACCATATTTCCGCACATATCGGTGTAAAAGATGGCAAGATTATCGCTAATGAGATTCATGGGAAACTAAGGCCATCTGGCGGGATTTATTCCATAGAAAATGTACCACTTGACCTTATTCAGAAGGGTGAAAGCAATTTTGCTTTTGAAATGGAATACTCAGAAGCAATTCTTATGGACCCTGCTGGTATGGTGGTTGGCAATATGCCGCCCAAAATAAATCAGAAGCGTCTGCCTAAAATTATTGAAACAGTTGAACATAGCGTGATTAAAACCATCGCTTGCTCGTTACCGACGCCGAATGGATTAGTCCCCTACAACTCCCCTCTCGTCGTTAGGGTTGGCGTTGTATTAAACAGTGAAATCAAGAAAAATGGACTTGCATCAGCCGTTCTAGAACCATTGCGTCATGGTACGAAACCATATGGAACTAGAATTCACCGATATATTGACGCATCAAAGGTAATCCCATCATGGCCTTCAGATGCTAGCGTCTTTGTAGAAGTGGGAATTCCACCAGAACCGTTACCTCATGACTATTCTTTTTTTAATTTCAAGTCAGCTACGATAAACAAGTACAGTGGAGTTACTCATAACATTCCTTTTCAGTAATTTCTGACAATTACTGAAATCCGTTATGTTTCATAGGAACTTTTCTAATTCTAATTCCGCTCTTCCGCCAGCCCTTCTTATGTAGAATTCCGCCATCTTGAGTTGTTTCCATCCGAAGATGTCGCAGAGTATCAAGGGGTTGTGTACCTTGTAAGCAAGTTTAGTTGCTGCGGTCGCTCTCAAGGAGTGAGGATATACACGTTTCTTAAGCCCTGACCTTGATGCTACCTTCTGCACTATCCGATATACAGTCATGCGTGTCATATCAAGCGAGGGATGGGCCGTATAATAGGTTCTGATTGCTTCCCATGCTCTTGGGGACATTTTGAGGGCTGGAATCGTCCTTGCTGAGTCCTCTCGCTTTGGCGTCCATCCCTGTTCACTCTTCGAAGGTATGACAATATGACCCCTCTGAAAGTTAATCCATGAAGACCTGAGAGCCGATATCTCGCCCTCTCTCAAACCAAGTTCTCCTGATAGAAGGATGATAACCTTCTCCCGAGGGTCATCCGGGTTACACTTCGAAAGGAGCAGGTCGAATTCCTGTTCCGTTAGGGCGTCATCTTTGGATGTCATTGATAAGAATATGTTACAATATGTGTTAATAATGTAACATATTGTTACATAATATGGTAATAAGTATATGAACCAATCCTAATTCAGCCTCGAAAATGTTACAATATTGCCTATTTTGTAACATCAATGCTTAGAAGCTGTTAAAATATATAAATATTGGAATATATTCAAATAGTGGAAAAACAATATTGTGATTCATGTCAGAAATAGACCTTAAGACAGCGGTGTCCGGCATCGTCGTCTTATCTTTCACTGCCGGGGTTTTTGTCGTCCTGAGCATCGATGTTCTTGCCCTATTGGTGGTCGCAGGGGGCGGCGTATTCGCAGCCCTAAAGACCCTAGCTGGAGAGTATTAACGGTTATTGACTAGCTTATTATGTATCATTGAAAAGAAAACCTTCGATAGCAAGCTAGATAGGACTATCAGTGATAATCCAACCCGTTCGTTAAAACTTGCCGTTTCTCTCATTCGGTATCTAAACCGTGAAGGATGCGATGCTCTTTATCGGTCATCAATTGAAGGTTCGAGATGTCGTTATTAAGAATATTATGGTCCTTATGATGTATTACATGGCCCTTGGGCACTCCATAAGGATAGTCTTCCCGATGAGCATTCTCCCATACATCTCGATGTAAGTAGTATACCCACTGATTGCCCCCCCATTTTGTTCCGAAATAATGGAAGTATTTTTCCATTCCCTTTCCGTGCGGGTATCGACGGTATTTCTCTCCGTTCCATTCCGTTACTTCTTCCTCGGTCCATTCATATGGACATGAATCGTTCCCATCGATATTTAGAAATTCAAAATTCTCCACTTTTCTAAATTCCCACCGTCTTTTAACACCGATATCCCCTTTAGCCGCACTTAAAAAAGTCTCAATTCCGCCCTCACGTTTCCTGAGTCTACTATAACATCTATCGCACAAATCAATGGGTCGGATATATACAGTGCGTCTCTTTTCGTCACGGTATGTATACACAGTGTTTTTACTATGCGTATTCTTATTAGTCTTTCGACAATATGGGCATATGTTTGTCATTGTTCCAGGTCCTCTTTGAAAGAAGATTATTCCCAAGGATACTAAGTAGAGTTTTTTCTTTTTAATTCATCAATCATTTCTATTACTATATATATGCCAGTACTTGGATTGGTTATAAAATAATCAATTGGTTCGCTTGTTTTTGCCTTTCTCGTGAGTCGTGAAGCACGTTTCATCGCCTCTTCCCTTTTCGGGTCCAGTTGTTCTTTGTAATCTTTAGTTTTGCTATAGCCCCCTTCCATACATTCATTCAACGACTCGATTACTTCTGAAATATCCATTGCTTGGTTAAGGTCACGAAAATGTAACAGAAACCACACCTCAAAACAAGGATTTGATATAATCAAATTCACATTATTATCATTAGCTAATGTTATGGCCTTTTCTATATTGGACCTTGAATTATGGTCCACATCAACAATGCAGAATGCTAAATCACCATCCTCAACTTCTATTCCCTCCGACTGAATTTTACTAACGCATAATTCTACTAGGTTCAAAGGGTCGGTTGGGGTGGTATTTGGGATTACGATTTTAATATTGGAGTGCCGTTCTCTAATACCACTAAAGAATATTTTTTCGGTCTTCCCTTCGGCAATGATTAGTACGGCATTTTTTGGGTGGCGGCTAACTGGTGCTCGTGGGGAAAAGTCCTGTACCACTAAACCACCTTATCATCCTTAATAAATGGAGTAGAGCCGTATCTGCCTAGTTGGTAGGCTTTTTTTATGTCCCTATCCTTGCGTTCCCCGAATTCATGTAGAGAGTACAATGAGGAGGTACCATTATCTGGGTCTTTTTCGGTAAACCATATCTGGTCCCTTCGAAAACGCCCTAAATCTAACATTTCCTGATTGTGCGTATTGAAAATCAACTGGGCACCCTTTGTATTCTGGTTTTTATCGTGAAACAAAAAAACTATCCAGCTACTAATACTATTGTGTAGCTTGGAATCCAACTCATCTATGACTATTGTCCCACCATAGATGAGAGACTCGATGATGGGACCGATAATGGTAAAGAGCCTTCTTGTTCCCTCCGATTCTAAATTTATATTTAATTCATATGATGTAATTTCTCCGCTTGGATTCTTTATTCCATGAATCATTTTGATATCCGTCTCTTTTAATCTCCCGCCACCCATCGTCATCATTCCAATAATCTGTGGTGAAAATTTACCTGATAGTTCGTCATAAGGTACCAATCGTGTTTTTCCTTTGACGCCGGTTATACCTAAATCTGCCATTTGCATTGCCTTTTCGACCCGACTTTTAAAACCCGCATCCTTATTCATTTTCTCTACTAGTACCTCAATAAGTAGATTAGGGTCCGTCATCTCCATAACAATCAAACGATTAAGAAACCATTCATAAGCTGGCATAGTCCCTTTGTAATTGAAAAGGACGGATGTAGATAAGTAAAGGGAGTTTTCCAATGTTCTTCGAGAAATAACTTCCTGTTCGGTGGCATCCATTATGAATTCAAAACCTTGGCCAGTCCTAGAGAAAATCAATGCCTTACGGCCTTTCGGATAATGATATAATTCCTCCTTGACAATATTATTGTCATTGTAGGATAGTAAATAGAAGTACTTTATTTCTTCATGAATGAAAGTTATTGTAAAAGTGGTTGGTTTTTTATTCGAGTTACCATCAAAAGCGAATGGTTGATAATTGAGTTTCATTCCCTTCTGATGTTGGTGGGATAAAGTTACAAAATTACGAAGAAGTGCCAGAGCAAAAATCAGATTCGACTTGCCCGTTGCATTTGCTCCTGTTATCACTGCACTTGAAAGTAATGAGTTGTCCTTCAGAATGGGGTCATTCCATGTATTTTCAATATGACTTGAGTCTGTCGTCGATAGCATGCTCAAAGTCGCT
>CAVWKV010000008.1:0-20425 GCA_963755265.1 uncultured Methanomassiliicoccales archaeon | reverse complement strand
GATATGGTCTTACTGAGCGGCCGGCACTCCGCTATCCGCACATGGTCGCCCGGCTTTATGCCCAGGCAGGGCGGGTTGTGGACTGTGTAGTGGCTCGTCCTCTTCGCATATCTTTCGTATTTCTGGTCATACTTCAGGTATTTCCTCTCGACCACCGCGGACTTGTTCATCTTGACGGAGATAACTGTCCCGTCGATGATCTGTCCCCTCACTGGCAATTGGCCATGGAAGGGGCAGTCACTGTCGTCGCAGGTGCCCGTAGGGGCCTTAACATCAATGCCGATATCTTTAACCTCACCATTCATAAGATTCACCTCGTCTTTTTGATCCGATCTTCTGGTCGGTGCTGAATCTCTGATCCCATTACTGTGATCCTTTCGCTTCCGTATGTGAACTGGAATCCGTTTCCCTTCTTCGGGATCGTCCTCGCCCTGCCATCGTGCTCGATCAAGAGAGTGTTCTTGCTCTCGTCGACAACGACGCCGCTCATCCTATAGCCAGGATGCGCCGACGAGACGACCTCAACTTCCAGACCAATGAATTCCTGTTTCATGAAATCCCTTTTGTCCATGGGACGCTCATCTAACCTCGGTCTTGAAGCCCATGCTTTCCAGGGCAGCTTGGACCTTCTTCTTGTGATCTCCCTGCAGTTCGATCTTACCGTCCTTTGCGGTGCCGCCGGCAGCGCATTTGTTTTTCAACTTCTTGGCCAGGTCGTTGATGTCGATGTCATTCGAATCGATACCCTCGATGACCGTGACGGTCTTTCCGTATCGCCTGCTGTCGGTGTATATTTTCACCGATTGCTGCTCACGTGCGATCTCCTCGCACATGCACAGCTCCTTTGGGAGCCCACATACGGAGCAAATTTCAGCCATTACTTCTCTTCCTCCTGCTGGACGGTGAGTATCCTGGCTATGTTGGTCCTTATTGCCCTAATCCTGCCAGGGTTGGCAGGAGCACCGCCCATCGCTGCCGTGCCCCTCTCGTGCATGAGTTCGTCCTGCAACTCGCGGAGTTTTGCGCCCCGGTCGTTTAGGCTCATTGCCTTGATCTCCTTGACTTTCATCAGAGCCATTCCGCCTACGCCTCCTTTTTGTCGCCCTCGGCAGGCTCGTTCGACGCATCCGTTACGGCCCTATCGGCGTCGGAAGCGATCGCGTCCGGGATATCGTCCTTCAATGCCAGGAGTGCAGCCATCTCGGGGATCGCCGCCATCGCCTCTTCCATCGACTTGACGCTTATCTCGGCCGGCAGCCTGGCGTTCGGGTCCATGATCTCTACCTTAACCCCGATGACTCCGGGCTTTAGCTTTGCCACGGCAAACCCCTGCCTGATGAACAGATTACGGGTCTCTCCGCAGTATTTGATGTAGCCTTCCTTGAACTTCTCGGTCCTGTGCCTCTCTCCGGTCAGCTTACCAGATATGACGATGAGGCAACCCCTGGCGCCTGAGTCCATTATCCTGCGGACCGTGGAGTGCCCGGCGCGTCTGAAGTGCCATCCTCTCTCAAGCGCGAAGGCCAGCTTCTCGGCCATAATCTGCGCGTTGAGGTTAGGCTCCTCGACTTCCTGGACCTCGATCTGCGGGTTGTCGTACTTGAAATTGTCCTCGATTGCCTTGGTGAGCGTCTTGATCGCTGCGCCGCGGCGTCCGATAACAATGCCCGGCCTTTCGGTTATCAACGTCACCCTGGTTCCCATCGGGGTCCTCTGGACGTCAACGCCGCCGAAGCCTGCCCTGTCGACGGTCTTCATCAGGTATTCCCTCAGCAGGGTCCTTCTGATGTTCTCCGCGACGAACTTCCTCTCACTTGCCATTTACTCCATCTCCTCAAGGATGACTTCGATGTTCACGGTCTGTTGGTTCCACTGGGTGGCTCGGCCGTACGCCCTCTGCATCTGTCCCTTCTGGGTCCGTCCCAGGTGGGTGGCGATGACCTTGAGCCTCATGTTCTCCGCGTCAAGGCCTTTGTACTCCGCATTGTGCTTCGCGCTCTCGATGGCCTCGATGAATGCCTTCGCCGCCTTTTCCGGGAATCGGCCGGGGCCTACCCCGGCCTTGTGCGCGACGCCGGTGTTGTAGCGCCGGATCGGGACCGGCCTCTTCAGCTCGGCGACCTCCTCCAGCATCTTCAACGCGACGGATACTTTCTTGCCCCTTATCATCCGGGCGATCTCGCGGGAGAACTTCGGTGAAATGGGGTTCTCCTTACCGATTGCTCGGGCGGTGGTGTCCGGGTCCGACTCTTGTGTGTATCCAGCCATGTTTTCACCTCACTTCAGCGGCAGGAACTTGGACGACCTGGTCGCACCGACACCTGGTCCAGAGTGCTTGACGATCTTACGGGTCAAAGCGAACTCTCCCAGGAAGTGCCCTATCATCTCGGCCCTGATCTCCACTTCCTTGAACTCCTTTCCGTTGTGAATTGCCACTTTCTTTCCGACCATCTGCGGAACGATGGGGATGTCCCTCCGGTGTGTCCGAACGGCCTCTCCCTCGCTCGCCTTAATCTTCTCGAACGCGGTCTTCTGCTCGTCGTTGAAGCCTCTTACGAAGCTCCTCCTTATCCTGGAGGGCATTAGGTCAAGGACCTCTTCGAACGGCATCTCCAGAAGCTGCTCCATGGTGAAGCCGCGGTAGGTGAATTCCTTCTTTCGCTTCGCCTGGAGAACTCCCTTCTTCTTCCTAAGCTTCCTTCTCGAGGACTTGGTACCTGACATCTTTTCTTCGACCATTCAGATCACCTCTTCTCCTTTTTCTTCTTCTGGGGCGAGAGGCGTCCTACCTTCCTTCCTGGAGGTGCGTTCCTCGACACAGTGCTTGGCTTACCGACATGCGGGTGACCGCCACCGCCATGTGGGTGGTCGACTGGGTTCATTGCGATTCCCTTAACCTTGAAGTAAGCCTTGGACTTGCTGCGCCATGAGTGGAATTTCTTTCCGGCCGTTGCGAACGGCTTCTCCTTGGCTCCACCACCAGCAACGATCCCGATAGAGGCCCGGCACAGCGGGTCAAAGTTGCGGAACGCTCCGGACGGCATCAACAGGGAGACCTTCTCGCCTTTGGTGATCACCGTTGCCGATGTTCCGGCGGTCTTGATGTATTTTCCACCATCGCCTGGTCGGCCTTCGACGTTGAAGACCAGTGTTCCTTCTGGGACATTGGCGAGCGGCATGATGTTCCCGGAGACGATCTCCGGGGTTCCGTCCACCATGACCTTCTGTCCTACCATCATACCTTCAGCCGCGATCATCATCTCGATGTTGCCGCCGAAGTCAACCTTTGCCACCGGGCAGGTCTTGCCCGGTGCGTGAATTAGATCTATTACCTTACCTGACTTCTTATCCGCCAGGGGGTGCTTCATGACGCCCAGGTGCCTGTGGCTCGGTGAGCGGTATACTGATCCCCCGCGGCCTCTCCTTTGCTGTCTTAAATTTTTACCCATGATAACCCCCCTTAGAACACGCCGATCCTCATTCCGACGTCTTCGGCCGAATATCCTTCAGCTAGCTTGAAGATGGCATGCTTGCCATCGCGAGCTACCCGAGTCCAGACCTTCGCTACCTTGACATCAAAGCGCTCCTCGAACGCCTTCTTGATCTGCTCCTTCGTGGCGCTCCTCAACACAATGAACTCCAGCTTGTTTCCGTCCTTGAAGTCCTGGGTCGGGGTGCCTGTCATGTGGTTCATCGTCTTTTCCGTGACAAACGGGTGCAACAGAACGTCCTTCTTTGAGACCATTCTCACCACGCTCCTACTTTCTTGATGGCAGATTCGGTGAACACAGTCAGCCTTCCTGCGTCGCCGCCTGGGGCCAGTAGACCCGGGTTAAGCTTCTCCGCAGTTGCGATCTCGACTCCGGCCAGGTTCTTGGCGCCGACGAACAGCGCCGATTGTGGGTCAGCGACAACAATGAGTATTCCTCGAGGCGCCTTGAACCGCCTCCCCCTCATCTTGCCCTTTCCCGGCCTGACCTTCTTGCCTTCCTTGGCCCTAATGACATCTCCCTCGAGCCCCATGCTCCTGAGTGCGAGGAGTACCTCAGAGGTGGTTTTCAGCGACTCGATGTTATCCTCGACAACGACGGGCAGGGTGACCTTCTCATCGAACTGGTGGCCACGTCCTTTCACTTTGACCGCGTCGGCGGTGGCGGCGAGGGCGGAAACCTTTGCGAGGGTTCTCTCCTTACGGTTGCATTTCAGGGACCAATCCTTCTCTGCCTTCGGGGGGAATGCCCTTCTGCCGCCCACGTTGTTAGGCGACTCGGCGGCCTTCGCTCCGGAAGTGAGCCTCTGGACCCTGGCGACTCCACGGCCCTTGCCCCAAGTGGAGACAGCGTGCCTGATACCAGCGCCTTCGGACGCACCATACGGGTGCCTCCGGTTCGCTTCCTCAGCGACGACTGCCTTCCTGATCACATCAGGGCGGTATATGGTGTGGAACACCTGTGGTAATGCGACGGTCTTGACGACCTCGCCCTTAATGGAATAAACATTGACTTCGCTCTTGTTTTCAGCCATTGATTACGCCCCCTGCTTAGACTCAGTCGATACATACACTATGCTGGGCGCTTCCTTCATGTTACCAGCATGGTTCCTTACAGGGTCCCTTAGGCGTACCAAACGCTTGGTCGGGCCGGGCACCGAGCCATGTATCAGAACATACTGGTTGACGATGGTTCCATAATGAACGAACCCGCCCTTCGGGTTGATCTCCTCGCCGGTTGCCCCGATCTTCAGGACCAGCTTGTTGACCTCGGTCCTTTGGTGATATCCCATTTGACCGGATTGAGGAGCGGTGTTCCTTACGTACCCGGGTCTCTTCGGACCGAGGGTACCGACCATCCTTCTGTGTTTGCTGTTCTTGTGGGACAGAAGCTTTATTCCCCACCGCTTGGTGGCTCCCTGGAACCCTTTCCCCTTAGTGATCGCTGCGACATCGATGAAGCTGCCTTCCTTGGCGAAATCGGTAACGTTGATGTCCTTACCGAGGATGGTCTTGGCGTACTCCATCCTCTTGTCCATCGTCGCACCGCCGATCCTGAGCTCCATGAGCTCGGGGACCTTCTTCGGCACTCCCTTTACCATCTTCGGCTGGGTATAAGCAAGCACGCGAATGTCCTCGACATCTACCGTCTTCAGCTTCTCCCACGCCTTGTCGGCATCGAACTTCTTTGGTATCGGTACGCGCCTGGATAGTACATCGTCCACACCGCTGGCCCAGACCTCCCCTGCTGTCTTGAGCCCATACCGGGTGTTCTCGTAGACCCTTATCGCCGCTATCTTCATCGGCGGTACTTCCAGCACCGTGACCGGGATTCTGATCTCCTGTCCCGCGGTCGTGCTGGTCTTGTTGTAGTCCACTATGAACATGTGGGTCATTCCGGCCTTATAACCTGCGAATCCCTGAATCTTAGGGCCTTCGCTGATCTCGGGCCAGGCATCCAGCTTGGGCGTCTGTCTCGAAGCCCTTTTCCTTGGCGAATACGCCATCGAACCTTGTCTCGGACGTCTTCTGTTTGGCATGATTCCCTCTCCCTTCGTTTATTGGAGAGCACACTCTCAGTTGCTAACGCCTGTTCTCAAGAGTGTTGAGGTCAGCACCTTCGACCGTGACACCGTTTTGCTTCCCCAGAACTTAGCCTTGGGAAGGATATAGGGTTGCGTGTGCATTGCCCATGGGGTCTGGTCGAACGTCCTCAGTGCGTTGAGCACCTCTCGCATACGGATATTGATATTTAAGACCTACGGTCTGCCAGGAACAGTAAAAAGCAGACCCGGCCAGACATATCGTTCAAGGCGGTTTTCTGACATGACAGGTTAATAAAGGAGATCACAGCTTTCCTTCTTTCGCCTTCTTCTGCAGACGTGTCCGCCTCTCCTTGGAGGTGAATCCCGTGGCCTTCTCAAGAAACAGGTTGTACTGCTTTATCGTGTCTGCCGCGACCTCAACGTTCGCCTTCATGTCAGTGGTCGTGTTGACGATGATGATAGCCTTGTCCTTGATCTTCGCCTCAAGGTGTGTCATCGCGCCATACTTAGCTACGATCATGTCGCCCTCCATCTGAGCGCTTCCGAACACCTCTTCAATGATCTTCTTCAGACCGTCACCCTCGATTTCCTTGCCGTGTCCCTTCTTTACCTCATAATCCATCGAATCACCTGAAATCTCAGAGCAGAAGTTCGTCCTCAAGGTGCCGGGAAAGGTCGACGGTGGTCATCATGACATCCTGCACTTGGAGCAACATCTTCCATTCGTCCTTGCAGTCGCATTCCAGGCCTTCGAGGTATTTCGGGTCCTGCTCGAACGAGAAACGCTGGACAGCATCAAGTACCTTTCTGTCGCACTTATCGCAATTGTGCACTCCACGCAACGTCCCGGCCCCGCTCGGCGAACTGAATAACCTAGGCCCTTCCTGCCTCCATCCGGCCTTCAACACCTCTACTAATGACCAGATCCAAGGAGAACGGTAATCGCCCCTCCGCCACATTTCCTCGATGACTGTGCCGGACTGGACATTGACCGGGTTGACAGAGATGCTTTCCGAATACTTCCTAGCGAACGTGATTGAGGCAGTCGTATCGCGGATTGCGTTCGCCTCGGTCATGAATGGAGGCTTTAGGAGCAGGTAAGTCCTCACCGGAATGGAGTGACGCCTGAGGGTCTCCGCCGCCTTCGTATAGTCGGCAACTGTGAACCCTTTCCTTATGGACCGGCGTAATACATCATCGTCAGCCGATTCCAGCCCGAGCGCCACCAGCAGCCTTTCCTTGGGGAGTTCCTCCAGCGCCTCGTCGGTAACGAACTCAGGCCTGGTCTCGAAGATGATCTTCTTGGCCTGGGGGAACGCTTCCAGTATCTCCTGCCTAATCTCGGCCGGTATCTCCCTTTCGTCCAGGAAGCTGCCTGAAGTATAGATCTTGACCATCGGTTCGCCGGAGTACTTGCCCTTGACGCTCGCCAACTGTACCTTGAGATCCTCGGTGGTGATCCCTTGATCGCTTTCCACGTTGTAGCCGCACATTGTGCAACCCTCCTGGAGTGCCCACCAGCAACCCTTGGTGCGTAGGATAGCCACCATTGCCTTGACCTTGTCCGTGCCGATCATGTCGTCCTCTTTCCAGACGGCCGTTGGCATGCACCGCAGAGCTGCATCGTTCATCTCGGATCAATCTCGCTTCGACGCTCGAGCGTCAGGATTGTGCATCCTGCCCCCGGATATAAAGTTGTCCCGCGATTCGATGAGGAATGGCCATATTGTCGACGGGCGCAGGCCAGTCGATCGATGGCAATGTTATCATCAATGATTTCTAGGGGTTGTCTTTTTAATATCCTCTTGGCGCTCCTCATTACAATCCGGTTCAGAAAGGATGAGTGGGTCAAGCACCCCATGTGAGTTGGGCGGAGCATACCTACGACCGAAGCCGCAGCATATAGTGCAGAGGCGATAAGGTGAGAGCCTAATGAACGTGATAGTGGCAAATGACGGAAAACCGCATTCAGAGAAAGCAGCACAGTACGCAATCGTGCTCGCCAAAGTCCTCAGATGCAATCTTTATGCCATTTACGTGGTTAGCCCGAAGGCTGAATTGGAAAAGGACAAGAACATCAGGAACGGCATGCGCGTGCTCGGCCGGACCAAGATCAAGGCGGCAGAGATAGGGGTCGAGCTGAACGCGCTGCTTGAAGCGGGGGACCCCTATGACACAATCATGGAGGCGGCGGAAAGGACCGAGGCAGACATGATCATTGTGGGAAGTTCCGGCAAGACCGGCATGAAGGCTAAATTCTCAGGCAGTACCGCAGAATCCATTTACAAGAACGCCACGTGCACCGTGACCGTGGTAAGGTAAAGAGACCAATCGTTCTCCGGCCAGTGCGAGGATAAATCTCGGACGTTCTGTGGGTCAACGATCATGGTTCGCATTGATGCGAAAACTTCTGTGATCTGGGTACTGCATCTGATTGTCGTTATACTCAATACCGGTCCATCGTTCCCCGTCTTCTGGACAAGTTCTCGAACAGCGTGAACATCAGGTAGCCGCAGAATATCGCCACCAAACCGACCAGCAGCTCTAATCCTAGAGTCCCGGATATTCCCAGGAGCGATGTCCCGTCCACCGCTGCCCTGGCTGCATCGGTCCCATAGGTCATTGGGATGCCGTAGGAGATGGGCTGCAGGTATCCCGGAAGGTAGGAAACAGGGAAGTTGACCCCGCAGAAGAGAAGGCCGATGAACAAAAAGATGTTGGCGATGATCATCGAGGTCCTCAGGTAAAGTCCTATGGAACTGAGCATGAGCCCGAAGCCAGTCATGGCAAAAGCGGTTACCACGACAACCACACCGAGAGCTAGCATGTCGGTGTGGGAGAAGTCAACACCGAAGAGGAAGGCAGCATAGAACAGGGCGATCACCGCCGTCGCGATACCGTTGACTATTTGGAACATGGCCCGCCCGACGAACATGGACATGCGATTGGCCGGAGTGGAGAGGATCGGGACCAAAGTGCCCTGCTGTTTCTCTTCACCGGTGATGTTGCAGACGGCGAAGACAGTGACGTAGGCGATCGATTGCAGCGCGTTGCCTATAGCCACGTAGGTCACGCTGATGTCCGGGTTCTGGACATATTTCGTGACATAAACGAAGAAGGTGATCTGGAACAACGAAATCGTGAAGAGCTGCATGATCCACATTGGAGGAGAAAGCCAATTGAAGAGCGCATTCTTCGCCAGCACAGCCGATGACCAGAACACACGTACTGATTCAGAGAAACGGGCGAACATTCAGATCCTCCCGATATCGCCTTTGACACGGACCCGGTTCTCGACCTTCTGGAAGAGGAAGAATGCCGCCGACACATAGACGACCGCCAGGACGACCATCATGATCATGTCCCCCCAGTAACCTAGGTTCAGGCCAGAATAACCGCTTATGGCAGAATACCGCATTGCGTCGATGCCCCAGGAAGGTGCCAAGGAGAGCGACAACGGCCCGCTCCAAGCCGGCAACATGGCGATGGGAAACATGGTCCCCGTTCCCACATATATGGGGAACTCCAGGCCGTTGGTGAGAACGCTGGCATTCCGGGTCAGAACGAAGGCCGAACTGAATACCAACCCCAACGCCGCCAGCGACATCAAGGTCACGAACAATGCCAGGAAGAACAGCAATGGGTCCGACAAGGTAAGGGGCACCTTGAACCAGAATACCGCGATAATAAAGATGAACACCGCGTTGAGCATGCCGATTAACGCGTTCCAAAGGGACCGGCCGGCGATGATCCAGACAAGTGGGGCAGGCGTGGCCAGGACCGCCTCGAGCGTTCCGTTCCAGCGATCGAACTGGATCGAATATCCGGACGAGTAGAGGGTGTTCCCCCACATCCCCATCATTCCGCCGCCTAGGATGGCGTACAGGATGAAGTTGCCGCTGGAGTTGCGGAAGAGCATCAAAGCTACCAAGGTCATCACGAACGGGGCGATGATGTTCGGAATCAGCCACTGTGGCTCCGCAAAAAAGTGGAGCATCTGGTGACGGAAAGATGACGTGAGCGCGCGAAGCCTAGTCATTCTTCTCGACCAGCCATAGATATGCGTCCTCGAGCGTCGGTTCCTTGACCTTCATGTCGATGACGTTGTTGCTGCTCAACCTTCCGGCGATGGGGGCCAACATTTCGCCCGCATCTGCGACCTGCACGCGCAGGACCTGCTTGTCCTCGTTCATTGTGGCGCTGACCGCCCGAACGCCTGGGATGCCCTTCAGCGCCTCTACGTCCTTTTCGGTGAGGCCGAATCCTTCCACCTCAACGACACAGGTGTCCTTCATCAGCGACTTCAGGCCCCTAGGGGTGTCCATCGCTACTATCTTGCCTTTATTTATCACGGCCAGACGATTGCACAGGTCGTCGGCCTCGAACATGTAATGTGTGGTCATCAGGATTGTCTTTCCGCTGGCCAGCAAGTCCTTTATCAGTTTCCTGGTGTCCCGAGAGGCCTGTGGGTCGAGACCGATGGTGGGTTCGTCCATGAATATGACCTCCGGGTCATTGATGAGCCCTTTTGCGATGTGAAGCCTCTGTTTCATACCACGGGAATAGTCCTCGACCCGATCGTCGCATCGGTCCAGGAGATCAACCTTTCGGAGCACTTCCTCGATTCGCTTCTCCCTTTCATGGCGTGGCACTCCGTAAAGATCGGCGAAATAGCGTAGGTTCTGCTGGCCGCTGATCCGGAAATAGAGCCCCCTTTCCCCACCGATGATCAGGCCTATCCTCTTCCTGACCTCGTAAGGGTCTTTGCTGACGTCGTAGTTCAGCACCTTTGCGGTACCAGAGGTCGGTATCAGCAGAGTGGTGAGCATCTTGATAGTCGTGGTCTTGCCTGCACCGTTCGGTCCCAGTATCCCGAATAGCTCTCCCCTTTTGACCGAGAAAGAGATATGGTCGACAGCCAGGGTCTCTTTCTTCTGCTTTTTAAAGAAGCCTTGGCTGGATTTGTATACGCGGACCAGATCATTCACTTCGATGACGTTATCAGAATCACCGGGATGGATCTCTGACATAACCAACCAAGTGACTTTATCGAAGCTAATATACGTTTCGGAAGGCGGACCGAATCATACCTGGCCACGTTCATTCTTGTGCTAGACAATATCAGGCAGGGATAGGTTTCTGGTAGATCCTCTCCCGACTCTTGAAGGTAGCGAACCGATGAGAGGCTTCACCGACCAACGTCTCGGTATTGCCCATGACAAAGTAACCACCATGGTTGAGCGAATCGTAGAACTTCATATACAGGTTCTCTTGCATGTCGCGAGTGAAATAGATCACGACGTTACGGCAGAAGATGCAATCGAACCTGGCCGGAGGTTTGGAAGCAATCAGGTCGATCTTACGGAATTCGACCATGTCCAGGATGTCCTGTGAGATCTGGTACATCTCCCCTTCCAGGGTGAAGTACCGTTCCAGGTATTCCTTCTTGATGTTGGTCACCTGACGCGGAAGGTATTTACCAATTGACGCGGCCTCAAGGCTTGGGTCATCAATGTCCGATCCGATGATCTTGACCGCGAAATTGTTAAATTCCTCACCAAGCAACTCGCGTAACATGATAGCGATGGAGTAGGGCTCCTCACCGCTGGAGCAACCTGCGCTCCAAATAGTTATGTCGTTCTTGCCCTGGTTGACCTTATCGTAGATCAATAATGGCAGCACATCCTCCTCCATAGCTCGGAACACTATCGGGTCCCGGAAGAACTGAGTAACATTGATAGTAAGGTCATCCAAGAGCTGGTCATATTCTGTCGGATGTGCGTCCAAGTAACTACTATAATCAGAATATGCCTTCACACCGCAGCACCGCATCCTAACCCCAATCCGTCTCTGCAGGTAACTGTCCTTATATTGACCAAGATCGAGCGACGTGCAACGGAATATCTTCTTCTTTAGTGTGATGAAGTCCTTATCTGTGCAGACGCGCTCTGGTGCCATTGCTGATAAGAGCATCATGCTAGTATAGATAACGAAACGTCACGAATCTCAATTTCGAGAGCGAGGAATCACCATTTAATTACTAGCTGGACACGTATGGATCAGCCATAGAATGGCCATTGATCATGGTTATTGCTGTTGATTATCAACATTGATTGCCGATTCTCCGGTCTTTATAATCCACGAGAATTCTGCATTGTCATAAAGTTAGCATTTCGCTCATGAAATGCAAGAGAAGGAACGATATTCGATTTGATCGTAAAATATGAACATGGGGATACTGGAAATGGAATCGGACCAAGGAACAACAATACTGGCTGAGATCGTGTCATCGGTGCCTGTCGCCTCCTTTGCAATCGATGCGACGACAAAGATAACGCATTTCAACAAGGCTGCTGAAGATCTATCAGGATATCCTTTGACACAAGCTCTAGGCATGAGGCTAAGGGACGTGTTTGGGAATACCATAGGCAAGAAGGGTTGCCCGATCATTGATGCGCTCAACAATGGCAAGGGGATAGAGATCGAATCGATGGATATCGTCAACGCTGACAACGAAACATTGAGCATCCATATGAGGGCAAAACCGTTATTCGATCAGTCTGGAAAAATAGTGGGCGGGATTGGCTTCCTGGAACCCCTGGGTCCGTCTATGGATGGACTTGTTCGTTCGATCATCGATCGCGCTCCCAATCTGGTCGTTTCGATCGAGCCTGACCTTGGCATCAACTTCGTGAACCAGTCCGCATTGAGGATCCTGGGTCTGAAGGAATCGGATGTACTCGGTAAAAAATGCCATGAAGTGTTCGATTCCGGGGTCGGTAACAAGCCAGACAGCGTGTTGGAGGCAGCCCTCAAGACCGGAGACATGTCGAAAGGAGAGGTCGTCATCAAGGTCCAAGGGACTGAAAGACATTACCGCATCACCGCCGTAGTTCGCAAGGACCCGACAGGAAAGGTGGAAAGCGTAGTCGAATACTTCGACGACATCACCAGGGAATTGGAATACACTAAGGAAGTCCTGTCCCTGACACAGAGCGCCATCGCCGGAGACATCAAGGCTAGGGCCAACGCGGAGAAGTTCGAAGGGAATGACAAGAAGATCATCCAGGGGATAAACGATACTCTCGATGCATATCTGGTCCCGCTCAAGGTCGCAGCTCATTACGTCAAGATGATCTCCAAGGGCGAGATGCCCGGCAAGATCACCACAAATTGGAATGGCGACTTTAACATCATGAAGACGAATCTGAACATGTGTATTGATGCCATCACCCGCATGCTCGACGACTCCCAGATGCTAGAAAAGGCAGCGACGGAGCAGAAGTTCGAGGTGCGCGCGGACACCTCCCGGCACATGGGCGATTTCTCCAAGGTGATCAACGGTTTCAACCAGACACTAGATAAGGTGGTCGAGAGAACCTACTGGTACGAGCAGATCCTGGACTCGATCCCATGGCCCATTTCGGTCACTGACATGGACATGCGCATCACTTTCATCAACAAGCCGGCAATGAAAATTCTGAAGGTGGACAGGAAGGACCTTCTGGGAAAGAATTGCTCTTGCTGGAACGGCCCGATATGTAAGACCAAGAACTGCGGCATCGTCCGGCTAAAGGATGGCTTCCAGTCAACGATCTCCGACCGTGACGGCAAGAACACGAAGATCGATGTCAATTTCCTCACCAACGCCAAAGGGGAAAACATCGGACACGTCGAGGTCATGCAGGATGTAACCAAGACCGTCCGTCAACAGAAATACCAAGCAGGAGAGTTCCAGCGGCTATCAGGAAACCTGAAGAACTTGTCGATGGGGAGCTTGGACCTCGATCTGAATGTGACAGAATCTGACGATTACACAAAGGAGCTCAGCCAAGATTACCAAAATGTCAACAAAGACCTGATGCAGGTGATGGAAGCGATCTCATCGATGGCGAACGATACCGATTCGTTGGTGGAGGCCACAATAGATGGTAGGCTTACTACCAGGGCGGATGCGACAAAGCATCATGGGGTCTACAATAAGATCGTGGTCGGGATCAATGACACCCTAGACGCCGTCACCGTTCCACTGAATGTGGCCGCAAAGTATGTCAATGACATATCCAAGGGGACTATTCCGGCGAAGATCACCGATGAGTACAAAGGTGATTTCAATGTCATCAAGAACAACCTAAACCAGTGCATAGATGGACTGGGAGGCCTGGTTGAGGCGAATGCATCCTTGCAAAAGATGGCCATGAACGACTTTACCGTCAAGGTCAGCAACTCGCATCAGGGCATCTATAATGAAGTGGCCATTGCGGTCAATTCCGTACAGGAGAAGATCGAGCACGTTATATCCACACTGATTAGGATCTCCCAGGGGAACCTGGAAGACCTTGAGAGCTATAAGCAGCTGGGCAACGGCGCTGGTAGAAGATGTCAGAACGATATGCTTGGTCCGTCAATGATCAAGTTGATGGAGAACCTCAAGGCGCTCATCGCGGACGCCGAGATGCTATCAAGGGCGGCGGTGGACGGTAAGCTCAAAACGCGTGCTGACGCCAGCAAGCATCAGGGCGACTATCAGAAGATCGTTCAGGGCGTCAATGATACGCTTGACGCAATGATCGGACCTATACAGGAAGCCATGAGAATCGCCGATTCCTACGCGAACGGGGACCTGACAGCGCGGGTCTCCATTGAAGCCAAGGGTGACTTCGCGGCTTTCGCAAACTCGCTGGACAAGATCGGTGAGAGCATGTGTGGATTGCTCGCGGAGGTCAACAACTCGGTCAGTATGGTCTCTTCCACATCCCAGGAACTTGCCTCTTCGGCAGAGGAGATGAACGCCTCGACCGAGCAGGTATCGTCCGCCATCCAGCAGATATCCAAAGGCGCCCAGAGCCAAGCATCCCAGGTTGACGAGACGGCCAAGACCATGGCGTCTGTCAGCAGGTCTGTGGAAGAGGCGGAAAAGCGATCGTTAAAAGCATCCGAGGGAGCTAGAGCGGCCAGTCAGAGAGCGAACGCCGGGGTCGTCACCGTAGAGAGCACAATCAAGAAGATGCAGGAGATCCAGAAGGTCGTCATCGAATCTGCCAAGGTCATCGAATCCCTGGGCAAGAGGTCCGAGGAGATCGGCGAGATCGTGGTCGTGATCACCAACATCTCGGAACAGACCAACCTCCTGGCCTTGAACGCCGCGATAGAGGCGGCCAGGGCAGGGGACCAGGGCCGCGGGTTCGCGGTGGTCGCAGAAGAGGTCAAGAACCTGGCGGAGGACTCCCGCGAGGCCGCCGAACGCATCGCCAAGATGATCAAGGAGGTCCAGAGCGAGACCGGCAAGGCCGTCGAGGCGATGCAACGCGGGACCAAGGAGACCGCCGAGGGAATGGAACATGTTGAGGTGACGGGCAAGGCATTCCGCGAGATCTCGGAGATGTCAAGCCAGTTCGAGGAAATGATGAACACCTTACAGATCGAGATGAAGGCTCAGAAGGAAGGAGCGACCAACGTGGCAAAAGCAGTCGACGGCATTGCCAGTATTGCGGAGGAGACAGCATCGGCGTCAGAGGAGTCGGCTGCTTCGACGGAGGAGCTGACGGCCAGCATGGAGGACATGACCGCAAGGGCCCAGGCCTTGTCAGAGATGTCCGTTAACCTGCAGAAGGTAGCATCTCAGTTCAAGATTGATGAGGCCATGCAGGAAGAGCCTGAGGAGATCGCCTCGAACGTTGCTCCGGTCTATACCCGTAAGAAGGAGATCAGGAAATCACCGCCAAAGGTCTCACGAGACGAGGTTCAGGTACCCAGAAAGGTGAAAGAGGCCTTAAACAGAAGGGGTATCGAAGCCTCCAAGTGACCCTCGGTCGAGGGCCCAAACCTCTCAAACCTCTTCCTATTTCCACTTTGATTTCTTAGCCATCCTTCATGAAAGTGGTTATCATGGCTGATTGCCGTCTCTCCGCCCTTTATTACCTCGAAAAGGATTTTTGGTCCATCTTGCCGGTGAACACCGATGCGAACCGCATTCGGCATCGACAGAACCTAAGTCAAAATTGCTGAGGAATTGAAATGCAAAAGGAACCACTGATGAAGGTCGTCGGAGATATTGTAAAAGCTTGTCCAACCCCCGCTTTCGTGCTCGACAGGAACCTGTCGTTGACCGAAAACAACGATGCGATGGAAGCGCTGATTGGCTACACTAAGGAAGAATTGGTAAAACTCAAGATAGGCCAGCTCTTGGCAACGAACGTTTCCAACCGAGAGGCCACCATCCATAAGAGCATCGCTGCGGGCACGAATCTCAAGGATCCGAAAGCGGATGTTCGAAAGAAGAATGGCGAGGTCTTCGCCTGTTCTGTTAACATCAAACCAATAATAGATGAGACAGGCGAATACGCATTGGCGTTGGTTTTCATTGACCAGGAGGACGCAACCCATCAGATGGAATCGAAACTCTATCTGTACGAGCAGATCCTGGACTCGATCCCATGGCCTCTTTCCGTCACTGACAACGAAATGAACTGGGTCTTTATTAACAAGCCAGTAGAGGATATGCTCAAGGTAAAGCGACACGAGGTCGTCGGAAAGCAATGCAGCAATTGGAATGCTAACATCTGCAAGACAAAGAACTGCGGCATCGCCCGCCTGAAGGAGAAACAACCTCAGACGTTCTTCGAGCAATCGAACATGAACTTTGAGGTTAACACGTCATACATCAAGGACCGGAACGGCAACAACCTAGGGCATTTGGAGATCGTTCAGGATATCACTGCAAAACAAAAGAACGAAGAGTACCGGACGATTCATTTCAACAATCTGGTTGCGAATATGAAAAAAATCTCCGAAGGGGACCTGAACATCGATACGGCCGTAGCGGACGGGGACGAATACACCAAAGAGAACCGCGCGATTTACATCAATATAAACGACAAACTGAACAAGATCAAGACCAACATTGGGGCCATGGTCCTCGACGCACATATATTAGCCAAGGCGGCTGTCGATGGAAAGCTTGAGACCAGAGTGGACGCCAATAAGCATCCGGGAGAATTCGGAAAGATCATACAGGGTGTGGACGACACACTGGATGCAGTCATTAAACCGCTCAGCGTGGCGGCAGATTATGTCGACAAGATCTCAAAGGGCGAGGTTCCGGCAAAGATCACTGACGAGTACAAGGGCGATTTCGACGTGCTAAAGAAAAACCTCAACCAATGCATCGACGGACTTGGAGGCCTGGTGGAATCGAGCGCTGTCCTCCAGAAGATGGCCGAGAACGACTACACGACAATAGTGAAGGGGTCCTACAGCGGCGTCTATGCAGATGTGGCCTCTTCCGTCAATACTGTGAAGGAAAGAATCGAGCACACTATTTTTGCCCTGGCAAAAGTCTCAAACGGCGACTTCAGTGAGCTTGAGGCGCTGCAGAAGATCGGAAACGGAGCTGGCAGGCGCTGTGAGAATGACCATCTGATACCCACGAGTATCAAGATGATAGAGAACATCAAGGCGCTGGCTATGGATACGGAAATGCTTTCGAAGGCGGCCGTGGAAGGCAAGTTGGAAACGAGGGCCGACGTCTCGAAGCACAACGGGGAGTACAAGAAGATCGTTCAGGGCGTCAATGATACGCTTGACGCGGTCATCGTCCCGATCAACGAAGCGATGCACATCGCAGATTCCTATGCTGGCGGAGACCTGACAGCCAGGTTCGAGATAGAGACGCATGGCGATTTCACGAAGTTCGCCGCCTCTCTCGACAAGATCGGGGAGAGCCTGACGGATCTCCTGAGGGAGGTCAACAACTCGGTCAGTATGGTCTCTTCCACATCCCAGGAACTTGCCTCTTCGGCAGAGGAGATGAACGCCTCGACCGAGCAGGTTTCGTCCGCCATCCAGCAGATATCCAAAGGCGCCCAGAGCCAAGCATCCCAGGTTGACGAGACGGCCAAGACCATGGCGTCTGTCAGCAGGTCTGTGGAAGAGGCGGAAAAGCGATCGTTAAAAGCATCCGAGGGAGCTAGAGCGGCCAGTCAGAGAGCGAACGCCGGGGTCGTCACCGTAGAGAGCACAATCAAGAAGATGCAGGAGATCCAGAAGGTCGTCATCGAATCTGCCAAGGTCATCGAATCCCTGGGCAAGAGGTCCGAGGAGATCGGCGAGATCGTGGTCGTGATCACCAACATCTCGGAACAGACCAACCTCCTGGCCTTGAACGCCGCGATAGAGGCGGCCAGGGCAGGGGACCAGGGCCGCGGGTTCGCGGTGGTCGCAGAAGAGGTCAAGAACCTGGCGGAGGACTCCCGCGAGGCCGCCGAACGCATCGCCAAGATGATCAAGGAGGTCCAGAGCGAGACCGGCAAGGCCGTCGAGGCGATGCAACGCGGGACCAAGGAGACCGCTGAGGGAATGCAGTTCGTAGAGATGACAGGCAAAGCGTTTAGCGACATCCAAGGATTGGCCGCCACAACGACCGCCGGTGTCATCGAGATATCCAACCTGATGAACTCGCAGAAGGAAGGGACTCAGCGTGCTGCAAAATCGGTCGACGACATCGCCAGTATTGCGGAGGAGACAGCATCGGCGTCAGAGGAGTCGGCTGCTTCGACGGAGGAGCTGACGGCCAGCATGGAGGACATGACGGCCAGGGCCCAGGCCTTGTCAGAGATGTCCGTTAACCTGCAGAAGATCGCCGGACAATTCAACATCGGAACGGAAGCGGAGTCGGGACATGCCAAGATTGAGACCCCCCGACCGGTCGCCCCAAAAAAAGCGGTGGCCAAGAAGGCACCGATGGCCGTACCAAAGGCTGAGGAGGCAAAGATGCCGACCAAGGTCAAAGAGGCCCTCCGGAAGAGAGGGATAGAGGCAGAGAACTGAGGTGTTTAAATGCGCAGGAAGAGAGAGAAGGTCGAGCTCACCGGCGACGAGGAACAGATCGTGTCTTTCCAACTCGGTAAGGGCACGTTCGCCGTGAGCGTCAATCAAGTAAGGGAGATAGGGAAGGTGCAGGACATCACGAAGATCCCAAAGATGCCGGATTATATCGAGGGCGTCATGAACCTCCGGGGTCAGATCACCACGGTGATCGATCTCCGGAAGAGGTTCAACATAGATGACGGCGTGGGCGGAAGGACCGCACAGTCCCGCATCATCGTGGCCGAGGTGGGGGATAACCAGATCGGTATAATCGTGGACTCTGTGGAGGATGTGATGCGAGTCCCCAAGAACAGCATATCACCGCCGCCGAAGACGCTCGCCTCCGCTGTGGACGCCGAGCTCCTTACTGGCATATGCAAACTGCAGGACAAACTGGTCATGCTGCTGGATCTGAACAAGATCATGCTGTCCAAGGAGGAGATGGAGAACGTGTATAAGATCAAGGAAGAGAAGAAAGGAGAGATTTCGGTATGAGTGACCCAAAGAAGGTTCTGATCTGCGACGACTCGATAGTCATGCGCAAGATGATCGGCGACATCCTGTCTCGGAATGGGTTCAACGTCGTGGGGCAAGCGAAGAACGGCGCCGAGGCCATAGACCTCTATTCCAAGCTCCATCCCGATCTGGTGACCATGGACATAATCATGCCAGGAGAGCCTGGAGTAGAAATCGTGAAGAAGATAGTGACGATTGACTCAAAAGCCAGAATTATGATGGTCACAGGACTGAGCCAGAAGAACCTGGTCCTACAGGCAATGGAGAATGGGGCCCGCGAGTTCGTGGTCAAGCCATTCGATGAGCCCGCCCTGCTGGAAGCGGCAGCCAAGACGATAGGATGAGACGTGAACAAGATGGATGACCCAATCCGAGTACTTGTGGTTGATGATTCGCTGGTGATGCGTAAGATCCTCACGGACCTATTCCAGGAGGACGACGGCATCAACGTAGTGGGTACGGCGAGGAACGGTAAGGAAGCTCTGCTGAAGATACGCGAGCTGAAACCCGACGTCGTGACCATGGACATCGAGATGCCCGAAATGGACGGCATTACTGCGCTGAAGCAGATCATGAGGGACATGCCATGCCCGGTGATCATGATCAGCTCCGCAGACAAGAGACAAGCGGACATCACCATGAAAGCGCTCAAGCTCGGGGCCATTGATTTCATACCGAAGACGTCTGGGTCATTATCTCTGGACATTGAGAAAGTGGCCAAGACGATCATCGAGACGATAAAGGTCGCAAGCAAGGTGAAGGTGAAGGCCAGCGCTCCGGTCCACAACATAATGGACCACCAGTTCAGGGGGATCACAGGTGATCGGCTGGTACTCATCGGTTCCTCGACTGGAGGGCCCAAGGCCCTGCCGGAGGTCCTATCACGTCTGCCCGGGGACATCCCGGCGGCGATATTAGTAGTGCAGCACATGCCGGAAGGATTCACCAAGTCGTTCGCTGAACGGCTGAACTGGTCAACGTCCCTGGACGTCAAGGAGGCGGAGGAAGGGGACGAGCTGAAGCGGCATAGGTGCAGCCGACCGTGCAGCCCACGACCGTCGGGGCGAATCCCACGCCCGCCATGGAGATGCTGATGTCGTTCCTCCAGGCGATGTTCTTTTAGGACGCGTCTCGCAAAACCTCGGGAAAGATGACGGCGGCGCTGTCGAAGGCGGTATGCAGATTTGTGTAGTTCACATAGCCCGTCGAATTCGTCGCGAGCATCGTCGCGATCGAGTTCGAAAGGCGCGTCAATCCCCTCACGGCGTCCGCCCCACGCGAAAGATCGTAGGCGCCGAAAAGCAAGAGAACGAAGAGCAATACGTAAATCTTCTTCTGGCTCACACTTTGACGGTTGGTCTTGCTAACGGTCAGTATCATACCTCGCCAGGCTGAGAATGATGAACAGTTGATTTCGATATGGCTTCATGGTAAGAGCAGAGGAACTCGACGACATTAAAGTCAGATATCGAGAAGTTTCTTAATTTTGCGAAGAAGCCGTTGAAGT
>CAVWKV010000007.1:0-18161 GCA_963755265.1 uncultured Methanomassiliicoccales archaeon | reverse complement strand
TTTATTTTTATTGTCATACCTGCTCGACTTCAGCGTATTGCTCTCTTTTTGGTGCTACTGCGTACCCGAGTCGAACCGGTCATCGCGTACAGCTTTGGAAAAACCGTTTATTGTTATTGTCCGGTGAGCCATATCCCCGATACTGGCAAGCGAGATATGCCCTTTTCCGTATACCAGTTTCTCGTAGATCTCATCAGACATTGCATAGAGATCGTGATCCTGGCAGAGATCTGCAATAAGGTTCATCGATTTCTTGTCAAACACCGCCCCGGATGGATTCGACGGTGAGTTGACCACGATCATTTTGGTGCTGGTGGTAACCCGTTCCAGAAGGGAATCGTCAGACTGGAAAGTCTTCTGGTTGACTGCGCGTTTTACGATCTTCCCGCCAGCCATCTGGACACAGGGTTCGTACGATACCCAGGCAGGCATAAGCAGGAGGGCTTCGTCTCCGGGGTTCAGGACTGCTTCCATACCTTCATAGATGGCGTCTTTTGCCCCGCAGGCCACAATTTCCTGGATCCGGTTTACAGGAGAAATTATTCTCGCCCGTTATTTTTTCACTGATCGCACTCAGCCACTCAGGAATCCCATTGCTGGGAGCATAATGCGTCTCTCCCCGGTTCATCGGCCGAGCGCCTGGATGCTGGGTTTCTCGTCGAGACACAACACTGTCGCGCCTTCGGGCGGCCGCAAGTACAAGCCCGCGATCTGCAAAGCGAGCTTCTGGTCGAACTCGGGGTCTCGGCTGGTCAGAAAGTACCTGATCCGGTGCGGCTGGATCTCCGCCTCATCGAGAACGCGTGCCACCGTGCGCGTGCCAATGTCGGCTCCGTCAGCCGATGCCGCGAAAGCGTCCCGCAGTTCCGCCGCCGACCAGTGGCTGATCACGTTGCCGGCTTCCCATGGGGGCCGACATGCCAGCGCGATCAGGGCGATGCGCTGCTCTCCAGAGAGAGAGTGCGCGGTCGGCCCGACCTGGGCCGGTCGCGAAGACCGTCGATGCCGCCGTCGATGAACCGGTCGCACCACTTGCGTGCTGTGCCGTGGTTGATCTGCATTCGCCGCGCGATTACCTCGATGGGCACCCCTTCGTCCCGCATCAGGACGACCCGTGCCAGCAATGTGGTGATGTTATGTTAACCCTGAACATTACGTATTGACGTGCATGTACAGGTCGTCAAGCCAGTCATTACATCCTGGCCGGTGTGCTACCCCTGAAATCAGCGAAGGTTGCACTCTATATGAAGAACAAGGTATCTGGAATGAGCGTGCCGGATTCCATCATCGAACGGATGAAGAACGCCACCGACGCGAAGGCGGAGGGCATCAAGCTATGTGTCGAGACAATCGACCACCTTAAACAGGTCAAAGGTGTCCACGGAGTGCATATTATGGCGGTCGCCTGGGAGGAGAAGGTTCCAGAGATCGTTCGCGAGGCCGGCCTTTGCCCTCGTCCGACCACCGTCGAATCGGTACAATGATGTGCAGAGGACCATGCTCCGGCATATCATGCCAGACCCTTTTCGGTCGGAGTTTTGGTCCCCTTATTATTTATACTAGGGTGTCGATTCCAAATTCTCCCTAATGCTTCGAAAGCTGCATGACGGGAAACAACCCAATAGGTAGTAATAATGTACGGAAAACCGAGATCCGGTGGAAATGGTGGCCGCAGAAATGACGGCCCGCGCGAGATGTTCAATGTGAAGTGCTCCGACTGCGGAGTAGAGACCCAGGTTCCTTTCAAGCCGACCGAGGGCAGGCCGGTATACTGCAGGGACTGCTATCAGAAGCACAAACCCGCAACACCAAGCGACAGGGTCTAAGACCCGTTCGCTAAACTTTTTTCTTTTTCTGGATTTTCGTTCGGCCGTCGCCGATCATGTTCTCAATGCCGGTATTGGCATTGACTGCTCATCGCCATGATCTCTCATATCTGTTTGTACTTGATTGGACCGGCATCGACCAGGTAATCGCAGAACCCGAAATATGTCGAGGAGAAGAGCAGTTTCTCGTAGGTGTCCCTTAGCTTTTCATAGGATCTCATGACATCCTTGACCTCGTAATCGAATGAGTCGACCAGCCTATGATAGTTCTGGAATTCCTCCAACGCTCCCTCGTTCTTGCATTTGCCGATCATCTTGTCCAGGGTATTAACGGTGTAACGGGCCACCGTAAGAAGGCGGGAATAGTTCTCTTTCAAGTCCTTTCCCTGTTCCACATACTTCAATGAATGGTCGAGCACAGCCTGGAAGAAGTCATCCTCTGTCTCGTCGGCTCGGAATCTGAGTTCATCCATGTACGTTGTTAACTCCTTCAGTCCTTCCTCGTATGTCGTCATTCTCGTACCTTCTTGGCCCCGGCTGATTGTTCTGAGCACCATGATAATGAAACTATGCCTGGACCTTGTACGGATTCGCCTTTAACGAACCGACTCTTCTTTCGGGGGACGATGAAGGAATCTGATTGTAACGCCTGTAAGACGGCGAACATCCATATGATGAATCTTAGGTTTGACGTTGAATATCACCGATTAGACCCAAGAATGGACGTGCGGACATCAGGAAGATCAAACCGGTAATGACGTACCGGTCCCTGTCCATCCGGTTCTTGTCAATGGTCTTCTTGGGGGTGTTTTGCTTCGGCCTTATGCCATAAAAACCGGCCAGGATCAGGATAATAAGGCCAATATCGGTCGAATATAATGATGGTGATCGGAATTATCTATTTTCTTCGTGCCAGCAGGTTTATTCGACGAAAGGTCTCGAAGTAAGAGCCATTTTCTCTCTTGGTTCTTTCCAGCATCATGGCGACGACGTCGTCGCGGAACGCCTGCTTGTCGTCGCTAGCTACTTGCTCCAGTAAAGGAACGATGGATGGTTGTTCGATCCAACCGATCAATTCGGTCGCGGAGAACGAACGGTCCGCGACCTCTCCCCAGACCTTGAAATCGAAACGGCCATTGGACTGTACCTTCTGTTCATATTCTTCGACCGTGGGCATGTACCAAGGCCAGAGGAACTCCTCGAAGTACCTGGAATATCTGGGGCCGGCCATAAGCTCGCGAATAACGGAGAAGAAATTTGAGCAATTGCCATCGCCCGCGAAGTTGAACCGGGCCACGCCTTCTGGCTTCAGGGCCTCGTGAACGTTGTTCAATAGCCTATCGTGGTCCCTTACCCAATGAAGGGCGGCGTTGGAGAAGATCACGTCGAAGCCCTGATGAAAATCGAGCTCGTCTATGTCACGGCACAGGAACTTCAAGTTTGAAGTTTCCATGCCTTTGGCCGCCTCGATCATCGGGATCGAGGAATCCATGCCCACAACTCCCCCGTTTGGGACTAGGGCAGCAAGCTTGGCGGTCAATGTGCCTTCGCCGCATCCCAGGTCTAGGATTATCTCCTTGCCGCGTAGGTTCAGCTCCTCGATCAGGCGGTTCCCCCAGTCCTTCTGGTGGCCTGATGCCTGATGATACTTCTTGGGATCGAACTCGTACGCGCTCATGCTCTCAGATAATCGTCGCAATACAGTTTCTCGTTGCGGAGGATCTGGGCGGTCTTGAGCACTCCCATTAACTGGGCGTCCTCTGGGTCGAGGATCGCCGCACTGAGGCCTGCCCCCATCAACATCGCCAAGAAGGTTCGGTTGACCAACGGCCTATCCTTCGCGCCGTTGGATATATTGCTCAACCCCACGACCGTTCGGGGTGAGGGGTCGTTGAGTTGTTGGAAAAGCTCGATGGCCTTAATGACCTTGGCCCCCTGGTCCTGGGCCGCCTTGGTTGGCAGTATGAGCGGGTCGAGGAACAGTCTCTCCGGCATGATCTCGTTCTCGATGGCAGTGGTCAACATCAACATGGCCATCTCCGCCCTCGACTCAGCATCGTTCGGTATGCCCCTCTCATCCATGGTAAGGCAGATGATGTCGGCGTTATACTCACGGGCCAGGGGAAAGAAGACATCCATGCGTTTCCTCTCTGCTGTGGTGGAGTTCATGATCACCTTGTTCTTGCACGCCTTTAGTCCGGCCGTCATTGTCTTGGCACCTGGAGTATCCAAGCACAATGGGAGATCAGTTACCTCCTGAACGGTCCTGACGAGCCAGTCCATTGCAGCGGGCCCATCCTCACGTCCTGGACCTACATTGATGTCCAATATGTTCGAGCCGCAGGCCACTTGTTTCAACGCATGTTCTTGGATGAATTTGGCATCGCGACTGTCGATCGCTCTGCCGACTGATGTGAATAGGCCGTTGATTCGTTCGCTTATTATGATCATGTGCAATCCATCGAGAATATCCGGATGCAGTAAAAAGGATTGCCCCACACCCTTTCGGTCATTAATATCGGACCTTTCGGGACATTACGTTCAACCTTCAAAATGAGGCGAAAATAAGAGCCCACTCTTGTTCCACCGTTTGATACCCTAACCAGTTAGGTTTATCAGGTCGGATTCAATATACAGGTGGCATACCCTGATTCTCGAGTATGCCTCGGTAATTTATCGAGGTCATTTGAATGGTCAAGATTGAACGCGCCATCATCAGTGTCTCAGACAAAGAGGGCATAGTCGATTTCTCCAAGAAACTGGTCGATCGGGGTGTCGAGATCATCAGCACCGGCGGCACAGCTTCCCTTCTGCAAAATAATGGGGTCAAGACCCTTCCGGTTAGTGATGTCACCGGATTCCCGGAGATGCTAGACGGACGGGTGAAGACACTGCACCCAAGGGTTTTCGCCGGTCTTCTGGCCAGACGGGATCTGCCGGAGCACATGGAACAGATCAAGAAGATGGGGATCGAGAAGATAGATATGGTGGTCGTGAACCTCTACCCATTCAAGCAAACGGTCCTCAAACCGGGGGCGTCGTTGGAGGAGATGATAGAGAACATCGACATCGGCGGCCCCAGCATGATCCGTGCTGCCGCCAAGAACTATGGGTCTGTTGCTGTCGTTACGAACCCGGCCCGTTATGCCAGCATCCTAACCGAGATGGAGACTAACGGCAACGAACTGAGCGATGCGAGCCTGAAGACTTTGATGCTCGAGGCCTTCCGGACCACTGCGACCTATGACGCGATGATCTCGCAGTACCTGGGTGGTGTGTTCCCGTCGGAAAAGTTCCCTTCTACGCTCAATATCGGTTTCGAGAAATCGATGGACCTGCGATATGGGGAGAACCCGGAACAGACCGCCGCGTTCTATGTCGACCCGTTCAGCACTGGGGTGTCTGTGCCTAAGAGCGAAAAGCTGCATGGGAAGGAACTGTCTTACAACAACATCCTCGATCTGGAGTCGGCGCTCGAATTGCTGCGTGAGTTCGAGAGACCAACCGTGGTCGTTATAAAACACACCAATCCCTGTGGCATCGCCTCCTCGGACAACATCTCGGAGGCGTTGGATATAGCCTACAATGTCGACCCTTTGGCGGCGTTTGGCTGCGTCATCGGGCTCAACCGGAACGTTGATATCAAGACCGCGGAAATGATTGCATCGCACTTTGTCGATTGTGTCATCGCTCCAGGATATGAGCCGGCGGCGCAGGATCTGCTACAGAAGAAAAAGAACATCCGGCTGCTGAGGACGAATGGGCCGATAGGCCTGGACGCCAAGCCGGAATACAAGATGAAGCGCGTCAAGGGCGGTATACTAGTCCAAACGAACGACTACGTCAATGTGGGGTCTGAGACGCTGAAGGTAGTGACAAGAAGGGCCCCGACGGAAGCGGAGGTCGGTTCCATGCTCTTCGCTTGGAAGGTTGTTAAACACGTCTGGTCGAACGCCATCATACTGGCCAAGGGAGAACAGGTGGTTGGCATCGGAGCCGGGCAAATGTCCCGGGTCGACAGCTCCATGATCGCCTGTTACAAAGCCAAGGAGAAGGCCCAAGGTTCGGTCATGGCGTCGGACGCCTTCTTCCCGTTCCGAGACGGTGTGGACGAGGCAGCGAACAACGGCGTCACTGCGATCATCCAGCCGGGCGGTTCCATCCGAGACGAAGAGGTCATCAAGGCGGCTGATGAGCATGACATGGCCATGGTGTTCACCGGCGTGAGAGTGTTCCGTCACTGAACATCTGGTCGCCGTTCTGGCAAGGCTGTGCCTGCCAAGTGTTCATTCAACGGATAGAAGCTAAGATGGGCACGGCGAACGGCAGCCACCCTACAAATCGAAGCAATCCCAAAATCTTCTGCGAAGTCATGGGGTGAGATCGTCTACCTAGGGAAAGAGTGTCCACCGACACACTGGGGGTATTGCATTGAAATGCTCTCCCCGCTCCTCTGAGGAATGCTCGAGAATCCTTTGAGGCCTCCGAGGGCCAGATACCCATGACAAGGTCATCGTATCACACTTCCATTTTCTGGCCCATACCTCTTGAATCAAGCGGACCTATGAGTTTGTATTTTCCGTGCGTATTCAATTGCGTGTAATCGATCCAATTGTTCACTGGGCCTTTCCGCCCTTTCCGTTCGGGTCATCCTTCATGAACCCCTTGAAATAACAGACTCCCATGTCGCACTCCCGGTACTCGACCTGCAGCGTTGTGTGCCTGATCTGGTACTTTGTCTCCAAGAGGTTTTCGCATGCCTTAACGATGCAGGAGCAAGCCGAGACAGGCTGGTCGCTGACGCGCAAGTGAGCGCTCAATGCATACACCCCGGACGCGATGGTCCAGGCATGGATGTCGTGAGCGTCCTCGACCCCGGGAACGTTCATCAAAGCGGTACGGACCTCGTACAGGTCGATGTGCGAAGGGGTGAACTCCAAGAGGATGTAGGCGGACTGCTTGCACAGCCGCACTGCGCCATAAAAAATGATCAACGATATTGCGATACTGATTACCGGGTCGGCTACAGTCCAGCCGAACAGGAAGATGAGTAGCGCCGCGACGATAACCCCGACAGAGGAAAGCATATCGCCTAACATGTGGAGGAAGGCCCCACGCACATTGAGGTTCTCCTTCGATCGATCTCTGAGGACGACCACGCCGGCCACGTTCGCCGCCAGCCCGGCTATGGCGACGAGCAGCATTAGCTGAGAATCGACGCTTACCGGGCTGGTTAGACGGCCGACCGCCTCATACATGATGAAGAGCGAAACAAAGATTAGGGCAACCCCGTTCGCCAGGGCCACCAGGATCTCTACACGCATGTAACCGAAGGTCTGTTTTGCAGTGGCCTCCCTTTGAGAAATTATAGCTGCTGCCAGGCTGAGCGCTAGAGCGAGTATGTCGGTGAACATATGGCCCGCATCGGACAACAGCGCCAATGAATTGGAGATAAGGCCGCCTATCAGCTCGACCACTGCGAATATGGCAGTGATGATTAGAGCGATCAACAAAGACCTGGAGAGGCCCTTCCCCGGCTCGAAATGAGCATGGTGGTGGTCTTCGTGACCTTGCCCATGGGCACGTCCCTCCTCGTGGTCCTCATCCATCGTCTCCTGATGAGAATTCCTTCTATTTCATATTCCCGTTGGCCAAGTAACACGTTCGAGTCATTAGAACTTGTTTTCCTTGTCCTTTTCATGAAGGCCAGATCGGGGTGATCAAAGACACTGGAATTGTATAGATCAACTAATGCAATTTGAACATCGATGCCTTTCCAAGCTGAAAAAAAGTTGACATTTACGAGGAGAAAGTAATTAGGCAAGCGGATGCACTGAATATGGAAGGTGTAAGGTCATGAAGAGATCCATTGGCGCAACAACCCTCGTCTATCCGACGCCTGTCTTCATCATCGGGACCTATGACAGGAATGACAGACCGAACGCAATGGTAGCAGCATGGGGAGGTATATGCTCGTCGGAACCCCCGAGCGTGGCCATTTCGATCCGGAAGGTTAGGTATACCTATGACAATCTGATGGAACGCAAGGCGTTCACCATAAGCGTGCCTTCGGAGAAGTATGTCAAGGAATCGGACTACTTCGGTATAGTCTCTGGAAAGAACGAGGACAAGTTCGAGAACTCTGGCCTAAAACCAGTCGCCAGCAAGATAGTGGACGCGCCTTACGTGGGCGAGTTCCCCCTCGTTCTGGAATGTCGGGTCACCCACATCACCGACTTGGGTGCCCACATACAGTTCGTTGGCGAGATCAAGGATGTCAAGGTCGATGAGGACTGTTTGGATGAGGAAGGGATACCGGACGTGTCCAAGATACTCCCATTCTGGTACTCTCCTTCAGATCATTCATACTACGCCATCGGAACGAATCTGGGGGAGGCGTACCAGGCCGGGAGCGAGTTCCGTCGTAAACGTTTGATAGAGCGCTCCCCGTCCACTGGAACGTTCCACGACCCAGAAGGTTAGGCGCGTCCTTCGCCTGGATTAAATAACAGGTAATCGATTCGAATCCCGATGAGTGTTTCCGTCAGATTCTATCCCAAGGGCATCACCATCGAGGTCGAACCAGGCTCGACGCTCCTAGAGGCAGCGTTCCTGGCCGGAGTGGAGGTCAATAGCGCCTGCGGGGGCAAGGGGACCTGCGGGCGATGCCGGATGATAGTCAGCGGAAATTTCGGCACCAGGCAGACCGACCTTATCATGCCCGAGGACTGGGAAATGGGTTACCGCCTGGCCTGCATGACGAAGGTGCTTGGCGATACGGTCGTCTATGTCCCGGAGGAGGGCCGGCTCAACGAGATGCAGATATTGGAGACATACTTCGGCGCAAAGATCGAAGAGATATCTCCGCTTTCAACTGCAGTGTACGTGGAACTTCAGCCGCCATCCCTGGACAACAGCGTGGGTGATAGGGAACGCCTAGAATGTGCCCTCAAGCTCGGGGCCGGGAAGCTGTCATTCCCGATCGGCGTGCTACGCGAGCTCCCTGGCACTCTAAGGCGCACCGGGTGGAGAATCACGCCAGTGCTGGACTGTTCGGCGGTGGACCCATCGGTTATCGAGGTGAATGAGTGGGACACGACCTTGCGCAACTTCGGCATAGCGTTGGATATCGGCACGACTACGATCGTGCTCTCGTTGATCGACCTTTCGACCGGGAACGTGGTCACCCAGGCATCTGCATACAACAAGCAGGTCATGTGCGGTGAGGATATCCTAGCGCGCATCGCCTTCGCAGAGGATGGGGGGCTGGGCCGTCTTAACAAGCTCGTCATCGACACCATCAACGACCTTCTTGTCCAGGTGAGCAACCAATCGGACAAGTGTAAGGGCACCAACAGCCGGGTGTGCAGGGAGGAGATCACCGCTATGGCCGTGGGAGGCAACACCACGATGATACACCTGTTCCTGGGCATTCACCCCAAGACCATCCGCTACGACCCTTACATATCGGTCACCAACATCCCGCCTTCGGTCAAGGCCAAGGAGCTGGGCATCGAGATCCATCCGGAGGCGCCGATATACTGCGTCCCCGGGCGGGCCAGCTATGTTGGCGGGGACATCGTGGCAGACGTCATATCCAGCGGTATGCGGGACTTGGATGGGATATCACTCCTCATCGACGTTGGCACGAACGGCGAGATCGTTCTCGGTGGGAAGGACTGGATGGCGTCATGCTCCTGCTCCGCCGGACCGGCCTTCGAAGGCGGCGAAGTGGTCTGCGGGATGAGGGCAATGCCCGGGGCGATTGAGAGGATATCGATCGATACCTTGTTCAATGTTACATATTCGACCATCGCTGGCCATAAGCCGATTGGGGTCTGCGGTTCGGGACTCATTGACCTGATCGCATGCCTTTTCCGGGCCGGGATCGTGGACAAGAAGGGCAGGATCCAAGATGTCCATACCGACCGGGTAAGGAAGACCGAGAACGGCCGCGAGTTCGTGATTGCCTGGGCGGACGAGACCGGCCAGCCAAATTTGAAGATTTCCCCCTCGATGAACGGAGTGATGTCGAAGGCCCCACCGAAGAAAGACATAACGATCACCGATGACGATCTGGCCAATATCATCCGGACCAAGGCGGCGGTCTATGCGGCGTGCGAGATCCTGCTCAAGAGCGTGGACATGGGATTTGCCGATCTGGACCGGGTATATGTGGCGGGAGGTTTCGGCAACTATATCGACGTTGACAACGCCATTACCATCGGTTTGTTGCCTGACATGCCGAAGGAGAAGTTCAGCTTCATTGGGAACGCCTCGCTGGGAGGGGCCAGGCTGGCATTGATGTCGCAGAAGAAGCGGGACGAGGCGCTCGATGTGCACCGTTCTATGACATATCTTGAACTGACCACGAACGCTTCGTTCTTCGATCGGTTCACCTCTGCTTCGTTCTTGCCCCACACGGATCTTTCCCAGTTCCCATCGTTGGGGCAGCCGCCCAAAAGGAGCGAATTGTGATGATCATCGACGCCCACGTCCACATATGGAAGCGGACCATGCTTCCGGACGTTATGATGGAGGCTTACCTCGAACCATTGGTGCTTCTAGATCAGATGATCTTCGGAGGCAAACCGGGCGAGAAGGATTGGCTCACCTCCGAGACGGAACCGGGAGAACCGGTGAGGACCATGGACCTGGCGAAGATTGACCGGTCGGTGATCCTTCCATTAGATTTCGGGCTTGTCGGGCCAGTGCGCGACAACATCGAGCTTTACAATGACTGGGTGTTCGGGTATTGCCGCTCCTTCGGAGATCGGCTCATACCCTTCGTCGGGGTGGACCCGCAAAGGGGTCAAGATGCCTTGCGTCTGGTCAACAAGTACGTCAAGTCTTTCGACGCCAAAGGGGTCAAAGTCTATCCATCGACCGGCTGGAGCCCGAACGATCCGAAGATGGACCCGTTCTTCGATCTGATCGACGACCTGGGCCTTGTCGTGGTCACTCATGCCGGTGCCAGCTGGGGGCCTTTGAACGACGAGCTGTCCAGACCGGCGCTATTCCATGATGTGGTGGCGAAACGGGAAAGGATGAAGTTGGTCATCGCCCATCTGGGTGGCAAGTACCGCGAAGAGCTTTACCAGTTGGCGTCCGAAATGCCGAATGTCTTTGCGGACTGCTCGGCGCTACAGGGATGGCTGCCGTCGCAGCCTGAGATGGCCGAGGCAAGGTTAAAAGAGGCGGACGAGCGGATGCCGGGTCGAGTGTTCTTCGGTTCGGACTGGCCATTGTTCGACCTGGCCTATTGCCAGTCCAGCTGGGTCGAGTTCGTTCAGGAGAAGAATTGGGGCAACGATAAGGCTAAAGAGGGATTGCTCTCGGGAAATTTCCTCAGGATGATGAAGAGCTGATTAGTTCCTCAGGCGTCTGGCCATTTCCATTGCAGATTCCAGGGCGATCGAACCTTGCTTGGTCAGCGAGAATGGACCGCGGCTGACCTTGCGACTCACATAGCCAGCATCCATAAGGGATTTCATATGATACTGAAGGTGTCCGGTTCTGAGATTAACCTTCTTGCTCACCTCAGTAAAACTCAGATCCCCTTCGGATAAGATCATTAGGACTTCCATTCTGGCCGGATGAGAGAGCGGGTCCAGGGAATGATAGACATCTTCCGCGGTGATTTGCTGCCTAACCTGTTTGGGTCTTTCTTCCTCCGTCGCCATCCTGAGCTTTTCCGAAAGGGCGATCCTCTCCCTGACATCGTCCATGAGCCTCAGGCAGTCATCGGAACATCCAGCGTCGCCGCAGGGGGATGCAATGCCTTTGATGTTCTCCTCAAGTGATGAGATCATTGCCAATGCACCAGCGGTGTCACCGGCCACATAGGCTGCCATGGCCCCCGAGGCCACGCTATTAACGGTATCTAGGCAGTGCCCCCTGTTCTCGCAGGTCGACATGCTCCTCATTTTTTGTATGTCCCTTTCCAGTTTGTCGCGTCCGTTCTTGGATAAGGCATCCATGATGACCCCATCCATGTTCGAGCGGATCTTCTCCAGGCTCGATCTCTTCATTTCTTGGCCCAGGGCGTCCATGTCAACCCTGAGACGTTCTAGCCGCCGGACGATCTCCTCTTCGTTCATCTTGGGTGTAATAGAATTCTATTAAATAATAATACTTATCTATTCGTAATCTCTATCACCGTCTAGGTGCTAAAATGACAGTAAAGCTCCCAGAAGAAGTTGCCGCATTGCTAAATGACCCGAAGTCCGTCAAGGTATTGACCACTGTGGCCACCGACGGTACTCCTCATTCGGTCCGCATCGGAAGCATGGCCTCACCGGCCCCCAACCTTATCTCGGTCGGAGCCGTTCTCATGAAAACCTCCAACACCAACCTCGAGTCTACCAAGAAGTCCAAGAAACTGGTCTGCGTACTAGTCAACTCTGAGATGAAGGCCTACATGATCACTGCGACGGTAAAGGATAACCTGACCTCCGGACCTATCTTCGACGGCACAAACGCTGCACTGAAGCCAATTGGTCTGGTGGCAAAGTCCGTTTGGACGCTCGAACCCCAGGGTGTCTGGGATGAGAGTGCCAACTACAACGCCGGCAAGAAGATCGCTTAAGCGGATCAAACACTGGCCGGGAAACCGGCCGGAACTCACTTTCTTTCTATGGATGATTTACCGATTCGTTGATCGACGTTCGTGGCAACGATAATCGACCAATGCTGTGTCCTTCCACGGTTGTACTCAAATATTGAACCCAGCGGTTCTATGGCCAACGGCAGGGGAGATATGTTCGGGAGATCGAGGGCGTTTGAAAGTCCTATTATGACGAAGGATGATCAGAAGAACCTCAGGCATACAAAGGCCATGTCCAACATCCTGGGAATGATGATCGAATTTGAGGACCGGAACTGCGTTCGCAGAACGTACTAGTGAAATCGATCTGCTGTGCTTGGGGCACAACCTTCTTCGGCAGGGAATTGTACAGGGGATCCAAGGCCACGAATGAAAGGTCTTGATCTTTCCATTTTTCCGATGACCATTTTTCCCGTCTCATCCTCGTTTGTTCGGGATATCTTCCCTTCGATCGAAGCTGTCGTCCAGGTATACAATGAGGAAACTTTTATTATGACTGATAAAATAGAGTGAGCCATGGCCTGGAACTGCGCCCCGACCTGCATTGGATCATTGCCGTTCGCCGACCCCGCAAAAGCACTGGATGAGATTATCGACCGGCTTCACGAGGTTCCCTTTTGGCCCCAGTTACCGGCACGCGGCTTCCAGGAGAATATGTATGCCCAGTATGCAACCCATCTTCCCGGGGTTGTGATCGACCGGGAGAACAAGCGCGTCTCGGTCGACCTGGATAATTACGATCCAGAGGATTTCTACAATCGGATCATCAATGATGACGTGGAAAGTTTCGCTTACCCGGAGGACTGCTTCTCCGGATTCTACGAGCTGATGAAGCGCAAGCTGCCTAAGGGGGCTAGGGCCGTCAAGGGACAAGTGACCGGCCCGGTCAGTACCGGTCTCCAGATCATGGACCAGAACGGTCGACCCGCCATCTACGACGAGGCCTATGGGGAGATAATCAGGCGGAATCTGAACATGTGCGTCCGTTGGCAGGAACGCCGACTATCCGATCTCTCGGACCAGGTTATCATGTTCCTGGACGAGCCGTCGTTGTCGCTCATCGGCACGCCGTTCGCATCGGTCTCCGGGGACAATGTCATCTCCTGGATCGATGAAGTGTTCGAAGGTGTCACGGCCACAAGGGGCCTGCACTGCTGCGGCAACACCGACTGGCCGATGGTGCTTTCCACCAGCGTGGACTTGTTGTCGTTCGATGCTTACAACTACGCTTTCTCGGTTTCTTTGTACCCAGAGCAGCTGAAGAGGTTCCTTGATAGGGGCGGGATCCTGTCGTGGGGACTCGTACCGAACATGGACCATCGCCTGGAGAAAGAGACGGTCGACACGCTCTTAGCCAAGTTCGACTCCACGCTCAAAGAGCTGGTCGCCAAGGGTCTCAGCCAGGACCTGTTGCTGGAGCAGTCCATGATCACTCCGGAGTGCGGGCTGGGCGGGCTCAGCGAGTCCGAGAGCTTGCGGGTGTTGGACCTGCTGGTCGAGGTCTCGGATGCAATCCGGTCTGAGCATGGGCTGGAGGACTGAGTTGACCTTCATCGTGGCCGTCGCAGGCAAGGGAGGTGTGGGCAAATCGACATTGTCCGCCCTGCTGGTCGAGGCGCTGGCCGAAAGAACCAAGACTGTGGTCATGGCCATCGATGCCGACCCGAACTCCAACCTGGGGGACAAGCTCGGCATAAAAGTGGAGCATACCATCGGAGAGTTGAGGGAGGACCTGGTGCGTAAAGCGGAGGAGATCAGCCCAGGGGTCAGCAAGCACGAGCTGGTCCGGTACCAGATGGAGATGGCCAAGGTGGAAGGCAGCAACTTTGACCTGCTCACTATGGGTCGGCCGGAGGGGCGTGGATGCTATTGCTACATCAACAACATCCTCAGGACGTTCATCGACGAGGCGATGGACACTTACGAGTACGCAGTCATCGACAATGAGGCGGGCATGGAGCACCTATCCCGCCGCACCACTAAGCGTATGGACGTACTGATTGTGGTCTCGGACGCCACCAAGCTCGGCGTGGAGACGGCGAAGAGGATCCTGGCGCTGGCGAAGGAGATGGAGATCGACATCGGCCGTAGCGTTCTTGTTGTCAATCGGGTCCAGGGTACGATAGGGGAGGTGGTCAAGAAGGAGATCGACGGTGCAGGTTTCGGCTCATTGGTATACCTGCCCTATGATCGAAAGGTGGAGGAAATGGCGATCGCCGGTTCACCGATGATTCGGCTTGATGCGTCCAGCCAATTCTATCGGGCAGTCAAGGACCTAGCGAACACCTTGAAATGATCGGTTTCATTTGTTCTTCAACTGGACTGTCGTTCCCATCGCAAGATTGAATATAGAGGTCCAGGTTATCAAGGCCGGTCTAGGGATGGGTAGATTAGCTGGTCTGTTCAACCGAACGCATGCCAGTACATGGTATGCGTTGTTGATGGTCTTCATCGCCACACGAAGCGTGATCGAGGTCTGGACAGGCACCGATCAGGGTGACAAGTACCTGGTAGTGGCCCTGACGGCGTTGGCCACGGCGACCTACGGGCTGCTCCGTTTCGTCGAACTGTTAGCTTTACCAGGGTTCAGGATGAGATACCTCGTCCGGTCGTTGAACGTAACGTTCATGGCCCTCATATTGCTGGGCGAGTACATTTTCTCAAGCATGCTAGGCAGGTTGTTGGTCCTGATGGCCTTAATCGCCATCGAGATTAACCTGGTCTCGATCTACGCCGAGTACACCGGAAAGTTCAAGCGCCTTACCCGTCTCCTGAAATGGAAGAAATCAGGGAACGACGGTATTATCACCTCAAAACGGGTTTAGAGATTTGAAGGTGTTCGAAGGGCATGGCATCAGATTCCGCGATGAGATGGACCCCCATCATGCTGGTCCTGTCGCTTTTCGCGTTCTTCTTTGCCGTATCGCTGCTCGGCTTCGAGGGATTCAACGTCATCGCCAAAGAGAACCAGGGGCGGCTGCTTGTGTTCTTCTTCCTTCTCATCCTTGCCCTGCTTTTTTCGTGGGCGGCGTTCATCAACTCGCTCCGTCAGTTCCGGTACTACGAAGACAGGAGATGGGCGTGGTTCTATACGATCTTCACTGACCTTACGGCTACCTTGATAACGGTCGCTGGCCTTTATTCCATATTCTCGATCATGGCCGCCGTGACCGGCCCCTAAGTCAAATATGAAGCCAGTTACGAATCAGGATATGTTGGTCTCACTCCAATGACTTGAGCATCTTCGGCAGGCCCGACGATTCCTTCGGACCTACGATGACCTTCATCCCGGTGAGCTCGGCCAGTTTTGGAGACATCCGGGCCACCATGCCGGGTATTATCAGCACGTTCTTCTTCGATTTCGTCCTGGCGCCGGACTTGTCCATGTCCTTCACCACCCCTTCCGAGGTCAGCTTGCCGGCGGCGAAAGCGGTAAGCACGCTGAGCCCTTCGCAGTCGACCACCTGCAGCCATACTGGCACCTTACTCTTGTCGATGTCGCCCAGCACGGTGAAGTAGGTGAGCGAGAAGTTGGTCGTGAACAGTATCGGGGAGTTTTCCGTAGGGTTGCCTATCGGGTACAGTCCGGGCTTGACCTGGATGGGCACCTGCGGATCGGTGTAGATGTTCTGCCTGAGGACAAAGAGCGGAATGGCCATCTCCGGCGGCAGGTCCTCGAAAACAACGACCGATCCGTACTTCATGGTCGAGATCAGTCCCATGGTGACGCCACGGTTGCCGCGGGGAGCATGCACCAGCATCGGGTAGCCGAGCCCGCGGAACGTCCTCTTTACGGAGAGCTTCCGGACGATCGTGCTCTTCTCGATGAGGTCCTTGAGGTTGCTCGGCGCCAGGTCTAGAACGATATCCTCGACGCCGGCCAGCTTCACCTTGGCGACCAGGTCGGCAAGTTGGTTGAGGTTGGATTCCCTGACGACCAGCGGGCATTTGAACTCTTTGGCCAGAGCGGCCATCGCCGCGTAATTATCCTTGGTAGCAGCCGAGAGCAGTGGGACCTTGGCCGCGATTCTAGTCGCGGCGGCCCTGATGGCCGACGGGTCATCGCTCATTAGTATCAGCGGTAGTTCTGTGGACGACGCCACCCTGTCCGCCGTCGCCGCGAACTTACCCGCGTCCTTGGAATCATTTCTTACGCACACCATGTCTAAGGCCATGATCTGACCGACGCGGTCGAAGCGCATGGCATTGGCCTTCTGGACCTTGTCGATGGTGGCCGTCTCAGTAAGCATGTCCGGAACGGTTACGGCATAACGCACTGGGTGGAAGAACTTCTTGTCATGGCGGTAGAGTTCGGTCTCGTCCCCCATCTCCAACGTAGCTTTTCCGGTCCCGACCTTCACCAGCCTGATCGGCGGCGCGGAGGATGCGGCCAGCGACTGCTTTCCAGCCTCGGAGACATAGGGGCAGTCCTCCAGCTTGGCCTTCTGATTGGCGAGCTGCATGGCGAACGCCAGGCAGGTCGGGTGTCTGCACTCGCCGCAGTTCTTCTTCGGCAGGTGCTTGAAAATCTCGATGGCGGTCGGCATCTCAGTTCCCTCCCCTGAGCTCGTTTATGGTCTCGCGCACGATGTTGGCCGCTCCGGGATGCCTCATTACCAGTATGTCCGCCCCGGAGACCAGTGCGGCGATGGCCGTGGTCGCCTCCCACCAGACGCCGCGCTCCTTGGTCTCCCCATAACCGACGAGCTCGTCGGTGGCTTCGGCCGATTTCCATGAGGCGGTCGTGTCGCACAGCATCGGCTGTTGCAGCATGCCGTCGCCCATGAGCGCGGCCAGCCTTATCCTCTCGTTGACGGAATAGGAATAGTCCAGGCCCATGCCCAGACCGGCCATCAATGGGTCCATGGCGATGTTCTCCTTCTTTACACCGAAGTCCGTCAGAAGGATGGTGATCTGCTTGGCCAGGTTGATATCCAGGTTACTGAAGGCGATGAGCGGGTGATCGTTCGCCATCGAGGCCGCGGAAATTGATTTGTAATGTCCCTCCTCGGCGTAACCGAGCAGCAGCCGCTCCTTCGGGGCGATGTTGCTGACTGCCTCCAGCGTCTTAGCGTCCTTCTCCTCCTGGCCGCATCCGTAGACGATCAGCGGGACGTTGACTGCGGCCAAGACCCTCTTGACCGTCTCAGCGGCCACCTCAGAGGGAATATTCCCCTCTTCGGGGTTCGTGGATATGAGCTTCAGGCAGATGACATCGGCGTGATATTTCTCGACCCATGCCTTGGCCCAGGGTACAGGGTCGTTGACGACGTCCCCGAAGAACTCCTTCACGGCCTTGGGCAGATCGCTGGTCGTGTCCATGACCTCACCGGCTATGACCTGTCGGTTCGGCGACGTCCCTTCATAGGAGAGGAACGGCATCCCGTTGCTTCCGCCAACCAAGACCTTCTTACCCCGGGAGCCGCCCTTCTCGGATGATGAGCCAAGCTCAAGTACGCCGATCTTGCCCGTCCACTTCTCCTTGGGGATTGGAACCTCGACCATGTTATTGACCTTCCTGAACGTTATTGCAGCAGCGGCGGCATCCTCAGGGCCGGATGGTCCACCTTGGCCATCCACTCTGTCAGCCCGTCGGCGTCCGTGGTCATCGTCTCATCGGCTATCTTATCTACGAACCCAGGCTCGCCGAGTTCCGCCGCCCTTTTCTCCAGCGAGCTGCGCATCGACTCCTTGAGATCCTTTGGCATCCACGCGATGCGCAGGAACCC
>CAVWKV010000006.1:0-3512 GCA_963755265.1 uncultured Methanomassiliicoccales archaeon | reverse complement strand
CATCGCGTTTTCCCTTAATTGCATTATTCCTTGGCGCGCCGAAAGTGCCTATGTAAAGCACAATAAAATGCATGTCCAGAGCTCCAGCTAGAGCTTATATATGGCACGAAATAAGTGGTTTACCAGAAGCGCTCACTCGGTGAACGTCTCCCCTTTCTCGTACTTTTCCTTCAGGTGGTTGATGAGTATCTCACGGTTGTTCCGCAGGTGGGACTCGAACCACGCCACAACGACGTCGCCCAGAGACTCGTGCATCCTTTCCATGTCGAAGTCCGCGAGCGGCGCATCGTAGATCACGAACTGGCCGAAGATCCTCTTCCACCCGTTGTACTTATAATAGTGCTCGCCCTCACAGTAGACGAACACCATGCGCACGTGTGGCGTCGAGTCAACACTGTAATACCAGACCTTGATGGAATCTCCCATGCGACCCTGACTCTGGGTCATGTCCACGACCTGCATGGCACCTACGGCCTCGAGGTCGAACGCGGGGTTGAACTTCCAGACGTCCGGGAATTTGTCCTGCTCGAATTTTGCGAACTCGCTATAGGACGGCTCCATGTTCAGCTGGACATTGATCTTGCCGAATCGGTTGACGATGTTCCAGAAGTCCTGGATAAGCGCCTTGTTGATATTCGTCTTCTGATAGGTAATCTCCTCGCGGTCCTTGGAGATGGCCTCTGTCTTCCTCTGTAGTTCGGCATCTAGTTGTGCGAACCATTCGTCCTTATCAGCAGGCGCCATAAGTGAATCCCTGAGACCGATAATTACCCTACCATGATAAAAAGATATCTCCGTCCGTGGAAATCTGGCCAGTCCTAGATAGAATAGCTGGGTTGATTATTATTCAACTATCAGGACACAAAAGTTTTTTAAAGCTACGGCCTGTCATGCAGGCCGATGGGAATCGCCGAAGAATTTATGTCCTTTCTTACTGGAGTGGCCGGCGACCCCATATTGTACTCATTTGTGGTCTTCTTCTATACGCGGTTTTGGCGGCGATCATCCTGCCAATACCAGTAGAGTTCGGTTTGATACTCAGCCCGCACACTCCTTGGTATGTTCTCGCGGTAGTACTTGGTGCGGGCAAGGCGGTTGGATCGATACTGGTTTTTAAGATCGGCGTGGAGATCGAAGGACCTGTACACAGATGGTCCACGCGTTTCAAGTTCTTTGGCAAGTTCATCGAACTCTGCGAGAGGTTCGTGGCCCGTTTCGGCTACTATGCACTATACATACTCCTGAGCGTCCCATTCATGAGCGATACCGCAGTGCTGTACATCTTCTCCATCACGAACAAGGGCGGGGAAGCCCTGAAGATGAAATGGTTCGCATTGGTCAACTTCCTGGCCGGTATCACTCGCGCGATCTGCCTGGTCGTGCTGTTGTACATCTTCAACATCAACCTGCTAAGCTAGGACCGATGTCGTCCTACTGCTGTTGGCTGGGAGAATCAACAGGCTGAGCCGTAGGTCATGGAAATGTTTATATGAATAAGACAAATTCTAAGTTAATGGTTCCCAAGAACAAGATTCTCAAGATTCTCAACGAGTACGACAAGGACAAGATTACCATTGCCACCTTGTGCTCTCACTCTTCCCTCCAAATTTTCAATGGCGCCAAGAAAGAGGGGTTCAAGACGTTGGGCCTGGCCATCCGCGATAATAATCGTTTTTATGATGCGTTCCCCCTGGCCAAGCCGGATGAGATCATGAAGCTCAGCAGCTACGGCGAACTTGTCGACAACTACGACGAGTTCCTAGCCCGCAACGTCATAGTGGTCCCACACGGTTCTTTCGTCGAGTATATGAGCGCCAGCAAATTCGAGGATATGCCGATCCCAACCTTCGGGAACCGGAAGGTTTTAGCATGGGAGTCTGACCGCAACAAAATGCGGGAGTGGCTCGAGTCCGCCGGGATATCCATGCCACGGGTGATCGAGGACCCGAAGGCGATCGACCGGCCAGTACTTGTGAAATACAATGGCGCCAAGGGCGGCCGGGGATTCTTCATCGCCAAGGACTACCCAGACTTCAAGCTGGGCATAGACACGGAACAGCCGTACACCATCCAGGAGTATGTCCTAGGCACTAGGTATTATCTACACTTCTTCTATTCGCCGATCAAGACCGATGGATATCGCGTGTCCGAGGGATCTGTCGAGCTGATGTCGATGGACAGGCGTGATGAATCGAACGTTGATGAGATGTACAAGCTGGGTGCTGCCGAGGAGCTCAAGCGTCTTGGCTATTACCCGACCTTCGTAGTCACTGGCAACGTCTCTGTGGTGTTGCGCGAGTCGCTTCTTCCCAAGGTGTTCGAGATGGGCGAGAGGGTCATCCAGCGTTCATATGAGCTGTTCGGAGGTATGATCGGCCCGTTCTGCCTGGAATCGATAGTCACCGACAAGTTGGAGTTTAAGGTCTTCGAGATATCGTCTAGGATAGTAGCCGGGTCCAACCCGTTCGTGTCCGGTTCCCCGTATTCGGACCTGGTCGAGCCCGACATGAGCACCGGACGGCGCATCAGCCGAGAGATCAAGATCGCCCGGGACAATGGGCAGCTAGAAAAAGTGATCTCATGAGGGTAACGATCATCCTGGTCGACTCAGAGCTGGAAAGGATACCTGAAGGCGTCCACGTCAAGCCCCGCTGCAACATCCACACCAAGGTGCTGGAGTCATATCTGCACAGGGACGTTCTTGAGAAGCTTCCAGAAGGGAGCCGAAGAGGGCGCCCGGACATGATACACGGCTTCCTCAACCTATGCCAGAGTTCCATCGCCAACAAGCGCGGTTATCTGCGGATGTTTGTCCATACCAGGATGATATTATCCTTAACATCGGGCGGAAGGCCCTCGTGCCCCAGAACTACCTTGAATACCTGGGCTTCATGGACGAACTTCTGGAAAACGGCAAGATCGGTTCTGGTGAAGAGGAGATTTCCATCAGCAAAGGAACGTTCCTGGAGCTGATGGACCGGATCAACGTTGACGTCACCGTGGTCATGTCGCCGGAAGGTCGGCAGACGCCGTTAAGGGACCTGCTCCCCGCCACAGGTGCGGAAGAGGTCGCTATCGTGATAGGCGGGTTTCCGGAAGGGGAGTTCAAGAGTCCAAGTCTACGATATGGCCGATTACAAGGTCTCGCTCGGTCCTGAACTCCTTACCATAACGGCGGTGGGAAGCGAGGTGCTGGCGAGCATACCTCGATGATAATATTGTGTACTATTCTAGATAAGCCTTAATACTAAACTCCAGAAAACTTCTAATGTAAGATTGACCGAAGACGAATGGGCTAACCATTATTTCTAATGGAATTGATAGTTTAGCGTCAGAGCCTTGATATTAGAAAGAAATTGTTTGGGGCGGCCTACCAGCCGCGCTCCTGATCCTATCCTCCGGCTTTATGGTCGAGATCTTCGATGCCCTTCATCGCCTCGCCTAGACCCTTAGATACCTAGCGATTACCTTCGGGTCGTCGAAGTTGGTGACGGCGTCAACGATCGCTTTTG
>CAVWKV010000005.1:0-6288 GCA_963755265.1 uncultured Methanomassiliicoccales archaeon | reverse complement strand
CGGCGGCTCGGCCCGCTTTTGAAGGCACCCACCTGGGACAAGACCGTCAAGTGCAACGCCTGCAACGTGTACCATCACCACAAGCACCAGAAGACCGAGTGGCGGGGCGAGGCCAGCCGCGGCGGCTACGACGACGAAACCAAGTGGGCCAGCCGCAAGGACGGCTCCCGCTACGTGATGCACCCCCCGTCGCCCTACGCCGATATGTGACGTGCCGACGCACCACGCGGCCGGTCCGTGGTTTCCGCTTTTTCACCTAGGATCCGGGAAAGGACCGAAACCCAGATGAAGACGACGACCCGTCCCTCAATGCTCTTCCTCGTGGCGGCCCTGTACGACGGGCTGTTGGGCCTGGCCTTCCTTGTTGCCGCGGACTGGATCTTTCAGTTTGCCCAGGTGCCCTTGCGCCGAATCACCTCGGCTATGTCCAGTTTCCCGGCACCCTCTTGATAATCTTCGGGATCATGTTTGCGGACGTCGCCCGGCGGCCCCGGGAGAATCGTTGAAGTTGAATTAAGACTGAGCGTGGACGCTCAGCCTTATATGTTTGCATTTTTAAATAATTGAAGGAATATTTAGAACAATTTTAGAACAAAATTGAAAAGAAGAAGTAAAAGCATACTTGATGAAAGGATGAACATCCCTTGGTACAAAGATACCGTCCTTTAGTCTATCCTTTCAGTCAAGTAGAGTTCGAGGTATAACTTGGTACACTGATACCGTATTATTATAAGGCTGAACGATGCTTGTCTTTTTAAATTTGTTAAACTAAAATAATAATAAAGAGCATGGAGAAAAAAGTTGAATTATTAAAAAATGCAAGAGGGTATCTGGGAATAGATGTAAGCAAAGGCTATTCAGATTTTGTGTTGATGGATTCAGGGAAGGAGAAAGCTGGAAAAATGTTTCCAGTTGGATGATAATTTATCAGGTCATAAAAGGCTTGAAAAGTTGCTAAAAGAATTTAGCGTCAGGCATGATTTAGGGGAGCTATATTGTGGTGTAGAGAGTACAGGAGGGTATGAAAACAATTGGTACAGGAGCCTGATTTCATTGAGTGAAAACATGCCATTAAAAGTAGCCAGACTGAATCCGAGAGGAGTGCAGGCAAATAGTGAAGCTATGTTAAGCAGAAACAAGACGGATGGTCTGTCGGCTGAGTATATAGCAGAGTATATGATTTCGCATCCAGAAAAAATAGAGTTTAATAATAAGCAGACATTGGAGAGCAGGAAAGAGCCAGCAAATTATGATTCTATGCGGAGCGTATATAAATATATTCGGATGCTAAAAAAACAGAAGGGTCAATTAACTAATCAACTGCATATGATAATTTACAGAAGCTTTCCGGAGCTTGTGTCATATTGCAAAGATGGTATCCCATCATGGTTATTGGAATTGCTGATGAAATATCCCTCACCGGAAAAGATGATAAGAGCAGGAAAGAATAAATTAAAAAGGATTAAATATATTACAGATGAGAAGGCAGAAAAAATAATCATTAAAGCAAAAGAGACCATAGGTAAAACTGATGCTTATACTGAGAATTTATTACTTTCCTTATCAACAGAATTAAAACATAAAGAAGAGTTGATAGAGATGCAGAAAAAACTACTGGAGGAGTCAGCTCAGGGAGAAGAAGTAGAAATTCTGGTAAGTATGAAAGGTATAGGAAAGTACTCTGCGAGCTTCCCGTTTCTTTGGTGACTGTGTTATTGTTCCAAGCCCAGAAATAACCGTAGTGGGCAGATACGATTCCGTTGGTACTGACTCCATTCATAATTTCAGTTCCGTTGACAACCGTATGCTCGCTATACCCGGCGTAGTCGCCAGTGCCGTTTCCAAGATTCTCGATCTCGTAGTAGTTGAAATAATCTCCCTGTTGTGGAACATGGTCTGCGATGGCGAGAGACGGGAAAACAGCCAAAGAGAGCAAAACTAACACCACGAGATATGACTTTGAAATCAACCCGAGAAACCCCCAAAACCATGCACATGGGCAGGGTGGGCTCCCCCAATCCCGCTGAATGTAGAATAGTAGGCTGAATGGGCGATGATCAGGGGCATATAAGGTACAAAGAAAATGTGCGATGAGGCATTGACCAGCTGCGATGGAGCCTTTGTGACGTTCGCAGTTGAATCGAGTTCCTTTACAATACTATTTTCGATTCCAGGAATCATCATGACTGAAAGGCTTATCAGTTCAGAGCGCTCGAAGCCCTTGGTTAGGGACCAAAGCAAAGAAAAGGCCTTTTCCATCAGGTCAAGAGTCTCATTTGCCTCCAGCGTTTGTACTGAAGTGAGTATTGCTGCAGCCACTAGGGGATATTCCAGATAATTCTTGAGTGCGTCTATGATTATGGTCATCTTGGTCTTCACATCATCTGGTCCCAAATCTGAGATCGACAAATAAGCAGCAGCCAGTTCTGTGTCTTCTGAAATCTCATATCCCCAGGAATTGAAAAGAGATCTGAATGATTGGAATTTACCAGCCAGTTGGTCTGAAGGAACATTGATCAAAGACAGTATCGCAGCCGATTCGTATGAAGAGGTCATTTTAGAAAATTCCACAAATCTGTCAGTTGGATATGTTCCGTCGGATCTTTTCCCAAACATGATCACTGCAGCAATTCCCACCGATAGCTCCTTAGGAACGTTATGGTCGTGTCTGAGCTCATGATCAAGACTTGCCAAATATTCGGACATTTTCTGGAGATCAGAATTAGTCGATGTTTGAGACGGATCCGCCCTAGAGGCGGTCATGATTTCCGCTGCCATCATGTTGTTTTCGATAGTGGAGTCGAAATTTTGCAGGATCCCGAGTGCAAGCAGAAACCTTTGGTTGACTAGATTCTGGTCTGCTTGAAGCTTTGCCAATCCTATGGATACGCTCCAAAGTTGAGAGTAATCGGTACTGGGGAATTCAGTTCTGAGGATGGATGCGTGAAAGCTGCCTTTTTCTGCGATAGATCGCAGTTCGTCCTTTGTCTCTTTGCTTTCCCTAACAAAATCCGAAAACTCGTTGTCAGAGACCCGGTAATTCCTGACATTGAGATCGTTCAGAGTTATAACCCCGAGGCCGGTAAGTGACATGTATTTGTCGTTATATTGCACCATCCTATCAATCGTGGATTTCTTTTGAATGAGCTCATTTATCTTGGATTCTGTCTCAGCCATATCATTTTCTTCTTTCGTTACGACTGTCTTTTCGCTTGCTACATTTTCAAGCTGAGTATTCTTCTTCTCCCTCCCCTCAAGATGAAACAGAATTGAATGAGTTTTCCTTTCTTCCTCTCCCAAAATGGCTGATGAGCTCTTTTCCTCCATTGCCTCCTTATGCCAATCGTCGTTCATCCGGGTCAGATTCGAAACTTCGGCCAAGGCCCGATCATATTCTTCTTTTTGCATGACCATTATGTAGCCGTTATTGGAAAGGAAATCCAAATCAGCTTGTTGGATCGGCGTTGAAAATAATTTACCCGATATTTGAGACATTACCGCTCTTGCATCACTGCATTTCATTTCGATTACCAGTTAATGATTGGGAACTTACCAATTATATTTTGCTCTCCGAGAATATTACCTACGATCAATTCAAGACTTTCCCCTTTACGTTCCAGGTCAATTACCTCATCATCCTTGAGAGCCTCTCTGAGGAGGTATTCAAACTGAACCTTCCTGTCCGTTACATCTCCGAACCTTGCGGATCTTTCTCGTTCTATCTGTTCATATGCAAACATGAATTCATAAAGTGATCTGAATATTTGATCGTCTATCTTTTCCTTGATATCTTTCTCTCGAACGGTTATCCATTCCAGTCCTTCAAGGTCCACAAAATAGATAGTACCATCCGGAGATAGGACCGCGTCTTTGTCCAGCCATACATCATAGAAATCCAGTCCGCTGAACGTTCCGTCATTGTTGCTTTTTATTGACCTAGTGAACAAGGTCAGGAACGCAATTCCACTTTTTACGAAATTCCTCAGAAACTCAATTGCTTTATCATTCTCATCTATCCCAAAAAGATCAAAGATTGAGCTGATGTTCCCACCTATGGTGCTCCCAGAATGAAAATAAACTCTAACATTGGAAGGAACCAATCTCGCTTCCTGGACCATCCTTCCAGCGAATCTTCGATACCAATATATTTTTTTGATCTCATTCTCCAGGTCCTCGGGAATGAAAACAGTCTTTACAAGGGGCGCGATTCTGAATCCGTTAATAGAGGTTAGGTCGGCCATTTCGGACACGGTCATCGAAGTGGTTGCGTGCTGAAGCCCCTGCCCTCCGTACGGGGAACCTCTTAACCATAATTCCCCCGTGAGGTATCTTGCGGCCCCTCCCTCGGAATTCGCTATTCTGTCTTTCAATCTGGTGTCATTCAGCAGGTTGCATATTTCGGATTTCCCGAGAAGCTGATGAGAAAACGGATTGGTTGTCGAACCTATCCCCTTTACCGAAAGGAAAAAGTCGGTTCCATCAATATTCATAGCAGGTGAAGTGGAAACCGCCCCTCTATTATCGTCTACTACGAATTCTTTTGCTCCTAAAGGGCTGAGATCCGTGAACGGCCTCATACTCTCCGGGAGGTAAATCCTTTCAAACTCGGGCATTTCGAATTCTCGAAAATGCCTGTTTGTCAATATTTCAGAAGTCTCATATATATCTAGATAAAGCGGCAAACCTTTCATCTTCATGAGGCTTCAACCTTCGCAAGGATGTTCAACTCATAAATAATATCGTTCTTATATTCTAAATGGGCATACATGATGGCCTTTCAATATGTATGGGGAGGTCAAGGAACGGCCCGACAGCGGAATAAAGGTTTTACAGAACGCCTGAATGAAGTTTTGCCCGACCCACAGTTGCCCTCTATTCCTATCACATAACCAGACTCATGAATATTCTCGAGAACATTGGCAATATCTTTTGCATACTCTTTGTAACCCAATTCATCCAAGTTATGATTAGTTAAAGGTTCATCGAAATGAATCATCCAGGTGATTCTTATAATTCTTATTCAAGAGGTTTAGAGGTCCCGGACCTCTAAGGCCGGGGACCCGAGCCGTTTCTTTCCAAGTCCCCCTTCATCCGCATATACTGCTCCTGAGTAATCTCTCCATAGGCATATCGCTTGTCCAGGATGTCCTCAGCATCCCCGCCCCATGGCTCGTCCAAATACCGCCGCCCGTGGTGACGGCGAGGCAAAGGACCATAAACGACTCCGTATGACAACCGCACGAGGATGGCGACGAAGACGAGGACCAAAATCAGGCCGATGATCAAGCCCGAGAAGTCGTTTGGTGCTTGCCCATTCGACCAATTCACCACCTGGCCAAAGATTACGGTGGACAAGAGGAGGTGGCCCAGCACGGCCATGGTCGTCCCGAAAACCGTTCGAGAATGGAGGGATTGATCACCAGGTTGACGATGCAGGACAGTTGTGGATGTCCGCACGGCTACGGCGGCCGCCAACCTGGCGCATGCGCTGGATGCCCGGGAGACGCGCGTGGTGGTGGCAGTGGGAAGCCACGCCCTGGCGGAGTTGCGGGCACAGCAGCCGGCGCTGCCGGTGGTGGCCACCATGGTGCTGCGCGGCCCGCAACAGCCGGAAGGCGCGGGGCAGATCGATCTGGACGTTCCGCTGGGCGCGCAACTGGCGGCCGTGCGCGCTCTGCTGCCGCGCGCGTTGCGGGCGGGAATCATCCGCAATCCGGACCGCGCGCGCTATTCCGCCGAGGCTCTCGAAAGCCAGGCGCGCAAGGAGGGCTACACCCTGGTGGTGGCGGATTGCGACGGGCCCGGCCATCTGCTCAAAGTAGTCGGTTCGCTGAAGGGCAAGGTGGACTTCCTGCTGTGCCTGCCCGATCCGGACCTCTATAACCCCGTAACCATTCAGCCGCTGGTGCTGGCGGCCATCGAGTACCGGTTGCCCATCGTGGGATTCTCGCCCGCGTTCGTGCGCGCCGGCGCCGCCGCCGGAGTGTATCCCGACTACCGGGCGCTGGGCCGGCAGGCGGCGGAAATGGCCCTGCGCATCCAGCGCGGAGAAAGCTCCGGCGGCGAGGAATACCCCTCCCGGCTGCAGGTGGCGGTCAATCAGCGCGTGACGCGGTTGCTCGGCCTGGATCTCAGAATTCCCCCCGGCGCGGAGGTCTTCCGATGACCGGCCCCTTCCGCGGCAGCCTGTGGCGGCGGATGCTCTCCGCCAACCTGGCGCTCAACGCCCTTCTGGTTGCCGGCTTGACCGGCCTGTTCCTGTGGGCCTACAGCCACGATATGGAGCGC
>CAVWKV010000004.1:0-15381 GCA_963755265.1 uncultured Methanomassiliicoccales archaeon | reverse complement strand
GAAGATTGCCATTCGTCCATGGCGGAATGAACTGAAGAAAGGGAATATCCCAGCATAGTATAGGATTTACATTCTATACAATTAACCCGAATGACTACTAACGATCTCATCGAGAATCTCAGCCTTTGTCTTTGATTCCGGGATATGCAGATTCAATCGGATAGTCTCCACATAGCAATCATCCCAATATTTTTCGAGAGTGGATCTCACTATATTTCGGATCCATCCGATCTCGATACAGTCAACTATAAACGTTCAGCCTGCCAATGATTGACCGGAGATCTATTCATGAGCGAGATGACAGTATGCAAAGAAGGAAAACCTCTGCTAGGGGACCGCTTCCCTGATATAGAAGTCACGACCACACATGGTAAGATGGAGCTTCCCCAGGACCTGTCGGGGAAGTGGTTCGTTCTTTTCTCTCACCCCGGCGACTTCACCCCAGTTTGCACGACGGAGTTCTATGCCTTCACCAAGAGGGCTGAAAGATTCAAGGAGCTTAATGCCGAGCTCATAGGGCTGTCCATCGACCAGGTCCAGTCCCATATCAAGTGGGTCGAGTGGATCAACGAAAACCTGGACGTCGAAGTCCCCTTCCCGGTCATCGCTGACGGCGTGGGAGAGGTAGCAAACAAGTTAGGGATGATCCACCCCGGAAAAGGGACAAATACGGTCCGATCGGTGTTCATCGTTGATGACAAGGGCATCATCCGGCTGATGATATACTATCCTCAGGAGGTCGGTCGGAACGTGGACGAAGTTCTTCGCGCCCTTAAGGCACTGCAAATCTCAGACAAAAATAATGTGGCAATGCCAGAGAATTGGCCTAATAATGAGCTGATCAGGGACGAAGTTATCATCAAGACGGCAACTGACGAGAAGACCGCAAGAGAACGCAAGAAGCAATACGACAATTATGATTGGTGGTTCTGCTATAGAGAGCTCTGAGCTTCGTTTCGGGCAGGGCATCGGATTAAACGAGAAGACAGAGAACACCCGTTTGAGAAAGGTTTTGGCAATAGTACTAGCCTCGGTTTGTTATTGGTCCGTATGATTCTGGCCATAACTGGCATGTCTGTCTAAGAAAAAGCAGGCCTGGAGTGAGCATGCGCTTCGAGATATTTATCCCGGCTAGGGCCTGGCAAATACTCCTGATTGATCGTAATAGGCAGTGCCATAGATCACGCAATCCAGAAGTCGAAAGACCCTAACTTGCGATACAGGATCCAGAAGGTCTCCGACCTTCCACGGCGACATATTTGGTCGGATGCAGATCGTCAGACCCTTAAGGCGACTCTTCTCTGATCGATCGGAATCGGTCTTCCCGCAGAGGTGGGGGCTGGGGCTGAGGTCCCAGCCAAGATCTTACATGAGCATATCTCCGCAACTCCAATCGAACAGTCCTTGCAACTCATTTGCCCTGCTAAGGTGACCGGTCGTCGCTGAGCCGACAATCGTTCCAACCTTCGGGGTCCTTAGGCGGATCATTATCTCTTCTCTGCTGGGCCCTTTTCGTCATGGTTGTTATCAATAAGATAACGTCCTGGTCTAAAACATATCGAAGGCGTACCCCGAACAAATAGATACGAGAATAACCGAAAATATCTTGATCGATCAGGTCATATATTGCAATCGAATAATATTTCCCCTTCAGATCCTCCAAGGAGACCTTTTTTTCTTCACCCTCCGGCAAAAATGCAAGTTCATCTAGTTTAACGAGGACGTCATTAGTCAGCTCCAACAGACGGTCCTTGACCCTCTGCTCAGCCAGCCTTCGGCTGACAACGCCTTGAAAGTGCCTCATTACGATGAGCTGGCTGATGAACAAAACAGCGATTATTGGGAGGTTGCTTAATGCCAAAAAGTTCATATCCCCCCAGAGAACCGGTATCAGAAATCCAGGCAACAGGATCGCACCGAAAACTAAAACACTTGCCACAAAGCTCAATCCCGTTATGATCAAGATCAGTACCAGAAGAGCCCCATTTCCTTTGGACCTGGCCACTTTTATCTTTTCCCTGAAATACCTACCTATCCGGGTTATGCCCTGAGCCTGCGGCTTGATTATCCACATCATAACATAGAAAAGAATGATTAGTGCCACCTGGATCAGGATGAAGGTTGCCGTACCTGCAGCGATGTAGTGGGTGAAATAACCAAAGTACACGGAAAAGAATGCTGACAATCCGAATATTAGAGTAAAGCTCAGCGCCACAGGAAGTATGCCGCCCAGATACATCGTGAGCCCTATCTCAATGGCAAGTTTCCTTTCCTTGATCAATAGACGCAATGCGTACCATTTTCGCTCCTGGTTGATCTGCTGTGCAACATCTGCATCTTCTGGACGTATGCTCTCAGTGGTAGTGGGGATAAAAAAGATGACCCAATTGTAGGAATAGAGCAAGATCGCGACGATGAGCCACGTGAAAAATATTGAATTTTGTAGGAAGATCAGCACGGCCATTAGGGCCATTAGAGCTATCGAGATCAAATGAAAATAGTTTTCACTCCATATAGGCTCCTGGAGCTTCTGGAGCATCTTCTCTTCACTGGCGATTTCTTCAGTGACCACGTCCCTAAAGGAGGAAAAATCTTCTCCAAGATTCGATGGTTTACTAAGTAACTTCATGCCGATCCTGCATTAGTCAAGATTGGAGTTCCTAGTAAATACTTCGAACCCTCATTTTAACATTAAAGATGGCTTGAGCGCAGATCAGATATGAAATGGAGCGGACTATGAGCCAGAACGGTTCCCCGGTCTCGTGTACCGGTTGAAGGAGCCGAAAGTTGTCTTATTGCTGTTCTCATCCGGCAAGGTCGTTTGCACAGGAGCAAGAGGCTTCAGGATATCGAAGCGACAATTGACAAGATCACTGAAAGTCTCAAGACGTCTGGACTGCTGTTATGATGATTGGGCGACTGTCCCTGCTCTCTTCGGTTCTCTTAAAGACCTAGACCTGAGGTTCAGCCCAACTTTTTGTCCTAATTTCAAAAGCATTTGGCGAAGAAGGTTCCCTCGTTCAGCTCTATGAGCATCTGACGGAGGTTCATAATCATTGTTTCCATCTCTCCCGGACCAATCGGCTTGATTAGATATGCATTAGCCCCATTGAGGCGTGCCCGCCTGAGGTCCTCAAAGGAGCTGGAACCCGAGCACATGGCAACACAGGTATCGGCCAAGCGGTCCATTTCCCTGATCGAAGCCAGAACCTCATGGCCGTTCTTCTTGGGGAGGTTGATGTCCAGTAAGACCAGATCAGGCGGTGGCGATTCGCCTTTTGCGGCCCTTTCCATCATTTGGATCGCACCTTCCCCATCCCTCATCAGTGATATATCGATCGGCAATCCAGTTTCCTTGACCAATTCCTTGACCAGTCGTGCATCTGCGGGATTGTCTTCCACGATAAGAACATGCATGTGGCGCTGCTCTAACATTTTATACCCCTGCAATATGATGTATCCATTCAATCTTTGGTATATTAATGGTTTGTTCATTATTCACGGAGAATGATAATATAATTCGAGGATGCCGGTGAAGGCCTTCTGCCGCTCTCCGGCGAACCCTTTTATGTGAACGCCGACCTGTAGACTGTGAAGAACTACGAGCAGAATCGTGTTTGGACTAAAGACATGTGGAGAATAGGTTGAGAAGGCCCTCTCAATTTTCCGGAATCTCCCTCAATTTCCGCGTTCTCATCTCTTTCGGGACTGTAAAAAAGAACGTAGCCCCTTTGCCCTCCTCAGATTCGACCCATATCTTACCGTCATGCCTTTCGACGATCTTCTTGGCTATCGCCAGGCCGATCCCGGTTCCGGGGAATTCTTCGCTCCCATGCAGCCGCTGGAACATCTGGAAAATCTTTTCCGAGTATTCCATATTCAGTCCGATGCCGTTATCTTTGACGGCGAAAGTCCATTTCTGATAGCTCGCGGTGACAGAAATATGAACTTCAGATTGGTTCCGCCCATGGAACTTTATCGCATTGCCGATCAGGTTTTGCATCAATTGCACCATCTGTGTCTCGTCAGCGAGCAACGATGGAAGGGTGTCGACAACGATATTGGTCTTGTGCTCTTCTATCTGTAATTTCAGATTGCCTAGGGCCTTGGCCACGACGGCATTCATATCGACCAGAAGGAATGATGTCTCCTGATAATCCAGTCTGGAATATTCAAGCAGGTCGTCTATAAGCGAACGCATTCTCGTTCCGCCTTCCACAGCGTACTTGATATATCCTAACGCCTCGTGGTCCAGATTGTCCTTATATTTCCTGTCCAAGAGCGACAGATAACTGACCACCATGCGCAACGGCTCTTGAAGATCATGACTTGCCACGTAAACGAACTGCTGAAGCTCGGCATTCGCATCCTCGACCCTCTTTAGCTTGGTGACGTCGGTCAGAACAGATCTGAACTCTGCTCCTGATGCTCCTTCAACTAGATTGCTCTCGAACCGAACGTATAGCTCTTTTCCGTCCTTTTTCCGGACCAGGAACGTGTTTACCTGCTTCTCCGTTCCATTGGCAAGCCTCCGGTAATGGAGGTACACCGATTCCTGCGACTGTGGAGAAACAAAGGATGACAACCGTTTGTTGATGAGATTCTTTCTCCCTGCTCCCAGGATTTTCGAGGCCGCCAAATTGGCCTCCTTTATCACCAATTCCGAAGTGAATGTTATGTATCCGACCGGGGCCAAATCGTACAATTCAAAATATCTGGCCCTGGAAGCCTCCAGCTCAACCTGGACCTTAATGAGCTCCTCGTTCTGTATATTCAGCTCCTCTTGATGAATAATGAGCTCTTCGATCAGTTTGGAGTAATCGTTTGCCGGCCATTCTTTGGCATGCCCCTTTCCCTCGAGGCGTTTCTTGGCCAAAACCCTAAGCCCGCTTCATCGAGTTCGTTTTCCATTGATAGGACGATAGATAATAGAATTCCTCTCATTTAATAGAGTTTAATGACAAATATTGCTTGCCGAAGAGGATAGCTTAATGCGGTATTCGAAGCCGTCCCCTGAAAATCGGACAAGAGACCTGATATCTGGACACTGATTGTTCATAAGAGCACGCCGGGCAATTACCGTCGGTCTTGAGCATCATCGTGGGATTTTGTCATAGTCTGTAAGTAGTCCGGACGGATATGGTAACGCAAAGCCTAGTGAAATTGATTGCCGGAGGCATAGGGATGGCAAAAAGAAAAAAGGAAAGGAGGGAAGATGAAAAAACCGGGGCAGGGGATAAGAACATCTCATCCGATATATCATTCCCGATAGTGGCTTTGGGTTCTTCGGCGGGCGGTCTGGAAGCAATGGAAGCATTCTTCAAGAATGCTCCCGCCGATTCTGGTATGGGTTACGTCATAATCTCACATCTCGAACCCCGCCATCCCAGCCTCCTGGCCGAGATAATCTCCAAATCCACGACCATGGAAGCGGTCCAGGCCGAGGACAAGATGGTGGTTCGCATGAACAAGATCTATGTGATCCCACCGGGCAAATATATGATAATCACCAATGGGGCACTTCGCCTCTTTGACCGTAGCAACGAAAACGAGGCCTTCCTACCCATAGATTACTTCCTTCGATCCCTGGCCGAGGACTTGAAAGAGAACGCCGTCGCCGTCATCCTCTCGGGCAACGCTTCGGACGGTTCTCTCGGGATCAGGGCCATCCATTCCAATCTGGGCATGATCATGGTGCAGACCCCGGAGACCGCTAAATACGACAGCATGCCCCGAAACGCCATCGAGACAGGCCTGGTGGACTATGTCCTGCCTCCCAGCGAGATGTCAGGGATGATCGTGAAATATGTTCACGCTTTGGGAACCAAGGCACGACCGTCCAAGATCGAACCAGTCGGGGCGGCTGATGCCGAGCATAAGATACTATCCATTGTAAGAAGCGGGACCGGCCACGATTTCTCCCTTTACAAGAAGAGCACCATCAACCGGAGGATCGAGCGACGCATGACCGTTCACCAGCTTGAAAGCAAGGAGCAATATGCGACCTACTTACTGGCCAACCAGCAGGAGATACATCTGCTGTTCCAGGATCTGCTGATCGAGGTCACGAACTTCTTCAGGAACCCCGAGGCCTTCGAATCGTTGAAAGAGAACCTCAGAAAAACCGTCTTCGTGCCCAATTCTGAAAAAGATGAACTGAGAGTTTGGGTGACCGCCTGCTCAACCGGGGAGGAGGTCTATTCCATCGGCATTATATTGAAGGAATTGATGGAAGAGACCGGCAAGAGCCTCCATGTCCAGATCTTCGGATCAGACATCAATGAAGAAGCGATCAACACTGCCAGAATGGGAGAGTATCCTCTGGCGATAGTCGAAGACGTTAACGCGAAGCGCCTGGACAAGTATTTCGTCAGACAGGAGAGCGGGTACAAGGTGAAGAAGGAGATCCGGGAAATGGTCGTCTTTGCGCCCCACGACGTCATCCGCGATCCCCCGTTCATTCACCTGGATATCCTATCATGCCGAAACCTCCTGATATATTTTGAACCGGTACTCCAGAGGATGGTGCTGGAGACGTTCAGCACTGCCTTGAACCCCAACGGTATATTGTTCCTGGGAGAGTCGGAAACGATCACCGGGTTCGAAGACAGGTACATCCCGATCGATCCGAAACGGAAGATATACCGGAGGAGGCCATATGCACCCGCTACGCCGGCCCCCGGAATAAGCGTTCAACCCCGGCCGGTGAAGGAAACTGTTCCAAAGGAGAAGGGACCGGCGATAGGACCGAACGTCAACGAAAAAGCGGAAAAGATACTGCTTTCGGAGCATGTACCGCCATGTCTGATAGTGAACGATAAGAATGAGATAACCTACTTCCACGGCCGCACCAGCAAGTACCTGGAGCATACCCCGGGCAGGGCCAGCCTGGGCATACAGGACCTGCTCCGCGAGGACATCCGGTCCGAAGGATATTGACTCTAAACGAAACCCGGAACAGTGGGAGGAAGGTAACCAAGGAAGCAATCCAAGTGCATACGAATGGTGATTCATCCTTCCTCAACATCATCGTCAGGCCGTTGGAAGACGGAACGCCCGTCTCCGACGTTTTGGTCATATTCGACGAAAAGAACATTCCCCGGAAGATCCTGAAAGAAAAACAGGAGTTAACCATATCGCCGAATCGGGAGACCAGGATCGACGAACTGGAGCGGGACCTCCGATACACCAAGGAGAACCTGAGGAGCACCATCGAGGAACTGGAGACCTCCAATGAAGAACTGACCTCTACCAATGAGGAGCTCAGTCGAACAACGAGGAACTGCAAAGCGTGGTCGAGGAGTCGGAGACCGGAAAGGAGGAGCTCAATTCACTGAACGAGGAGCTCTTGACGGTCAACACTGAGCTGGAAAGGAAGAATCAGGAGCTTTCGAAGATCAACAGCGACACGAAGAACCTTCTTTACAGCGTCGATGAGGCCATAATCTTTCTCGATACCCTCCTGAATATCAGGAGGTTCACTCCTCAGACGGAGAAGATCATGAACCTGCTTCCGGGCGATGTGGGCCGCCCCATCGAGGACATCGCCATGAAGCTGCAGGAGGATCTGCTCATCGACAGCAGAGAGGTCCTAGACACCCTGAACACCAAGGAGAAGGAGGTCCAGACAAAAGAAGGCCGGTGGTTCAGGCTCAAGGTCCTCCCTTATAGAACGGTCGAGAACGTAATCGACGGGGTGGTAATGACCTTCAGCGATATCGATGAGCAGAAGAAGGTGCAGGAAAAGCTCAAAGAACTTACAATGGAGGCCAGGGCATCTCAGGAATACGCGGAGAGCGTAGTCAATACCATCAAAGAACCGCTAATGATAGTGGACCGGGACCTCGTCGTCCGCTCGGCCAATACCAGCTTCCATGAAGTATTCGGGACCACGGCGGAGAATGTTAGAGACCGGCCTCTCGTAGACCTCAACGCATGTGGAACATTTGCTGATTATAGACAGACTCAAAGACCTGAACTCAAAAGAAGCTGAACTAGAGAATCTTAGCGTGGAGATAATGATTCCCAAATTGGGCAGGAAGACAGTGGACATAACTGCCAGGAAACTCTATCCCGTGGGGAAATCGACGATGATGCTTCTCAGCATCCACATGGGAATATGAACTTGATACCGTCGATTAGGCCTTTTGATATTCGCCTTCTCCTTTGATCCTCCTTGGATAATTCTCCAATTCAATGATGTGAAATATTAGGGCCAGTTATGGTCGTTGTCACAAATCTCCTTGGGCTCACTCAATAGACGCTTTCGGAACATTTGATAGATTCTCCAAAGTGCTACACCCTAGTTATCGATCGCCTTATCAGAGAAGTTAGGGCATTTCGTTGCTTGCCATGTCGAGTATTATTTTCCTTCGCATGTCCTTTCGATCTTCCTCCTTGGTTAAATTTCCCTTTTCTCATTTTTTCACGTTTCCCTGAAAGTCCGGTAATCGGTTTTGGGCCAATTCCGAATTGATTAACTTTATAAACGGATGACTGGCTAGGGAAAGTTGAATTCCTTTCCCCCGCATTTGTTATCGGGGATTGTACATATCTTCTAAAAAGGCCCGCCCCTCAAGTTTTTCGTTCTTTGGCTCCGATCTTCGGAGCAAGTTTACAAAGCTTCCAACCATTCTCAATTATTGGAAGAATGTTTTCGTAAGTTCTCCCATCCTACCAAATGAGATCTGAACCAATAAAAGATAACTGTAGGTGAAATCTTGAACTCGACAGTATTAGATACGCAAATATCGTTTTAGATAGTATTAGGGGGCATAGGGAAACTAGTGAGAAATAATAGCAAAACTGGTATACTAATAGTAGCTTTTATTTTGAGTTTAATATTTATCATGGTCTTTGTCGTGTCAGCGACCAGCATGGTTCAAGCAGCTACGGGAACTGGCCATACCTCCATTTAACGTGGAGGCTCTCCCATGGGATATTATTTCCGGCAAAAGAGAGATTTTCGTAGCCAATCAAAACGACGGGAAATTCAAACTTTCAATTCTATCAGACAGCAACAATACCGTGGTTGCGACCGTGACCGTGGGGGAATACCTGACCGGCGTAGCCTATGATTTTGCAAAGAGAGATTTTCATAACCAATCAACTCGACGGTACTCGGTCTCGATCGTTTCAGATAGCAACAATAAGGTGGTGGCGACCGTGACCGTGGGGGAATACCCGACCGGGGATAGCCTATGATTCCGGCAAAGGAGAGATTTTCGAGGAGCCAACACGAGTTACGATTCCGGTGGAGCTATCGGAAATGTATCGGCAATATCGGGCAGCACCAACAGCGTGATTACTGACATTACCGTTGGGGTCTCTGAGCCTCCCCTGTAATTAGTTTAGGACTCCGGAAAAGGTGAGATATTCGTATCCAATGAGGAGTCAACCGGCAATACCATCTCATTTTCATTGCAGAGCACCAATCAGGTTGTGGCGCACAGTGAACGGCGGATCATGCTCTGAAAGGTTAGTCTATGATCCTGCCAAGAGAAGATATTCACAGCCAATGAAGATTCAGGTTCCTTCTTTGTCATTTGACAAAACCAATTCCCTGGTCACAACCCAGCGAACCCCCGCACTATTCAGGATATCTCTGACACGTTACTTATGATTCCGCCAAGGGCGTTGTGTTTCTAACTGTAGTACCGGTCCTCGGTCTTTGCCATATCCGATAGCAATAACACCGTGATCGCATGGGGTACCTCGGCGGATTTTCCGATATCCCAAGAATCTTTTGGACCCTTGCCAGAGGGTATAGCTTAGATTCCGCCAAGGGTGAGCTATATGTGGCAGACAGCGGATCCAACGCCGTCTCAACATTTCAGATTCCTTAATTACCGCATCTAGCTCTTCGTCATCGTCGTCATGAAGGACTTCGCTTTCTTCATCGACTCCAGACAACTCCATTTTCATCATCATTGGAGTGGTCGCGGTCATAGCCGTTGGCGTTGTTGTTTACCTGATGTTCGGCAGGCGCAAATCGCAGGCTGAAGAGTTTCGGGGAGCGGTGCTGGATCAGGAGCTTCAGGGAAAGTGGCTAGTGTGGATATGAGCAAAGGAGTTTCAAGCGATCCCAACTCTGTTGCACAAGAATCAATAAATAAATCTCACAATTAAGATTTGATTCTTGTGCAACAGAGTTGGGATCGCTTGAAACTCCTTTGCTCATATCCACACTAGCCACTTTTCCTGAAGCTCCTGATCCAGCACCGCTCCCCGAATCTCCTTCAGCCTGCGATTTGCGCCTGCCGAACATCAGGTAACAACGCCAACGGCTATGACCGCGACCACTCCAATGATGATGAAAATGGAGTTGTCTGAAGTCGATGAAGAAGTGGTAGTCGTTGATGACGACGATGACGAAGAGCTAGATGCCGTAATTAAGGAATCTGAAATGTTCGAGACGGCGTTGGATCCGCTGTCTGCCACATATAGCTCACCCTTGGCGGAATCGTAAGCTATACCCTCTGGCAAGGGTCCAAAGATTCTTGGGATATCGGAAACTGCACCAAGGGTGCCCATGCGATCACGGTGTTATTGCTATCGGATATGGCAAAGACCGAGGCACCAGTACTACAGGTTAGAAACACGACGCCCTTGGCGGAATCATAAGTAACGTCTGAGGGATCTCCTATAGTCCCAGTCGCTCGGTTGTGACCAGGGAATTGGTTTTGTCCGAAATGACAGAGAAGGAACCTGAATCTTCATTGGCTATGAATATCTCTCCCTTGGCAGGATCATAGGCTAAGCCTTCAGGTGCTGATCCGCCGTTCACTGTCGCGACAACCTGATTGTGCTGTCCGATATGACTGAGATGGTATTGCCGGTTGACTCCTCATTGGATACGAATATCTCGCCTTTTCCGGAGTCGTAAACTAAGTACAGGGGAGCGACCCCAACGGTAATGTCAGTAATCACGCTGTTGGTGCTGTCCGATATTACCGATACATTTCCGATAGCTCCACCGGAATCGTAATTCGTGTTGGCTACGAAAATCTCTCCTTTGCCGGAATCATAGGCTACGCCGGTCGGATATTCCCCCATGGTCACGGTCGCAACCACGGTATTGTTGCTGTCTGATAGAATTGAAACGGTCCCGTCGTTTTGATTGGCTACGAAAATCTCTCCTTTGCCGGAATCATAGGCTACGCCGGTCGGGTATTCCCCCACGGTCACGGTCGCAACCACGGTATTGTTGCTGTCTGATAGAATTGAAACGGTCCCGTCGTTTTGATTGGCTACGAAAATCTCTCCTTTGCCGGAATCATATGCTATTCCCATGGGAGAGCCTCCCACGTTTGTCATGGGAGGTATGGCCAGTTCCGTAGCTGCTTGAACCATGCTGGTCGCTGACACGACAAAGACCATGATAAATATTAAACTCAAAATCAAAGGCTTGCCTATCCCTGCATTTCTATTATTTCTCGTCATTTCCCCTATGCCCCCTAAATTTTATCTAAAACGATATTTGCGTATCTAATACTGTCGATTTCAAGATTTTACCCTGAGTTATCTTTTATTCGTTCAGATCTCATTTGGTAGGATGGAGAACTTACGAAAACATTCTTCCAATAATTGAGAATGGTTGGAAGCTTTGTAAACTTGCTCCGAAGATCGGAGCCAAAGAACGAAAAACTTGAGGGGCGGGCCTTTTTAGAAGATATGTACAATCCCCGATAACAAATGCGGGGGAAGGGATTTACAACTTTCCCTAGCCAGTCATCCGTTCTAGAAAGTTAATCAAGTCGGAATTGGCCCAAAACCGATTACCGGACTTTCAGGGAAACGTGAAAGAATGAGAAAAGGGAAATTTAACCAAGGAGGAAGATCGAAAGGACATGCGAAGGAAAATAATGCTAGACATGGCAAGCAACGAAATGCCCTAACTTCTCTTGATAAGGCGATCGATATTTGAGCTAGGGTGTAGCACTTTGGAGAATCTATCAAATGTTCCGAAAGCGTCTATTGCAGCGAGCCCAAGGAGATTTGTGACAACGACCATAACTGGCCCTTAATATTTCACATCATTGAATTGAGAATTATCAAGGAGGATCAAAGGAGAAGGCGAATATCAAAAGGCCTAATCGACGGTATCAAGTTCATATTCCCATGTGGATGCTGAGAAGCATCATCGTCGATTTCCCCGACGGGATCAGCAGCTTCCTGGCAGTTATGTCCACTGTCTTCCTGCCCAATTTGGGAATGATTATCTCCACGCTCAGATTCTCTAGTTCAGCTTCTTTTGAGTTCAGGTCTTTGAGTCTGTCTATAATCACGGAATTGTTCCACATGCCGTTGAGGATCTCTACGAGAGGCCGGTCTCTAACATTCTCCGCCGTGGTCCCGAATACTTCATGGAAGCTGGTATTGGCCGAGCGGACGAGAGGTCCCGGTCCACTATCATTAGCGGTTCTTTGATGGTATTGACTACGCTCTCCGCGTATTCCTGAGATGCCCTGGCCTCCATTGTAAGTTCTTTGAGCTTTTCCTGCACCTTCTTCTGCTCATCGATATCGCTGAAGGTCATTACCACCCCGTCGATTACGTTCTCGACCGTTCTATAAGGGAGGACCTTGAGCCTGAACCACCGGCCTTCTTTTGTCTGGACCTCCTTCTCCTTGGTGTTCAGGGTGTCTAGGACCTCTCTGCTGTCGATGAGCAGATCCTCCTGCAGCTTCATGGCGATGTCCTCGATGGGGCGGCCCACATCGCCCGGAAGCAGGTTCATGATCTTCTCCGTCTGAGAGAGTGACCTCCTGATATTCAGGAGGGTATCGAGAAAGATTATGGCCTCATCGACGCTGTAAAGAAGGTTCTGTGTCGCTGTTGATCTTCGAAAGCTCCTGATTCTTCCTTTCCAGCTCAGTGTTGACCGTCAAGAGCTCCTCGTTCAGTGAATTGAGCTCCTCGTTTGGTCTCCGACTCCTCGACCACGCTTTGCAGTTCCTCGTTGTTCGACTGAAGCTCCTCATTGGTAGAGGTCAGTTCTTCATTGGAGGTTCCAGTTCCTCGATGGTGCTCCTCAGGTTCTCCTTGGTGTATCGGAGGTCCCGTCCAGCTTCGTCGATCCTGGTCTCCCGATTCGGCGATATGGTTAACTCCTGTTTTTCTTTCAGGATCTTCCGGGGAATGTTCTTTTCGTTGAATATGACCAAAACGTCGGAGACGGGCGTTCCGTCTCTCCAACGGCCTGACGATGATGTTGAGGAAGGATGAATCACCGATTCGTATGCATTCTGATTGCTTCCTTGGTTACCTTCCTCCCACTGTTCCGGGTTTTGTTTAGAGTCAATATCCTTCGGACCGATGTCCTCGCGGAGCAGGTCCTGTATGCCCAGGCTGGCCCTGCCCGGGGTATGCTCCAGGTACTTGCTGGTGCGGCCGTGGAAGTAGGTTATCTCATTCTCTACCCCGTTCCAACACCATCAGACATGGCGGTACATGCTCCGAAAGCAGATCCTTCCGCTTTTTCGTTGACGTTCGGTCCTTCATCGCCGGTCCCTTCTCCTTTGGAACAGTTTCCTTCACCGGCCGGGGTTGAAACGCTTATTCCGGGGGCCGGCGTAGCGGGTGCATATGGCTTCCTTCGGTAGATCTTCCGTTTCGGATCGACCGGGATGTAACTGTCCTCGAAACCGGTGATCGTTTCCGACTCTCCCAGGAACAAGATACCGCTGGGATTTAGGGCCTTGCTGAAAGTCTCCAACACCTTTCTCTGCAATACTGGTTCAAAATAGATTAGGAGGTTTCGGCATGACAGGTATTCGAGGTGAAGGAATGGTGGATCTTGGATGATGTCGTGGGGGGCAAACACCACCATCTCCCTGACCTCCTTCTTACCCTGTAACCGTTCGCCTGCCTACGAATACTTTCCAGGCGCTTCGCGTTAACGCTTCGACGATCGCTAGTGGATACTCGCCCACTCTTGCAGTGTTGATCGAGTCGTCATTGATGTCCGATCCGATATCTGGACCCGGAAGCTCTTGCCGGTCTCTTCCATCAGTTCCTTCAGGATTATTCCGATAGAATACACCTCCTCCCCGGTGGAGCAGGCGGTCACCCATACCCGTAGGTCATCCTTTTCAGAATTGGGAAGGAAGACGGTTTTTCTGAGGTTCTCTTTCAGCGATCGAAGGCCTCGGGGTTCCTGAAGAGTTCGTGACCTCGATCAGCATATCCTGGAACAACAGATGAATCTCCTGAGGGTTGGCCAACAGGTAGGCCGCATATTGCTCCTGCCTTCGAGCTGATGTACCGTCATGCGCCTCTCGATCCTTCGGTTGACGGTGCTTTTCTTATAAAGCGGGTCGTGACCGGTCCGCTTCTGACGTGGATAGGATCTTATGTTCGGCATGACCGCCCAGACCGGGGTTCGATTCTGCACGGTCGGGCCTTGGTTTCCAAAGCGTGGCATATTTTATGATTATCTCCGGCATCTCGCTTGGAGGCAGGACATAGTCCACCAGGCCGTCTCGATGGCGTTTCTGGGCATGCTGTCGTATTTTGCGGTCTCCGGGGTCGGACCATGATCATGCCTAGATTGGAATGGATGGCCTTGATCCCGAGGGACCGTCCGAAGCGTTGCCTGAAAGGATGACGGCGATGGCGTTCTCTTTCAAGTCCTCGGCCAGGGACCAAGGAAATAATCTATGGGCATGAAGGCTTCGTTTTCGTTGCTACGGTCAAAAAGACGAATTGACCCATCGGTGATTATCATATTTTTCCCTGGGGGGATGACGTAGATCTTGTTCTTGTTTACCACCATCCCGTCCTCGGCCTGGATCGCTTCCATGGTTGTGGATTTGGAAATTATCTCGGCCAGGAGGCTGGGATGGTGGGGTTCGAGATGGGAGACGACGACGTATGCCATATCAGAATCGGCGGGAGCATTCTTGAATGCTTCATTGCCTCCAGACCGCCCGCCGAAGAGCCCAACGCCACTATTGGGAATGATATATCGGATGAGATGTTCTTATCCCCTGCCCCGGTTTTTTCATCTTCCCTCCTTTCCTTTTTTCTTTTTGCCATCCCTATGCCTCCGGCAACTAATTTCACTAGGCTTTGCGTTACCATATCCGTCCGGACTACTTACAGACTATGACAAAATCCCACGATGATGCTCAATACTGATGGTAATTGCCCGGCGTGCTCTTATGAACAATCAGTGTCCAGATATCAGGTCTCTTGTCCGATTTTCAGGGACGGCTTCGAATACCGCATTAAGCTATCCTCTTCGGCAAGCAATATTTGTCATTAAACTCTATTAAATGAGAGGAATTCTATTATCTATCGTCCTATCAATGGAAAACGAACTCGATGAAGCGGGCTTAGGGTTTTGGCCAAGAAACGCCTGCAAAAGAAGCAATGGTG
>CAVWKV010000003.1:0-4596 GCA_963755265.1 uncultured Methanomassiliicoccales archaeon | reverse complement strand
GATCGGATTACCGATGACCTCCTGTACGGAGATCTGGTACATCTTGCCGGTACCGTCGCAGCGCGGGCATCCCTTGCCCCGGCACGCCCGGCAGGGCCATTTGGTCTGCGGGATCTCGCGGGAGTACTTGTGATAGCGACCGTAAATGAACAGCGGAGCAACGTCCAGCTCCACGTGGCAGAATCGAGTGTCGATCAGCGCCACGACCTCCGGAGTCTCGAAGCAGACCTCTTTGTTGGTCTTGGCCTGGATCATCTTCCCGATCTCCTGGTTCAGCTCCGCCTTGATCGGTTCGGCCTTATCCTGGCCGACCTCTGACCAGATGCGTTCCTCACGCTCCTGTATGGTCGGGTCGACCCGGCATCCGATGAGGAAATTGTGATACTCGACCTGGGACATGGCTTCGATGGCGGCATCGGCGAATCGTTCGACGTTATTGAATACGTCCTCGCAGACCCAGCATTTTTGATGTTCCAGCTTTACATTGCCGTCAAGGATTCGCTGGAAGTTCAACGTCATACGTATGGATCGCCCCCGGTCCTGGTTTGAGAGACCGGTGTCGACGTGTGCGAATATCCTTCCCAGACAGTGATCGCAGAGATCATGCTCCAGTGCCTTCTCGGCTTGCTCCAGTATCTGAGGCACTTCTTTCATCTCCTACTCGAAACCCATCTCCATTACCTTTAGGGTGGCCCGCTTCCGTTCCAGGTAACGGTATACCGTGGCGTGTTCGCTCCCGGAGAGGACCATGTCCACCGCCGATCGGCCAATGGGAAGCTGAATGGAATTGCCAATGATCGCGACCGTGTCGCCATAGACGGAGAGGTCGACCCCGCTCATGTCCTCGATGATACGGCGTGTCTTCCCGCCGGAACCGATGACCCGGGCCCGCATCCTCTCCAGCTGGTCATGGCGCTTGCCCACGTAATCGTCGATGTCCATGACCTCTAGGTACTCGTCCTCGCCCATTAGGCGGAGCGCCCGTTCCGGGGAAAAGCCCCGACCGATGGCCTTGATGATGTCAACGGCTTTCAACGACATGACCGGGTCCTTGGCGTTTTCATCCTCGATGAAAACCTCGCCCTCGGTATCGACCCTGATGGTCATCTGCATCCGTTCCTGGAGCATCTTCTTGCTTGCTCCGTCCTTGCCTATTAGGGCCCCCACTCTCTCTTTTGGGATACGCACTGCCTTCATTTTTTCTTGGCCCCCTGTATGAACTTTAAGACCTCAGCGTCGGTCTTTATCTTGATATCAAGTGATTTGAAGTAATGGTTGATGTTGGCAATGTCCCGTTTCAGGAAGTCGAGCGAGTTCAGATGGTCGACCAGCATTGCCTGGCCAACATCGATGATGACTGGCTCGCCGTTCTCCATCAGGATATTGTACTCACTAAGGTCGCCATGCACCAGCTCCGCCTTCCGGTACATGAGCTTCATGTACTTCAGGATCTTTTCGTAGATTTCGTCCGGATTCTCCAGGTATGAGTTCTTCAGATTAGGGGCTGGCTGGTCCTCCGTACCTATGTATTCCATCAGCAGGATGTTCCGATGGAACTTGACCGGTTCCGGGACGCGGACCTTGGCTTCGGTTAAACGGCACAGGTTCTTGAACTCCTTGGCCGCCCAGGCGAAGATGATCTTGCGGTGCGATCCTTGCAAACCCTTGAACCTGGGATCACCTTCGATGTACTTGGCGATATTGTGGAAGGTCGAGTTGGATGTCCGATATACCTTCATCGCCAGTATCTCGTTCTCAGGCGTGGTGACACGAAAGACGTTTCCTTCCTTCCCGGTGGAAATGGGAAAATCAATCGTTTCGATCACACCCATCTTCGTCAGCTTGTCGATCGAGAACATGGTCTGCCGGTCGAAGACCTCATCCAGGGTCTTGCGGGCATCATCTTCCGAGTTCTCGGAACGCCTCAGGCGGCTGTTCTCCACCTGGCGTTCGAGATGAGAAAAAGTGTTGTCGTTCTTGGGCATTAGAATGCCCTCCCTTAAAATACATCCAGGTTCTTAGGCAATACCTTCTTGCGGCTCATATAGGTAGCCTGGGTCTTGGTGTAACGGTAAAGGATGTCCGCCTTGTCGTCCTGGAATTCCCAGGGACGGAGGATGAGCAGGTCCCCCTCACGGATCCACATTCGCTTGCGGATCTTGCCTGGAATGCGTCCCATGCGGGACTTTCCGTCCGCGCACATGATCTTGATCCTAGAGGCTCCGAGAAGCTGGTCGGCTATCCCAAACATCTCTCCCTCCTTCCTGTTTGGATAGGGGCAGCGCAGAATCTCATCGCTCTGCTCCACATCAACCTGATTATTCAATCAAAGCCTCCGATTAGTGTGTCTCTCATAAACTAAACTAGTATATAACGTTGTTTCAGATAGCGACCGTTATTCCAGCCCTTGCCATTTGCGCTAGGAAGATTGTACCTTAGCGGACCTGGCGTTCAGCGGAACAGCTCTTCCACGAGCCAACGGTCGCGGTCCTGCCGGGCCTGCTCGTTCAGCATGTGACCAGCATCATACCATCGAACCTCCTTCGGCTCGCTGGCCGCGTCCGCCAGGGACTGCATGTTCTGGCGATTGAAGTACTCCTCGCTGTTGCCCATCTGGAACATGAACCTTGCGGGCGAAGCCAGTGGCAAAAAGCGGACCGGGTCGATGTCCGACATAGCCCTCCTGTACTCAGCTAGCTCATCCCCTCTCATATTCGGCATGTTCACCTTCGCTACATCAGAAAAACTTGTGGTCCCAGACATGAGGACATAGGCCCTTGCCCTGCGGTCGATACCGGACAGAACGCCGCCGCATAGCGCACCAAGGCTATGACCGATATATCCAAGCCGCCCAACGTCGATTATCGATTGAGATATCAGAACGTCGAAGGACCGTCGCAGGTCCCTTATGGTACCGATAAACTCCTTTCGGTCGTGTTCGGGACCGCCCATCTGCTTTGCCCATTCCATCCCACCGGACCACGGTGCGTCCACCGAGAGAGAACAGATCCTTCGTTCTGCTAGCTTCAAAGCCTCGTTCAAGAACGATCTTCGGTTCCCGGGCAATGGATGAACAAAAAGCACGCCGGGGAAGGTATGCCCAACAAATGGCGTCACAAGGTAGGAGTCGATCCTCCTTCCACTAGCTCCCCGGAAGCTGATGTCATGGACTGCAATCCCGTTGAATACTTCTTCTCCAACCGCCTGGATGTCTAGCTGGTCGTTCGTATCGTAAGCGAAACTCAGGTCGATGGTCTCCGCCATTCTCGAGTTGCTTGTTCGGGTCACATTGATCGATATTCTTACTCTGAGGAACGGATATATGATGTTGGCGTATCTCTTAGGCGAAATTCCATGACAAAAGCATCCCCGTCATCATTTTGGTCGCCCTAAAAAACGATGCACACTTGGAAACGCTTCCGGCTCATGTCTATCTGTCCGGGCTACCTAAGGTTTAAGTATGGTTTCCAATATGAACGCTCAAATTCGCTCCCGTAGTGTAGTCCGGTCAATCATGTTGGCCTTTCGGCGCGGAGATATTGCTTCGCGGAAGCAAGTCAACGACTCGGGTTCAAATCCCGGCGGGAGCACTTCACTTCTATCCAGATGGTCGGTTTTTCGAGTCAATTCGGGGGTTTTGTGCACCGAGCCGTCTGGCCGGTGAAACCCTTTCTCCATTTTTTTCCTCCTAAAATATGCAAATGTCGAGTAAGACCTGTGCCGGTTTTCGAGAACGAAATTCGTATATCCTAGGGATGTACGAATACGACGGTCTTATCCTAAGATATGACTTGGTTTACATTGCCCTCTCACTTTCGATGTCATTCTAGGAAGGCAAGGCAATCCACCATCCTGGCCAGACCAACTTCTGCGAAAGGAGATATTCGATCATGTTGGATACTGGTTTGGATTTGTCTAAGCTAGCCGACATCTGATGGGAATAGAGTCTACAAATCTTGATGTGCCATGCATGCCTTTGAGGTGCCATGAACCTGACCAACGAGACCTATCTCATCAAGATCATGAGCAGAATCTCCACCGAGTTCTACTATAAGGACGAGAACGGTTGGTGCAAGGTGAGCATGCGGGGACGCAAGTTAGAGGCGACTCCCGAGCAAATCCTGAATCATGTCCTGCCTGCGTTAGCTGGAATTAAGCCAAACGTGACTATCGTAGTAGAACATTACGATGATCCTAGGAATCGAGTCCTACCTGACATCGTTGAGTGAGAACGATTTGTACATCGATTCATCAGATGCAAGATACTACAGATCCGGCACATGACCTCGCACTTCTCCAGCAGCAGTCTCAAGCTCTGGTCGATGTACCCTTCGACGGTCGGGTGCCGATCTCCACCAACTCGTAGTGCATTCGGACGATCGGTTTGTTCACCTTGATCACCCGGTTCAGGTCGATTGGTGTGCCGCCACCACGACATCGCAATTGGTGTTATTGATCGTCTCCTGGAGATCATGCACCTGCTCCTCCCCATAATAGCCCATCGCCGGCAGAATCGGACCCGGATTGCTGAATTCGTATATCCAATGGATTTACGAATACGATGGATCCTATCCCAAATTGGTGGCGGAATTGGTA
>CAVWKV010000002.1:0-7790 GCA_963755265.1 uncultured Methanomassiliicoccales archaeon | reverse complement strand
GGTGGCAGCGGTCCTGATATTGGTTTACAGCGTAACTGCCAAGGCAGAGGGTAGTATACGCAGGGAACGGTTTATCGCGGTGGCTGGTGTAGTGGTTATGGTTGTGGCGCTGAACGCTGTGACCTTGCTCAGTCGACCAGGAAGTGGCCGCCATATTTGAGGTCGTAGCCTTGATCTGGCTGATGGGGGCCAGCACGGCCCTGTACTACTCACTTATGGCTGAAAACCTGGCCAAGAAGAAGCGTCGCAAGGTCAATGTGGACGGAAAGGTTCTATATGTGGGAACCGACGACCAGAGGTTACTGGTCTCGGAGAAATACAAACTGACCGGACGTCCAGACTACATATTGATGGTTGGAACCGAGCTGATCCCGGTCGACCTGAAGACCGGTAGGCAGCCCCGGGGGCCACTCTTCTCCCATATACTTCAGGTCGGGGCTTACTGTCTACTGCTGAGCGATGAGAATGGGAAAAAGGTCTCCCGGGGCATCCTCAAGTACGGGGATGTGGAACATGAGATCGAGTTCGACGACGAGCTCGAGAACCTCTTGTTGGCAAAGCTCGCGGAGATGCGGGCCCTGATGAAGAGCGGCGACGTCCATCGAAACCATAATCGGGTCGGCAAGTGCGCGGGATGTTCTCGCCGGGATAACTGCCCCGAACGGCTTATATGATCATTCGATCGTGACGCTCTTGGCTAAGTTCTTCGGCTTGTCAATGGAGCAGTTCTTTTTCTTGGCCACATAGTATGCCAGTAACTGCAGCACAATAGTCACCGGTATCGGCGAGAATATCGAAGGGGTCGTGGGTACGGTGAGCATCATGTCGGATATCTGTGCCAGCTCACGATCGTTCTCCAGGCCGATCGAAACTATCGGAGAATCCCTGGCCGCCACTTCAGAGATGTTAGCCATCATCTTGTCGTAGGTGTGGTCCTTGGAAAGGCACACTGCGATGACCGGGGTCTTGGCGTCGAGCAAAGCCAGTGGTCCATGCTTCAATTCCCCGGCGGCGAACCCTTCAGCGTGAATATAGGATATCTCCTTGAGCTTCAGGGCGCCTTCCAGCATTGTAGGGTAGTTGATGTTCCGGCCGATGAAGAAGATGTCGCGGGAATCCTTGATGAATTCTGCAGCCCCCTCGATCTCCGAGGCCTGGTCGAGCACCGACTGTACAACTGCAGGTGATGATCGAAGCGCGGACAGCGCATTCCACATGGAATCATAGCTCAGCGCCCGCTTGGCATAGCCTATACGTATGCCAACGATGTATAGGGCGATCAATTGGGTGATATAGGTCTTAGTGGCGGCTACGCCGATCTCCGGGCCAGCATGTGTATAGAAGAGTCTCGTCGACCTCCCTTGTCAGTGAACTGCCCACGACGTTGGTAATGCCCAAAGTACGGCAGCCCCTGCGCTTTGCCTCACGAGCCGCGGCCAGCGTGTCCGCCGTCTCCCCACTCTGAGAGACGAGGATGACCAATGGCGATTCCTTCGCCCCGGGCGAGTATCGATATTCGGAGGCCAGTTCCAAAGTGGTCGGGACCTTGGCGAACTCCTCCATGATGTACTTGCCCACCATGGCGGCGTTGAACGACGTGCCGCATCCGACGATCTTTATGGAATTAAAATTCGTATTCGGAAGCAGTTCTCCTTCCACCATGTCAAGCGCACCAAGTATGGAGTTGTGGATGGCTGACGGCTCCTCGAAGATCTCCTTGAGCATGAAATGCTCGAAGCCTCCCTTCTGGGCGTCCTCAGCGCTCCAGGAGACGAGTTCCTCCTTCCTTTTCACCGGTTTGCCATCCTTGTCGAACACCTGGACCTCGTCTGGAGCGATCTTGACCGTCTCCCCGTCCATGATGTACAGGACCTTGTTCGTATATGCGAGCAGCGCCGTCACGTCCGAAGCCACGAAGTTCTCTTTAACACCAATGCCGATGACCAGAGGATTCTCCTTGCGTGCTGCCACGATCTCATTGCTTCCCTCTTTTAGGGCCGCAATGGCATACGTGCCGCGTATGGTCGCTACGGTCTTCCGCAGCGCCTCGTGCATGTCACCATCATAATACTTCTCCATCAAATGCACGATGACCTCAGTGTCGGTCTGGGAGGAGAACTTATGACCTTCATCTTCTAGCATCTTTTTCAGGGACATGTAGTTCTCGATGATGCCGTTGTGCACGATCGCTATGCCCTTCCCGCAGTCACGGAATGGGTGGGCGTTCTCGTCGGAAGGCTTACCGCACGATGCCCAGCGAGTATGGCCTATGCCAACGCAACCCTTGATATCGGGCAAGACTTTTTCCAATTCCCTGATCTCGCCCTTCTTCTTATGGACCTCCAGGGAGGGGGTCATGATGGCGATTCCGGCCGAGTCGTAGCCTCGGTATTCCAGTCGCTTCAACGCATCCAGCAATACTGACGATGCTTGCCTGTACCCAGTATAACCGATGATGCCGCACATCTCAGATCACTACGCTTTTGTTTTCCAAGTTTCCTCTGATAGTCGCTCCGTCCCCTATCCGGCAACTGGCCCCAATGATCGAGCCAGGCATGAGCACGACCCGGGAACAGATGAGGGTATCCTCTCCAATCATCGCCCCAATCTCTTCCACCTTGAAGAACTCTCCTTCCACCTTGGCGTGCGCCGGCCCAACGAAAGCCGATAGCGCCCCCTTAATCGAGACGCCATCATCGATGACCGCGTTCCCCAGGTGTGAGTGTGAACCTATCTTCACGCTGTTCATTATGAGCGAATTGTGAATGCTGGTGAATGGTCCGATCTCCACACTGTTGCCGATACTGGTTGATGGGAAGATCGTTACGAATGGTCCGATATCGCAGCCTTCACCGATAACCACCGGCCCCTCGAGATATGTGCCAGCCCTGATCCGGGAACCCGCGCCGATTGAGACCGGCCCTTTGATGGTAACGCCCGGTTCTATCATGCCAGACATCTCTTGTCCATGTAGGTCGAGGGCCGTTTCGTTAAGCTTGATGAGGTCCCAAGGATAGACCGCGTCGTTCCAACGTCTTGTCGGTCCGGACCGCTTCCAGGCGTATGTCATCGATCTTTGACTGCAGGACCTGTGTGATTCCATACTTGCCGGACCTTAACCTCTTCCTCGACCATATTGAAGATATCTTTATTGAAATGGTATACACCAGTGTTGATGATGTTGCCAATCTTTCGCTCCGGCTTCTCGATGATGCTAGAGACTCGGTCGTTCTCGACGGTGATGACCCCATACTTCGACGGCAGTTCGCTCTCCGTGACCAGGACAGACGGGTTCTTATCGTGCTGGATGATCCGAGAGACGGTCTCTTTGTCAATGATGTTGTCGCCCGCCACCAAAACGAAATCCTCTTTCACTAGTTTCTTGACATAGAGGAGCGCATGGGCGGTACCGAGCTGCTTCTCCTGGACGACATATGTGATCTTGGCCCCGAACTTGGAGCCATCGCCGAAGAAGGACATGATCCGTTCCTTCCTGTATCCGACGACCATGATGATGTCCTTAAGATCCTTCTCGACCAGCGCCTTGACGACATATGCGAGGATGGGTTTATTGCCGATAGGCAACATGACCTTGGGCTTTGACATCGTGAAAGGCCGCAATCTGGTGCCTTCGCCTGCAGCGAGAATGATGGCCTGCATATAACGCCTCAGGCGAGCCATCATCATCTATGCTATAATAACTTTTCAACCTTTTCCAGATGCTCCGATAACTACCATATTGCTCGACTTGATAATCAGACCACAACGGGGATTAACCCCAAGCGCCTGTTCTAAATCCTAGTATCTACACTTCTATCAGGTGAATGCGATGATCAGTTCAGAAGAAAGCCGCAGGATACCATTCGAGATTTACCAATTCTTCATGAATCCTGGTGGGCACTCGCTCATTCTCCGTGGAAATGCAGGAACAGGTAAGACAACTTTCGCCCTGCAGACGATCGAGGACCTGGCCCAGATCGAGAACAGTTTCTACTTCTCCATGCGGGTGTCCGACCATTCATTGACCACCCAGTTCCCCTGGTTGACCGAGAAGCTTATGCCAGCCTGTGGAACGGCCGATCAAAAGAAGGAAGACGTATTGGGCAAGCATCGCACTGGACTCAGCAAGCTGAAGGGAGTGGGGATGCAAAGCATAGGCACCGCCAAGAAGGAAATGTCGGTCATGATCGGAAAAGACCTGGGCGATCTCGAACACGTCTATGACGTTGTGGAAGGCTCGTTCCCGGCTCGGTCGCTCATAATCATTGACTCCATCGACGCTATGGCAGAGCGGTACTACCATGAGCTGCGCTTCCCTGATCACAGCAATCCAGAAGGACCTGGTCGAAGGATATGGCTCTAATGTTCTCTTCGTCCTGGAAAACAACGAGATGAAGCTCGATTACCTCGGTGATGGCGTCATCATCCTAGGATTGGCCGACTATCAGCGGCGCCGTATCAGGGAGATCGATATCCTGAAATTGAGAGGATGCGAGATAGCCCAGCCCCAAGTACCTGTTCACCCTAAAGACCTCCCGTATCGAGACCTTCGCCAATCTATGGGAGAACGAGGTCAAGCACCCAGAAGTGTGGAAACCAGTGCAGGACGTCGACGGGAAGGTATCGTTCGGGCTTACCGATCTGGACCGCCTGATGAAGGGCGGCATGGAGAAAGGTTCCATGACGCTGATAGAGCTGGGTCACAGTATCCCGACGGCCATAAGCGGAATGCTGGAAAGGTCTCTCGTGGCCAATTTCACCTCATATGAACCGCGGCGTCTTCTGGCTGCCCACGCGCAAGACCTCAGCTGAAACGGCCAAAAACCAGATGATAGGCATGATAACCAAGGAGCTGTTCGAGAAGAACGTCAGGATTCCCGAACTGGCGGCGCAGATGGAGGTTACCGGGGCACCTTACGTCATGCCGGTGGAGGGATCATCCCCTGCCTCTGACTACAAATGGAAATCGATATCCTACGCTCTCGGGAATGCCGAATCGCCTCTTCTTTCCTTGATAGGGTTCGACTCGCTGGAGTCGATCTACGGGGATAAGGTCATGGACCAGATACCTGATCACTTGGCGGCCATCAAACGTAATAACGGGATATTTGTCGGGATCACTTCCCCCTCGACCAAGTCGACGCAACGGTTGGCCGATCTGGCAAATCTGCACATCAAGGTGGAAAGGATCGGCGGCACGGTCGTACTGTTTGGAGAGGAGCCGTTCACTGAATGCAACGCCTTGGCAGTAGAAGCAAGAGAGCGGGGCGGAAACATATCGCTCACGCCGATAGTGTGAGGTGAAAGACATGATCAAAGCCTCCCTCCCTGACCATAGCTCCATACTGATGGTCGGATCTCCAGGAATCGGTCTGCTGGAGTTCAACATAAGCCTCCTCAAGGACTACCTCACGGAAGATGTCTCCATCATCTTTGTTACCGTCGATGTCCTGCCATCAGACATCCTGGCCATGATGGGCCAGTTCGGCATTGATACAAAGGCGGTTCTGGGCAAGAAACTGTTCGTGGTGGATTACCACTCTTCATTACTCGGCTCCGCAGAGGAGAGATCACCGTTCCCGAAGTCCGAGGTGCGGCCCGTTTCGGACCTGGAAGGGATCATGTTCAACGTGAACGCCATCGCCTCCGAGCATGACCGTCCGGTCAAGGTGTTCCTCTATACTCTCTCGACCCTGTTCCTCTATAACCAATCGAACGTCGTTCTGAAGTTCTTCCAGATCTCGAGCTCTAAGGTAAGGAGCTCATATGGCACCATGATATTCTCAATACACGACAGTGTTCATGACGAAAAGACGGTCAACCATCTTATGGCTATAGCCGATGGTGTGATCGAGCTCAAGTTCGACGACGACCTGAACCGGCGCATGCGGATACGTCATATGAGGGGCTATCCGACATCCAGCCAATGGGTTCCATTCGAGATCAGGGGCGAGGTCACGGATACTTGTCCAGCGCTCCTGGAATGGCGCTAGATCACTCTTCCGCCTCTTCCTCGATCTCGCCGTAAATGGAGCGATGCAGCTCCTTGACGGACTGCTTGGTGGCCCGGGAATATAGGGGGCATTCGGTCTTCGGCCTGACCACCATTTCCTTTCTCCGGCAATATATCAATTGACCGTTGATCCCGAGTTCCGGTCTAATCTCCCTATGTAGACATGTAAAACATTTCTGATCGTTGGTCATAACCGACCGAAAAGAAGCAGATGGTGTATTTTAGCGTTGTCACGGCACGTTCGTTATCTAGAACCGGAATGATATGAACTCGGTCAGGTCCATGACGTCCATGCCACCGGCCTGCTTTAGATTGAGCACGCAGAAGGGGCATGGCGCAAGGACGACATCGGCGCCGCTCGCTGCCGCATCCTCTATCTTCCTCTTGGCCAGGTCCATGGCGATGCCCGGATATCCAGACAGCAGACCGCCCCCTCCGCCACAGCATCGGTCCGGTTCAGACATGTCCAGGACCCTGATGCCCGGCATGGAATGAAGTATATCGTAACAGTAATCGATGGCGTGCGGTCCCACCGTCCTCTTCAGGTGGCAGGGTTCATGCAAGACGACCCGGACGACGCCGTGGTTCCTGAACTTCAGCTTGGCCAAGCCGACAGATTCTACCAGGTACTCGACTATGTGAAGTGCTTCGATCCCATAGTGATCGTTGATATGGCTGGTGCAACCTGGGCAGGACGTGACGACCTGTGAACGGCCTTCGAAAAGCTTGAGGTTCCTTTTCCTGAGCGCCTCCATCCGGACCCGATCGCCAACCTTCTCCAGGGGCGAACCGCAGCAAACCAGTCCCGAGGGGGTTCGTACCGTGGAGTTCTGTAGCAGTGTCCTCACCGCGCCGTCCGCGATGTTCCGGAACTTCTGGCCCGCGATGCACCCAGGGAAGTAGAGAACAGAGGCCTTCTCCACCCCTAATGAGAGTGGGTCCAGCTCCCGCCTTACCGATAGCCCGTCGACGTCGATGTTCTGCATCATCTTGGTGTGTCCGGGCAATGCCGCGTTCCGGTCGAAGATATCGGCCCTGGCCCTAAGGATGGCTCGTGGCATCTCGATCCTGGACGGACACACATCCGCGCACTGCCAGCACATTGAACAGGCGAAGATGTTATCTCGGAGCGAGTTCACCTCATGCGAGAACCGTGACGAGTCCACGGCCAGGCTGCGGGGGCCGTCGAAAGCGCTGAGCGTTTCCTCTTGAACGACCGGGCAGGCACGCTCGCATGCGCCACACTTGATGCATCGGTCGGCGTTGAACGGCCGGCTCATCTGGATACCTCTGCGTAATGGGCCGCGTCCCATGCACAGTCGAGCGCATCCAGGAGCCCCTTGCCCAATGGATAGGAGATACCGGCGAGAGCGGACCCGCAGGCGAAAACGTTCTCGGCTGAATTGCCGTTGTTCATTATGACCCGGTACCTGCCATCGACCTCATATCCGGAAGATAGTGTCCTGGTGATGGGTATCCCAACCTGGCTGTCTTGCTTACGGGTGATACCAAAAGCCTCGAACGGGTCCGTCACCTCTTTCCCCGAGATCGAGAGGCCAGGACCAATGGCGTTTCCACCGGCGATGATCAAAGTGGAGAAGTTGACCTCCTGGGTCGTTCCCGGGGTCTGAACGATCGCCGTATCATATCGACCGCCGATCTGGATCAGTTTGGTGACCCTGCGGTGGTCCATGACCCGGCAGCCGCTGATGGAGAGCATTTTATGCATTGCCTCTGCCAGCCTAAGGCCCGGCAGAGACAACGGAGTGACGGGCTC
>CAVWKV010000001.1:0-17083 GCA_963755265.1 uncultured Methanomassiliicoccales archaeon | reverse complement strand
TCATATTCATACCCAACTCCGGTAACTGGTCCAATCAATCACATAAAGAACTTATAATTAAACATATAAATAATAATATTTAAGTTCAAGAGTCAATAAAACAAAAATATATCCTCCAATGAAGAAATTTTTTAAATTGGCATTTCTTCTTAGTAGCTTAACTATAACCTTCCTGCATGCAACTGGTGCAAACATTGCCCGTTGCCTGCGGTGGAAGTATGGTTCGTTACGGAGTAACCGGGTTACCTGGATCTACATATAACTGGGTTATAGACGGAGGAACAATTACAAATAATTATAACGATTCTATCGATGTTACCTGGAATTATAATCAGGGACTGCACGAAATAACTGTAACAGAATACACTGTTACGAATTGTGTAGCTGCTCCCGTGTCCGATTTGGTATTGGTAAAGTTACCACAGAATCCAAATCTCCCTGATTCTGTTGAAATATGTAAGGGTCAATCCATCAATATAGGTACAAGTGTTGTTTATAATACACCTGAATTTCTATGGAACACCGGAGCAACTACAAATTCAATTTCTGCTTCAAAACCCGGTTGGTATATTCTGCAGGTTACTGATTCAGCTGATTGCGTTATCAGTGATTCTACTCTATTGACATATAAATCTATCCCAAGTCCGGACCTTGGCAGTCAATATGGTGTATGTCAGGGACAAACTACAACAATAGCAACAACTGTTACTTATAATCAACCTTCATATATATGGAATACCGGAGTGACTCCATCCAATGATTGCCATGCAGGAGTTAATGTTCGGGAACACTGGCATAGTCATCGCCGGAATAGCCTACGAGGCGATCTTCGCGTCAGTGACCATGTTCATCGCCGTCAGCTTGTTCAAGAAGGATATCGTCCTGACCGGAATACCGAAGAAACCAGGCAAGAAGAGTGGATGGTCCTCACTGGTCCATTACCCGGGCAAGAAATGATGAAAATCCTTACGGGGCATTCGCCCCGGAGAAATCATTTTTTGGGTCTATAGGTTCTTTACGGGCACCAAGTCAACGTGGAGCTTCTTCCCGTTAATGTCCATCGAGCGCAAGCCGGCCAGTGCTTTGGCGGCAGCGTCCTTGTGCACTTCAACCTCGGTATAGTCGTCGTGGATCTCGATGTTACCGATGGACATCTCGTTCACCTTCAAACGACGGGACAGGATGTCACTATGTCGATCGAACGTATGTGGTCCTTCTCCCCCAGTGAGATACGGAACTTGACCATGCCGAAGATATCTGAATACGCCTCAAAGTCGACGACACGACGGACCACATCCTTTTGCCCCGATTCGGGGACCGGTTCTTCCTGCATCTCCACGACTCCGAACTCCTTTATCTTCTTTAGGAGGTACATCTCCCGAGCGGTGATGAACGTGATGGCCACGCCCTCCTTCCCCGCACGGCCTGTCCTGCCAATTCGGTGAACATATACTTCTGGATCCTCTGGAATATCGAAGTTGATGACATGGGTCACATCCTCGATGTCGAGGCCACGTGCGGCCACATCCGTCGCCACCAATATTTGGATCTTGCCGGAGCGGAAGTCCGTTAGTACCTTCTCACGTCTCGATTGGGTCAGGTCGCCGTGAAGTGCCGCTACCGGATAACCGTATGATTTTAACACACGTTCTATGGTGTTGACCATCATCTTAGTCTGGGCGAACACCATCGCCTTCGGCTGGTACTTGTCCAGCACCCTGCACAACGCCCAAATTTTGTTCTTCCTCTCGATGTTGAAGTAGATCTGCCTGGTGGATGGAAGCACGAGCTTGTCCTCGCTGACAATGACACGAACAGGGTCATGCATATGTTCTCCGGCGATCTTCCGGACCGTTTCCGGAATGGTCGCTGAGAACAGCATCGATTGGCGCTGCTTGGGAAGCTTTGACAGGATGTAATCGATATCCTCGATGAAACCCATGTCCAGCATGCGATCCGCCTCGTCCAAAACGAGGAATTGCACTTGGCTCAGATCAATTGTCCGCCTCTGCATGTGGTCCATCAGACGGCCTGGGGTGGCTACTACGATATCTACCCCCTTCTCCAATGCGCGGTATTGCTCGTCCAGGGAGCGGCCGCCATAAATTGGAAGTACGCTCACTCCTTTCTTGAACTCTGCTAGGCGGGTTATCTCTCCAGCCACCTGTACCCCGAGCTCTCTGGTCGGAACCAGAATTAATGCAGAAGGCATTCTGCCGCAGATTATCTTTTGCAACAACGGTATGCCGAACGCTGCAGTCTTGCCTGTGCCGGTCTGGGCCTGGGCCATTACATCCCTTCCTGCCATGATGAGTGGAATCGTCTCTACCTGCACTGGAGTCGGTTCTTCGAAGCCCATCTTTTCGATGGCTTTCATAATGAACGGTTCAAGGTTTAGTGATTCGAAAGTCGCGGTCATTAAATTCACGTTTTCTCTTTTTGTTATTTGTCCGATATTGACACTTCCTTATATGATTATGCTTGCCTCTCTCAACTGGCTTTGGGTTCGGAGATACAGACGCCCTTTACTTCCATCACTTCGCCTGTCGCAATCCAGATGTTCACTTTCAACGATGGATAGATATTCTCAGTCACAGACATTTCGCCACCCTTCCTTGACAAATTAATTGAGAAAATCTACGAGTCACTTTGTCGATGGTCAGATCCATCATCTCTGTGTCCTCTGACGAGCTATTGGAAAATCTCAATGTCTTTCCCCTGCCGAGGAAACCGCCGCCTCCAATCGTATTGGGATCTTTTCGAATTCCTGGCCCTTGGATCTAGGAGCATTTTATTAAAACTAGGTTCCCGTGAATAACCAGTCGTCGGAATTCCTTCAGACGGTGCATTTCTGGTCTGGGTGGTTCTTTAGTTGCCTCTGAATGTAAAGGAAGATAAAGACCGCTATGAACTGCACTGCGATCGAGGCTACGATCATGAGCGGGATGCTGATAACGTATAGAACCCCTGTGGCCGCGCTCCCCAAGAACCAAAATATCCCGAATGCCGTGGAATAGATACCGTATCCCAGACCTCGTCTGTTACGCGGGACGAGCTGGGATACCGCCGCCCGGAGGATCGACCCTATGGCCCCTTGGCCCACACCCCAAAGTGCTATCCCTATCACCATGAAGAGGAGATTAGTTCCGAAGACCAATGGGACGAAGAAGGCTGAAATTGCGAATACCGCCGCGATCGCCGTGATTCCGATGCGGTCGAAGAAATGTCCGAAGATGATAGCGCTTAGCGCGTCTAGCCCCATAGCGACCGCGAACAGCACCGGTATCCAGAACGTTTGCATGTGATCCTCATTGCTCATATGGAAAGATATGAGCGGGAAATCGATGAACCCGGCCGCAACGAGGCCTACCGCCAATATGTAAATCCAGAAAAGGCGTGGCAATTTGGCCTTGATCTGTTTCTCGGTGTTCTCCTGATCGCAGGGTTCTTCAAGTTCGATTGGTTTCGGATACCAGTGGACGGTCAGGAACAGGACGATTACGGCCAACAGGGCTGGTATAATAAGGACCCCGATGGCAGCTGAATATCCGTAGTTGGCCTGAAGCATGACCGCAACGACGACAGGGCCTATTATGGAACCGATGTCGCTCATGGCCTCATGCAACCCGAACGCACGACCCACGCCGCCCATGCCCTTAGCCGCATGCGATATTATCGCATCCCTGGCCGGGGAACGTAGCGCTTTTCCCATTCGATCAAAAACTATGACCGCGAACGCTAACTCCCAATGTCCGGCCAGGGCCAATATCGGAACGGCAATGAAATTGATGACCATACCGACCGCCATTATGTCCCAATAATGTCCTGTCCTGTCGCAATACCACCCCGAGGCTAAACGGGGGGTATAGGCCACCAGACCACCGATCCCGACGATGACGGCGATCATTGCCGCGCTCGCTCCCAGCGTGCCGAGGTACGGACCGACCACGCTGTAATAGCCGTCACCGGTCATATCTATGAAAAGCGAAATGACTCCCAGGAGGACGACCAGTTTGAATGCTTTCAGATCTACTATCGAATGGTTCCGTTCTTTTTTTTCGCGATGGAACCCTAAGATATGCCCATCCCCCTAAGTGAGCGCCAGAATTCCGGTCGAGTATTGAAGGATTTGTTTAGTACAACAATTGATGCCTATCTGCCCCATCATCCCTGAGCGGTCTGATGGGGAATTGTATCATGTTGGAATACGGATCGAACAAACTAAGAACGGACCAATCAAAACGGGAACGAGTCCGGAAGCTCAGTCCAGTTCGATGTTCAGGAGCGTGCATTTCTGCTTATGCGAGTCATAGGATTGGCACTTCTTTGTCCTACAGATCTCGCGCTTTTCCTGACAATATACAGGTCTGAATCGTCCTTTCACTTGACTATCTAGCATAATTCCCGGACTGTGCGTCATGTCACACCAACTCGCTATTGTATATGATATACTTGCGGTTCCGAGCCGACTATTGGTCGGGACATCAAATCGCGTCTGTGTCATGGCCTGGACATAATCCCAATCGTCCAGTTGAATCATCTTATATGACATGGCCAGATGCAAATAACCTGAAATCAGAGGATCTGACAACGCGCCTCAGTTCAATCTTTTTTCGACCGTTTCGATAACCGTTTTAAGCACTTTTATCCTCGAATAGTACTTATCGTTCGATTCCACAACGGTCCAAGGGGCCTTTCGGGAGGATGTCCGCATTAGCATCTCCTCTATTGCGAGCTCGTACTGGTCCCATTTTTCCCGATTCCTCCAATCGTCTGGAGTGATCTTCCATTTTTTGTGCTCGTCCGTCTCCCTTTCCTGGAAGCGCTTCAGTTGGGTTTCCTTGTCGATCTGGAGCCATATCTTCACGAGGATGGAACCAGCGTCGATCAGCATTTCCTCGGTCTCATTAATCTCCGTGAATGCCCGCCTCCAATCTGCTGGTTGGGTGATGTTCTCTACCCTTTCTACCAGCACTCTACCGTACCAGGTACGATCGAATATGGCGACATGCCCAGCTCTCGGTAACTTCGTGTAGAATCTCCACAGGTAATGATGTTTAAGCTCTATGTCATTGGGGGCGGAAATGGGCACGACCCGGTATCCCCGCGGATCGAGGTTTTCCGTAAGGCGCAATATGTTCCCGCCCTTGCCGGCAGCATCCCATCCTTCCAAGGCGACGATGAGTGGTATTTTCTCCTTGAACAAACGGCATTGAAGCGTTCCAAGCTTTTCCTGGAGCCTGTTTAATTCGTTCCTGTATTCATCGGTTCCAATGCTTACGGTAAGATCCAGGTTCTTAAGGGTCGTTGTGCCGAAAGGATATCTGGCCTCATTTGGCAGCGGGGCCCAACCGTTGCCATTCTTTCGTTCAACCGCCGCTTTGATGATGTCGATGCTCAAAGAAATGATCCTCACTAGCGCATAATTGTCATCCTCTGCCTCGATGACCCTCCACGGAGCATATGGCTTGTTCGTCTTTACAAGAATGTCCTCGACCGTTGGCAGATATTTTTCATATTCCTTGTGGTGGTCCAGTTCATCCTGGATGACGATGCACCTCTTACCATTTCCTTTATCTAACTTTTCAAGGCGTTTGTGGTGTTCCTTCTTACTCATGTGCAGAAAGAACTTGATGATAGTACAATGGTCCGAGGACAACTGCATCTCGAAGTCGTTGATCTCCTCCAACGCTCTTGTGGGGACGCTGTTTCCCTTCTTGCCTTCAACCCTCTCCTCCAATGTCCTGGCATACCAGGACCGGTCGAAAATGGCAAACCTTCCTTTTTCCGGCGTGTTCACGAAGAACCGCCATATGAAAGGCATGGACGATTCTTCTTCCGTCGGTTCGCTGATAGAATTGAGGTCGAACCCTCTTGGGTCCAAGCATCTGATATAATCGTTAATGGCCTTGTTCATGCAGCTGGTGTCCCATCCCTCGAATACCACTATGATCGGTTTGTTCGAGTCTCGTGCCAGGCGTTGCATCTCTCCCAGCCTCGGGGCCAAGTCGGCCATCATCTTGGAAAATTCTTTGTCATCCAATTTCTTATCCAGATCTACCTCTTCCAACATGTTGTGCACCACCCGCGACTAATCATAGATCTATTCCATCATAAACTCGACTGTTCCAAAGTCATCGGTCGGGACCTAACGGACATGGGTCATGGAAATCGATCGGATTATAAGGTACGAGGATAGATAGTCTCTCGGCATAACCTCGGCGAAAACCATTAAACCTGTCTTTCCATATTCGCCAGCATGGGAAACCTTAATGTCGCTATGATTGGGCCAATCGATTATGCCAAGGACCTGGCCAAGAAGGGAACTTCCACTGATATCACTCTTTATGACATGAAGAAGGACCATGACACGGTCACCCTCATCGAGCCAACGAAATATCCAGAGCGAATTGCACCGTTATTCTATTCCGTATCGATGGCAAACGTGGCGCTAGTCGTCGTGGACGCGATTAACACTCAACTGGGTGAGTGCATCCTGATGTTGGATTGTGCTGGCATCGAGCAGGGCTACTTCATCCTGCAAAATTTCATCACCCCGGATAAGATAGCCCCACTCATCAAAGGTACCAAGCTCGAAAAATACCAGTTCATTGAGAACAACCCAGTGGAGATAAGGGAGATGCTGATGGGCATTGCGGCCAAGCTCCAGCCCGACACATCCCAGTCAAAGGTCGGGTCCATACCCATCGATTATCATTTCAACGTCAAGGGAGTGGGCACGGTCGTCCTCGGCTATGTAGCCATTGGCAGCGTGAAGAAGCACGAAACGCTCAAGGTGCTCCCAACGGCGAAGTCAGCATTGGTCAGGTCGATACAGAAGCACGATGACGATTTCGACGTGGCGTTCAGGGGTGACCGGGTCGGACTGGCCTTAAAAGGCATCGAGGCGGACGAACTGGACCGTGGATATGTACTGACCAATGACGAGTCCATAAAGGTCGAGACGACGCTCAAGGTGCAGGCCGAGCTGATTAAGTACTGGCCGTCTTCGATCAAAGAAGGCATGGTGCTTCACGTGTGTCATTGGATGCAGTTCATTCCGGCCCGGGTCATCGGTGTGGACAATGGGAATGATTGGAAGAAGCCCATTCTGACGCTGTCATTGGATAAGAGCCTTATTCACCCTCCAGGATCAAGGGCGGTCCTGACCCAGCTAGAGGGCGGGAAGCTTCGCATTGCCGGAACGGTGGCATTGCCTTAGGCGAGGTCCTTGAATCCTGAGGACCGATCCGGGCTCTCCATGAGCTCGGTGGAACCTTCGGACAGGTCGGTGCCATGATATCGGAATTTACCGTTGGGTACGCAGATTTCGAAACAGGCGCCCTGCCCCGGCGTACCGATCTCCTTGATGGTCATATCGGTTATTCCCAGTATCTCGCGGGTCAGGTTTAGCCCTAAGCCGGTGTTCTTGCCATAGCCACGGCGGAAGATCATCTCCTTCTCTCCTTCGGCTATGCCGATTCCATCGTCCTCGATGAACAGCTTTAGGTCGCAACCGTCCTCTTGGCATCGAATGTTGATGTTCTTCACTTTTGCCCCGTGTCGCACCGAGTTCTCCATCAGGTTGCTGAGCGCTTTGTCAAGCATCGTGTCAGCGAAGAGCTCCAGCTCACCGATCTCCATATTGACCTTGGTGCCGTTCAGGTTCAGGTGCGGCATGTTGAATCTCAGGACCTTGCTAACATTGATCCAATCCGAACCTTTTGATCCTAGTGCTTCGTACGACCGAGTGTACTCCATCTGTTTTTGTATCACCGTAGCCGCTTCTTTTGAGCGGTTGAGGTACTTCCTGCTTCGTTCGTCCGTAGTTATAGATGACGCGAGTTCGATATTGCCCATGAGTACGGTAAGCATGTTCAGGACATCATGGCGGGTCACCGCACCGAGGAGGTTCAGCTTGCGGTTCGACAAATGAATTTTAGATTCGATGCGCTTGCGCTCGGTGATGTCCTGCAGCGTCCCGATGAGCATCTTGGGTCGGCCGTAGGTATCCAGGACGAGCTTGGACCGGTCATACAACCAGATCTCCGTACCATCCGCCTTCAGGGCCCGGAACTCGACATCGGCCTCCCTTATGTTGTTCGTTGATTCCTGAAGTACTCCTTGTACGCGGACCCGCTCCTCCGGATGAACGTGCTGGATGAACTTCGTGAGCGTGGCCTCGAATGACTGGGGCGAGTATCCCAGAATCTCATAGACCTCATCGGAGATGTACAGCTTGTCAGAATGCAGATTATATTCCCAATATCCGAAATGGGCGATGCGTTGTGCGGTAAGCAATCTATCCTGGCTCTTCCTGAGCTCTTCCTCTGCTATCTTCCGGTCGGTGATGTCCTTGGTCATCGATACCAGAAGGGCGGGCTCTCCCAGCTTGTCCTTTACTGCCCATGAGGTAACTTCAGCGAAATAGGGCTGGCCGTTCATCTTTACCAGGGTATATTCAAGTCGGTGGGCGTTCCCTGCGGCGATGAGATCCTTAATGTTCTCCATCATGCTTTCCCTTTCGTCGATGGAAATGGACTCGAGCATGTTATGACCGATGATCTCGTCCTTATTGGTCAGCCCAAAGAGCTCCAGGGCCTTTGGATTGCATTCCACGATGGTCCCGTCCATATCGATCAAGTTGATCGCGTCTGGGGAGTAAGTCAAAATCGAGCGGAGCATCTCCTCTGAGTCCCGCAATCTTTCCTCTGCCCGTCTCCTCTTGGTGACGTCACGAAAGCTCCAGACCCTGCCAACAACTTTGTCGCCGAGCTTCTGTGGGCGGGAATATCGCTCAAATATCCGGCCGTCGAGAAGTTCAACATCATCATGGCTGATGCGGTCGTTCTGAAGTCTCAGCCTATCCATCACTGCCATGAAGACGACCGGGTCCCGCACCTGCTTGACCGCAATGCCAAGCATGTCTGGCTCGGTCCATTCAGTGGCCATCCCCGACGGGATCCCCCACATCTCCAGGAACTTATCATTATGGGCGGTCATCCTCCCTTCCACGTCGATCACGATGATGCCGTCAGCTGTCGATTCCAGTGTCGCTTTCAGCAATGAGAAGGAGTGCTCCTTGTCTTTGCGTGCTTTGATCCTCTCGGCAATCTCCCGGAAAACGCCTACATACCCAGTCACCCGATCACTTCGGTTCTTAAGGGCGATGATGGTCATCTCCATGTCGATTTCCATGCCGTCCTTACGTGTCTGAAGCACTTCGGCGACTAGGCTTCCTTCGGACTCCAGGCGGGAGAACAACTGCTCTTTGGCCTCCTCCTGGCGGTGCGTGTTCAGGATCTCTAACGCGCTTCTGCCCAGAACCTCTTCCGATCCCCATCCGAATATTCGTTCGGCCGCCGCGTTCCAAGAATTTATGATGTGGTCGCTGTCGGTGGCTATGATGGCGTCATGCACGTTCTCCATCAGGTAGGCCTGATACCGCAATTGCGCTTCTTCGTGTTTCCTTTCGGTGATCTCTCTGATCTGCATGAAGAATCCGTCATTGGAAGGGCCTGTTCCAGCCAACGGGGTTATCATGCGTTCTACATATATCAAACCGGTCCGATTGGAAAGCACCCCATGAACGCTCCTTAATACGTCCAAGTCAATGGTGGAACTGTGAATTATCGATTCGCCCCGCCTGATGCGGCGCTTTGCCTCGTCAGAGAGCTCAAGGTCGTGGAAGAGGTTCAATCCCTTTATCATGTTTGGGTCAGAGACGCCCAATATCGTAAGCGCGGCGTCATTGAGGTCTGAGAGGATCCCGTTCTTGTCAAAGATCTCTATTCCGACCGGAAGTTCACCGTAGATGCGCTTGAACCTTTCCAGGCTGCGCTTGAGCGCGATCTCCTCCATGCGGCGCTCGGTCATCGCCTTCACGGCCATTACAAGCTCGGCCATGCTGGAGTCGTTCTTCTCTCCGTTCTTTATCACGAGGAAGTTAGCGCCACAGTTCAATGCTTCCAATGCCACCTCCTTGTGGCCGCTGCCGGTGAAAAGGATGAAAGGGACCCGATTACCGCTCTTCCTCAATGTCTTGAGGAATTCGATGCCGTTCATCTCATTCATCTGGTAATCGGATACAATCACGTCATACTGCTTGTGACCTATCAGATCCAGACCTTCTTTGGCGGAGGTCGCGGTGTCTATCCTAAAAGTGCCGGTCAGGACAAGATAGTCTTTGGTCGCCTCGAGAATGCCTTCCTCGTCATCTACGACCAGTATGTCGAACATCTAGCTCCCGGACCCGAAGTTCATTTCGAATCTTCGTTAATCGACTATTTTGTCCCTATTTTAATCGTACAGTCCTCAATGGCAGTTTTTGAGATTGAGGCTTAGCCGTGCGTCCCATCGCAAAAATATATTAAAATATGGTATAATATAAGTATTGTCCGAATAGGCCTGTCAATATCACAACTGAACCTTCTTCTTCTCCGTTCCCTGAACCTTTTTTAGCTTTCCGTTGTCCAATGCCCATCTGAACAGCGGCATCTCGCTTGGCGCGACCGAGACCTTGTCCCCGGGTTTGAAGTTTCTCTTTGTGGTCCATTCTGTGAATGAGGACAATACCTTGTAGAATTCAGCCTCTTCGACCACAACCTCATGGAATGTCTTCGAGCCTTTCATCTCCGTGTATGTTCCAGGGAATACCCTGGCCTTACCATCCCGTATCTCGGCTATCTTGTTGCAGACAGCGTCCAAGAAATAACGGTCGTGGGTCACGACCACCATTGTACCGGTATAATCGGCCAGTGCCGATTCGACTGCGTTCTTCGATGGTATGTCCAGATAGTTGGTCGGCTCATCTAGAACTAACAGGTTCCGGCGTTCGGCTATCAGCGAAGCCAAGGCTACCTTGGCCCTCTCCCCTCCGGAGAGAGTGTTGATCGGACGGTTAGTATCGTACCCAGTGATCATTTGCCTGGCGAGCAGGCTCCTCGCCTTCAGCCTCTCATCCGGACCAAGGTCCAGCAGCAGTTGTTGTTCCGCACTGATGTCGGGGTTCAGGTGATCATGGCCTTGGGCAAAGTAACCGATCTTGGCGCCGGGAGCGACCCATAATTCGCCCTCATGTTCTATCTCTCCCATAACAGCCCGGAGCAATGTTGTTTTCCCGCAGCCGTTGGGGCCGATGATGCCGACCTTGTCCCCGACCTCGATGTTCAGGTCTAGTGAGTCGATGATCTTCCTGCCCCCCAGCTCGATCGTCACGCTCTTTGCGCGGATCGCTTCGCGCCCACCCCGGCTGGCACTTTCGATCCTCATTTTTATGTCACGCTCCTCGCGTGGAGGATCTACCTTTTCCATCCGGTCCACTCGTTTGAGTGTGGTCTTGTGCGTGGAAGAGAACCAAAGTCGGGCGTGCTGCTGTTCCGCCATCTTCTCCAGCCGTTCCTTCTCCACGTTGTACTTCTCCGCCGCGGTCTTGAGCCGTTCATACTCCAATTCCTTCTTCTCCACGAACTGTGAGTAATTGCCATAGTACTGGTTGGTGACGCCCTCTTCGAGTTCGACGATCTGGTTCGCTACCCGGTCCATGAAATAGCGGTCATGGGAAACGATGAGCAGTCCCGACCCGATGTTCATAAGATAGTCCTCGAGCCACTCAACGGTATCGATATCGAGATGGCTCGTCGGCTCGTCCAGGATGATCAGGTCTGCATCCTCGGCTTGCATCAATATCTGGGCGATCCGGGCTTTGGTTCGCTCACCGCCGCTCATTTCTGACATGAGGCCTTCGGTCATATGCTCCAGACCGACAGAGATCAGTGCCTCCTTAGTCTTGGCCCCGGAACCTTTCGAGCCGGACCTAGCCATCTCTTCGTGCAGGGAGTTGTACTCCTCCATGAGCGAATCCCAGTCCAAGCCCCCGCTCTCGGGTCCATCGACCATCATCTTCTCCAATTCGGCCATCCTCTTTTCCTGCATGGTCGAGGTGGAGGTGCTGTTCAAGAGGTCCTCAACTTTGTCCGGACCCCCCTCTTGCGCAAACTGCGATAGATAACACATCTTCTTTGCCCTTATCGTGATCTCGCCAGTATCCGGTTTGAGCTCTCCCATGAGTATCTTCAGAAGTGTGGTCTTGCCGGCACCGTTCCTTCCTACGAGCCCGACCCGATCGCCCTCATTGATCTGCAAAGTGGCCGAGCGCAGCACTTCCTTGGCGTTGAAGGCGCGTGAGATGGAATCGGCCCTGATGATCATGCCGCTGCCATTGCGCCTCCATTTAAAAAGTTTTGTCTTTGTCGATTTAACTGGCAATAACAAGTCTGGCTTCTATAAATGGACAGCATCTTCTCTGTCGTTCTTCTTTGTCTTTTTAGTTCGGTGCGATTCGACCTCAGCTCACCATAGGGTCCTGAGCAAAGCATAACTAACCTGGCGGGATACACTTGTCCATGACGTCAAGAGCAGCCATCCGGACCAGATTTGTCATCTTGGGTGGTTACCTGGGAGCAGGAAAAACCACTTTGGCCGTCGCTATGGCCCGGGAGCTTAAGGAAAAGCACGACATGTCCGTGGCCATTATCACTAACGATCAGGGAAATGTCTTGGTTGACACTGAATTCGTCAGGAACGCCGGATTCGATGTCATGGATGTGATGGGTGGTTGTTTCTGTTCCAACTTCGAGAATTTCGTCAATAACGCCCGGACTTTGGTGCAGACGGGGAGGCCTGACATAATTATTGCGGAACCAATCGGAACCTCGACGAACGTTCTCGCCTCCGTCATTGCTCCACTGAGAACCATGTACCCCGAGGAGTTCGAGGTTGCTCCTCTTCTCGTGGTCCTCGACGGGACGAGAATATCCGATCTATTGGCGAAAACACAAGGTTTCGGGTTGGGTGCAGGCAAAATAATTCCATCCCACCAGGTCCACGAGGCAGAATATGTCCTGATCTCAAAGGCCGATCTATTGACCGACGAACAGATCACAGAGGCTGTCAGGCTCGTGAAACTGGAAGTTCCCGACGCCATCGTGATGGCATATTCGGCCAAATCCCGGATCAATTTAAGCCAGATCGTCGATGTCGTTCTTTCGGACAGAATGAGCAATAAGGCCGCACTCCTGGTCGACAACCGCATGTTCGCAATGGAGAAGGCATCTATGGGATGGTATAACGCCTCAGCAAGCTTACATATCTCAACCCCAGTCGATCTTTACGCTTTCATCAAATCGCTTCTGACGAAGGTCTCGGTCCGATTCGGCAGCGAGTCGATCGCTCATGTCAAAGTGTTGGTCGAGTCAAAGGAAGTGGCGGTCAAGATGAGCCTGGTCATGGACTCCATACAGACCGATGGGATAAGGGGCGGAAGGTATCTTAAGACCGATGGAAGGCTGGTCCTGAATGCCAGGGTCTCCGCATCACCTAAGGAGCTCAAGGAATCGTTGTCCGACCTGATCAGGTCAACAACATCCGAAATGAATGTAGAGCTGGGAGAAATATCGGAAGCGTGCTTCTCACCCAATCCCGAGACGCCAAGCCATTTTCTTAAGAGCTAGGCGCATTCAGACCTATGATCTGAATGCAACCCTGCAGATCAATGATCATTTCGGGGACATAGAGAACCATTGTAGCGATATGATGGCTAGTCCGATTAGGGTCTTCCTAAAGTTGACGGTCCAAAGGCATCACTTGAACAAATCGTCGTTAGACTCTTGGACCGTTTTCTGTATCTCCAAGTCCTTCTGGGAAAGGCGCATCTCCGCCATTACCTGGTCATGCATCTCTTCATGTGCCTGTTGCTTTTCCAGTTCGGTGATGTCCGTGCCCAAGATATCATTACCGTTCTTCATGAGGATGATGCCGAGGCACAACATGACTATGCCCAAGCTCATGCCCGCCGATTCCACCATATAAAGGTCCATGGCATCTCCAGGATTGATCGTGAAGGCCATGGCCAGCGAGGAGATTGTCACAGCTATCCCAGCAATGATGAGGATCAAGAAGATGGTCTTGGTCCGGCTTTTTATGAGGTCAGAAAATGGCAATGCCGTGATGCTCCGATATTGTTCGAAGATTATTGGCGAATAATAATGTTATCCTATGAGTTACGCTATTTGATAATCCCCAGCATGTCCGCCTCGACAAAGAGGTCGGAATTGATGAGGTTCCGATTCAGAATCGGAGATGTTCCGTTAGGTCGCTCTCCGTGAACACCACTCCGGGGTTCATCAGGCCCTCTGGATCGAATATCCGTTTGATCTCATGGAAATACGTACAGGCTTTCTTGCCCCACTCGTCGAACAGGTACTTCGACCGGTTCCTTCCCATGCCATGCTCACCGGTGATGGTCCCATCGTTCTCCAGCACCGCCCGGAAACATCTTTCGGCCAAGTGTTTCGTGACCTCTTCCCAACCCTCCTTGTGGATGTATGGCCGGACATGCAGGTTCCCCTCGCCTATATGGCCGTACATGATCACCTGCACTTTCTCCTCCTTGAAGATGGAATCTAGCTGTTCGATCAGGTCAGGCAGCCGGTCTGGATGAACTGCCAGGTCATCGATGAATGACAGGAACTTGAGTTCAGGTCGCTCCAGCTCATGCTTGATCCGCAGTAGGTTGCTCTCTCTGACAGACCAGATATTTTCGATCATCGCCTGGTCTCGAAAGACTAGGTTCTTGCTCCCAGTACTCTTGAGCAGCTCTGTCATCTTCGATTCAGCTTCACCCAGTGCTTCATCGAACTCGATCATGACCACCGCATTCGCCTCAGACGGGACGGGAATCAGGGCGGACATGTTCTTAACCCCGAAAGAGTCGAGCAGTTCAAAACCAGAAGGACCGAACGGCCTCGCGGGAAGCATCTTGCGGACTGCGTTCGGCAGGGAGTCGAAGAAGGCCAGGAAAAGCATCCTTTCCTTGTACAATGGCCTTAGTTTAAGGCGGATCTCGGTGAATATCCCAAGCGTCCCCACAGAGCCCACCATCAGGTGAGCGGCGATCCGGTTTACCCCTTTCTCCTCAAGAAAAGCGCCCAGGTTATACCCACTGCTGGATTTGAGACCAGCGCGGCTCTCCATCAGCAACAGCATCTCCTCATCCTCGCGGAAGCGTGCCGAAATGTCGTCCAGCGCCAATCTTAGCTCGTGCGGCAGTTCCTTCGCCGTATCAACCACTCCGAACACCGGACTGACGAACCGGATTGAATCAAGGCAATTGTCCGTGCTACCGTATTTCAATGAGCGGATGCCGCTCGCCCGGGTCCCGACGTTCCCACCAATTGTGCAGAACGCCCTAGAGCTTGGATCGTAGGGGATGAAGAACCCATCCCCTCTGGCCAATTTATCCAGACCGTTGAACACAATCCCCGGCTGGCATGCGTAAATGTTTCCATCCTTCCTGATGAACCTGTCCATCTCTCGCGTAAGGATGATAAGACCATCGCCCATTGCCGAGCCGGAAAGGTTAGAACCAGCCCCGCGGGGGGTTATTGCGATACCCGACCCTACGGCGTAATCTACCGCCACCATGACGTCGTGCTCATCCAACGGCACGGCGACCAATCTGGGCCGCATATGGTAATGGCTGAGGTCACTGCTATATCGCTCCAGTTGCCTTTCGTCCGATATCACTTGGCCCTTTATCGACAGAGCATCGTACAATATGGTCTCCCCCTACGCTCCAATCCCCGAACGTTTCCTGGGGTCGGTCATTCGGATGATGGCGCTAACAGAACTCTGGTTGAACCCCTTGAAGCCGCTGTTCCGCTGGATGATCTCCAGATGGCTTCCTACTGTCCCGTGCTCGAGGAATTTAGATGCCTGCGCCTCCGGGATTGACTTCGCCTCGACAAGTCGGTTCACACGTTCCTTCGGTGGGATCCAGCGTTCTGCTTCCGTGAACGACTGCTTGAGGAAACCGAAATTAGAAAATGGGTTCATGGAAACGACTTCTCTAGCCCTTAGGGCCTCGCGCATTCCTTCGAAGTCCGATCCTATGGCTAGATGGTGCATTCCCGCGTTTAGGACGCTCTCGCCGTGCAATCCGACCCACAAACCTACTGTGCCCATTTTCTCCAGCGGCTCTAGCTCATGGACAACGAAGTCGGTGTGGGCTTCTTTCGGCCCCAGGTCCACGTCCGCAAAGACGACCAGACCTGAATCCGGCTGTTCCATGACCTGGGCCCCCCATCCAGCCTCTGTTCCGGCAAAGAACCGTTCTCGATGGATCAGCCCCATCTCCTCGAAGATGGCGATCACCCTGCCGAAGTTTTCTCTGGAACAGCGAAAAGTATGATGGTCATGATTACCCCAACCGAGACCCAGCACTTCCTGTCGACCGTGTTGAATCTGGCCGGCATGGTTCTTCGATTGCCAATAGGCTCTTTCGGCACGGAAGAAAGCGTCCGCCACCCGGGGTCCGGCCAGTCTGTCTGTGAGAGCCATGATATCGTCTTTCAAACTCTCCATCCCTTTCATATCGTCCGGGAATGCCCTGTTCCGGGAGGACAAGATATGCAATGCCTTCATGTATTCCTCGACATCAGACGTCGGGTCATTGTTGAACGATCTGCTACCGTGCCTTTCAACCGCGCATAGAATGCGATCTTCCTGCCTGTTCAGTTCGACTGATCGTAAAGGTCCGTTCCGCTCTCCATCGATCTTCCTGCGGCCAAGATGGTTAGTGACCAAGAATCGCTCCAGGTCCTCTACCTTTATGGATAGTCTGTACGTCTTGTCCGCACGCAGCACTATAGGAAAGAACGCCCCTGGATGTAGGTAGACATCACCGGCAGCGCTTATCTTTGGCTCCCTAACATAACCCAGCTGCAACAGGTTTTCCTTTATGGGGGTTCCGTTGGGCGCCTCCATGCTATCCACCCAATCGATGAATCTGGTGGAGGAGAAGCCCTCAATCTCTCCCCGTAAAAGGTCGGCAGAGTCGTTCACGTCAAGGAACGACCGGACCAACCCGGACAGGAACGTCTCGGTCTTTGGATACAATTGCCAGTCCCAATCGTTCATCGCTGCCATAACGAATCGAACAAGGGATTTCGATGGTAGATAATCATTACCATCATCGCCGATACTGATTCCGGGAAAAATGTTATTACTCCATCCATTATCTTCG